>JAEEJZ010000054.1 GCA_016282145.1 Bacteroidales bacterium | reverse complement strand
GTCTGCCGCTTGCATCCTTCCGGTAAGGATAATCCCCGTGCATTGCCAAGGAATCCGCTGCCTTTATGATACCCCCGCTGATATTGCGGACATATCGGTTCCCGCGATGGCCAAAAGTGGTCCGACGCAGGCGACGAAAATCTTTTTCGCTGAAATAAAGGCGGGGATGGTTGGGAAGATTGTTTCCAATGGCTTCCACACTGATGTCTTCGGTGAGACCATTATAGCTCCTGAGGGCGAGCAGCGTTCCGCAGGAAGCGAATAGCAACGAGACTGTCAGGATTATGCTGATCTTTCGTTTCATAACAATAGATCTTTTATGTATAGTTACAAAAATAAAGACTTTTGTCCGTTTTTGCAATAAGTGATTTTTGCCCCCTTTTGTAAAAAATATTTGGTTTATATTGTAAACTTGTTTATATTTGCATCGCGGTTAAGGCAGACTGCGCAGCTGCGCTTGGCCGCAGGAACAAGTTAAATAATTGATACCATGGAACAAAACAAGGAAATGACGGCTTCCGAAAGCCTTCAACTCATCACCGAAACCTTCAACAAGAATCGGAAGGACATTCTTCGAGGCAGTGCCAAATACTTCCTTCTCTGGGGAGCCCTGCTGACCGCAGTTTCGCTTGTCATCTATTTATTATGGCATAATACCGGCAAGCCCCAGTGGAACTTCCTCTGGTTTGCGATGCCGGCAATCGGCTATCCCCTGGCCGCGTTGATGGGCAAATACAAGACCGTACAGCCGCAAAACGAGGTGAGCAAGATGCTCAGCTATGTATGGAGCGTTTTCGGCGCCTTCGCTGTCACCCTCAGCGCCATTGCCATCACCCTGGTTCCCATGCACGTGACGCTCATCATCGTCATTATCATGGGCCTTGCGGAATGCATGTCCGGCGTCCTGTTGAAGAACTGGGCCATCATCATTGCCGGATTCCTCCTGGGTATAGGCGGAGCCGTTTTTGCCATGACTGTGATGGGAGAAGCACAACTGCTGTTTTTTACGCTGGGAGGCCTCCTGCTGCTCGTGACCGGACTGATCATGAAACTCCAGTACAAGTAGCCATGTTTCCCAAGTTAGACCCGCTCCTTCATTCTGAACTCCGGCTGGCGGTGATGTCCATCCTGGCCGGAGTCGATGAAGCCGACTTCACCTACCTCAAAAAGCAGACGGGGGCCACTTCGGGAAACCTCAGCGTGCAGATTGACAAACTCACGAACACCGGATATATCACGGTGGAGAAAGGATTCAAGGGCAAGATGCCACGCACGACCTGCAAGATTACCGCGGCCGGACAGGAGGCATTCAGCAAATATGTAGAGGCACTCAAGGAATACTTCAAATAATTTGTATCTTTGCCCCCGTTTTGCGTACTTCCGGGCGGCGCATATCCTCTTTTATCCTGCTGTCGGTGCTGTTGCCGATGGTCTTTCTCGCGCCGTTCCACCATCACGAAGAATCCGCGCAAGAAGAGATTCAATGCGAATCCTGTCTTCAGCACAAGCCGCACTCCGGTCATCTGACCGTCAAGTACAGCACGGATGACTGCCTCGTATGCAAAGTAATCGGGCAAGTCTTCTCCCCTGCCGCCGGCCCCTTGATCGGTGACCTGTCTTCGGAATTATCCGCAGATTCCAGGCGCTGCGCAGAAGACGTCCCCGTCCGTTCCACCTCTTCCCCATCACCCAGAGCCCCTCCTGTAACATTCTGTATTCCTGATTAATCCTTTAATTTAAAAGAAACAGAATGAACAAGACAATTTCCACATTGTCGCTGCTATACGTGTGTATGGCAGCGAGCGCTCAGGAGCATATCCCTGACTCTACAGACATATTTTATAAGCATTTGCAAATCAACGAAGTGGTGGTAACCGGACTTGCCGGCGACAGCAAGATCAAAGAAATGTCCGCCCCGGTTTCACTGCTCCGCCCGGCAGACCTGGCCGCCCGCTCCGGCAGCAACATCATCAACGCGATTGCCTCGGAAGCCGGAATGAGTGAAATCACCACCGGAGGCGGCATCTCCAAGCCGGTCATCCGCGGAATGGGCTACAACCGCGTGGTCGTCGTCAATGACGGCATCCGCCAGGAAGGCCAGCAATGGGGCGACGAGCACGGCATCGAGATAGACGGCGCCAGGGTCCACTCCGTTGAAATCCTCAAAGGGCCCGCCTCGCTGATGTACGGCTCCGATGCCCTGGCTGGCATCCTTATCTTTCATCCTGCCCCGATCCGGGCACCCGGAGAATTCGGCGGAAGCCTGCTCGCGGAATATCAGACCAACAGCGGGTTGCTGGGCTATTCGCTCTCTACCGACGGCAACATCGACGGCTGGCTGTGGGACGCGCGCTTTTCCGACAAGTACGCCCACGCCTATCAGAATGCCCAAAACGGCAAGGTGTCCAACTCCGCGTTCCGCGAACGGGCGGCCTCTGGCATGGCGGGCAGGAACGCTTCCTGGGGCTATTCGAGGCTTCACTTCAGTTATTACCATCTTACCCCGGGGATGATAGAGGGAGAAGGCGAAAATTTCGGTTACAGTCCGGCTCTTCCACTACAACAGGTCAGACATTTTAAAGTAGTTTCTGACAATACCATACGCCTAAACAAGGGAGAGCTGAAACTCATCCTTGGCTGGCAGCAGAACCGCCGGCAGGAGTATGAAGAAAGTCAGGATGAGCCCGGCCTGGATTTCCGGCTCAACACCCTCAATTATGACATCCGTTACCAGAACAGTTTCGGGCGCGGCTGGAAAACGGCTTTCGGGCTTGCCGGCATGGGGCAGCTGAGCGATAACCTGGGAGAAGAATATCTGATTCCGGCCTACGGGCTGTTCGATGCGGGACTCTTTGCCACCGCATCCAAGCAAGTGGGAAAATGGACGCTTTCGGGCGGCATACGCTTCGATCTCCGCTATCTGAACAGCAAGGCACTTCCCGATCGCTTCGAAGCTTTCAGCCGGGTCTTCCCCGGCATCAGCGCCAGCCTTGGCGCCGTCCGTACGCTGGGACGGCATTTCACCCTCAGGGCGAACATCGCCCGCGGTTTTCGCGCGCCGAACCTGGCCGAACTCGCCTCGAACGGCGAACACGAAGGAACCTTCCGCTATGAAAAGGGCAACAAGGACCTGAAGGCGGAATACAGCCTGCAGGGAGACCTGGGCATTGATTTCAGTTCCAGGCACGTCTCCGTCCAGGCGGCTTTGTTCGCCAGCCGGATAGACAATTACATCTTTGCGGCGCGCAATGGAGAAGTTTCCGATGAAGGGCTTCCCGTATATGCCTTCAAAAGCGGCCTGGCGCATCTGGGCGGCGGGGAAATCGGGATCGACGTGCACCCCATCCACCAATTGCACCTGAGCAGCGTCTTCTCCTGCGTCTACGCCCGGGAAAAGGGCGGCGATTACCTGCCGCTCATCCCTGCCCCGCGCCTCTATTCAGAAATCAAATGGGAAATCACCCACGACGGAAAGGTCTTCAACAATGCCTTTGTCTCCCTGAACCTGGACTGGACCCTGGCCCAGAACCGCTATTACGCCGCAGGCGGAACGGAGACCGCCACCCCGTCCTATCTGCTTCTGGGTGCAGCGGCCGGAACCGATGTCGTCATTCGCGGAAAAACGCGTTTTTCGATCTATCTCATCGGCACGAATCTCACGGACCGGGCCTATATGTCCCACCTGAGCCGGCTCAAACCCATCGGAATCTGCAATATGGGCCGGAACATTTCCTTCAAGATTATCGTACCGTGGTGATGCTTAGCTTCAATAGCCCAAGCGCCGGAGGTAGTCGAGCAGCAGGCGGCAGACGAGCTTGCGACGGAATAAGAAAATGTGCCCTGTCCTGCGGATACGGTGCAGTTCGCTATGCCGGTAGCGACGGTGATAAGCTTCGCTGCAGGATACGGGGACGACGATATCCCAGGTACCGTGGAAAAGGCCCACCGGGCCCGTATACCACGATGATTCCTCCTCGATGGGCAGCGTCTGCGCACTCAGGATATAGTCCCGGCCCATCTTGAAGCCATAAAGGGGAATCGTCGCCGGCGGATTCACGGGATTGCAACGGACTGTGAAGAACCGGCCCCTGCGGGCAAATTCCTTCAGGATGGAGGCCGGAGCGAAGAGCAGCAGGGCCGCCGGCGGCGTTCCCGCCTTCTCCAGACGGCCGGCCAGCATACTGGCCACTACCCCGCCCTGGGAATGGCCGAGAATGATGATGCGTTCCACGAACGGCAGGGTCGCAGCATAATCCCAGACGGCCTGTGCGTCCTGGAGCATCTTCGGCACGGTGTTCTCCTCTTCCGCGCCATCACTTTCTCCATAGCCGTCAAAATCGAAGCGCAGGACGGCCAGCCCGGCCTGCAGGAGCAACTGGCTCAAAAAGCCCATAGGGACCTTTTCCTTGCCTCCCAGGAAGCCGTGCATCATGATTACAAGCGTACAACGGTCTTTCTCCTGACGGAAATCCGTCGGGAAGAGCAATTCAGCGGCAATATTGCCTGCGGGTCCTTTGATTTGCATCTGCAGGGGGTTTTATTATTTATCCGTTTCAGGCTCTGCCTCCGGCGCGAGCAGTCCCTTGACCATCCGTGACAGGGAATCCAACTGAGTCTGGACCTGCTTGAGCAGGAGTTCCTTTTCCGCCAGATTGCGGTCTGTCTTGTCATAAATTTCCCGGATCATCTCATTCAGTTCCCGGCCCGTCATCCCCAGGGAGTGCTCCTTGATGACCAGTTGATTCTCCTCGATCTTATGGCTGAGGGCGGAGGCCTTCAGTTCGGCCAGGGAAGCCAGGGAAAGCGGCTCTCCCGTCAGCGAAATCTCCACTTTGCGGCCATGATCCTTGAAAATCCTGTAATCATAAATATAGGAGCGGGAAATCAGGCGGTTCTCCCGGACAAAGGCATCCACGTTCCGCTCGAAATTATTGTCCTGCACCAGCCCGATGGCGGAAATGATGCTAGGGACGATCACTACCAGGATGACAGCGGACATAAAGCGGCGCCTACGCTGCGTAAGCGCGACATCCAATCCGGACACGGGCTTGAAATGCAGGTATTTCACCATCAGGTAGGTCGCCAGGATGATAAAGACGCCGTTGATGACGAAGAGGTACATCGCCCCGAAGAAGAAATGGAAATTCAGGCAGGAGAGGCCATAGCCCGCCGTACAGAGCGGCGGCATCAGGGCCGTGGCGATGGCAACGCCGGAAAGGACGGTTCCCCGCTCCTTGCGGCTGATCTCCAGAATGCCCGCGAGGCCGCCGAACAGGGCGATGAGCACATCGTAAATCGTCGGGCTCGTCCGGGCTTCCAGTTCGGTGGGATTGATCAGTTCCAGCGGCGAAAGCAGGAAGAAAAGCGTCGACGCCAGCAGCGAAATCAGCACCATCACCAGCAGGTTCTTGATCGCACTCTTCAGCAGGTCGATGTCATTCGTGCCGATGGAAAGGCCGATGCCGATGATCGGGCCCATCAGTGGAGAAATCAGCATCGCGCCGATAATCACCGCCGTCGAATTTACATTCAGGCCGACCGAAGCGATGATGATCGAAAACGCAAGGATCCAGGCATTGGGCCCGCGGAAACCGATGGAGCCTTTGATGCGCTGCGCGGCATCGTCCGTATCGATATGGTCGTAGATATTCGCGAAATAGCGAATCTTACGCATCAGTCTGGAGAAGTTCATGGGTATATGCAACTATGCCCAGAGACCGCGGATCAGGAACCAGAGGACCGGAACCAGCAGCGCGGGCAGGTAATTCAGGGTTTTACAGTCTTTGATGCCGAGCAGCGAAAGGCCGGAAGCGATGATCAGCACGCCGCCGACGATGGAAAGCTCGTTCACCAGGGTCCCCTGCATCAGCGGGGAGGAAGCCGCCAGCAGTCCCAGCAAATAGAAGGTCCCCTGCCAGCAGAAGAGCACCAGTGCAGAAAAGATGATGCCGATGCCGAAGGTCGCGGCAAAGACCATCGAAGTCACCAGGTCCAGCGTCGCGTTCGTATAGAGGAAAGTATTGTCGCCTGTCGTCGCGCTGAGGATGGGGCCGACGATGGAGAAAGTGCCGACGCAGAAAAGCAGGCAGGCGGAAATCAGGCCGTTGGCGAGACCTTCGCCGCCGCGCGAGGCGATGAGCCGCTTCGTCCGGCCGTCCAGGTCCAGGGCCGTCCCCGCCACGCCGCCGATCGCCAGACTCAGGATGAAGAGCACGGGGAATTCGCTCTTGGGCATATTCTGGGTAAAGGTGCTCGCGCCGAGCGCCATCGCCGCCAGGCCCATCGCCCAGTAAAGGACCTGCTGGTACTTTTCGCCCAGGCCCTTCTTGAGCAGACTGCCGACGATGCTGCCCAGAATAATCGTTCCGGTATTGACAAGCGTTCCAATCATATTATGCGTGCGTATGGAGGATATCCGGGATATTGAGTTCCGCATCCGCCAGACGGGTAATCGCCTCGCGGTGCGTGACGCAGATCAGGGTCTTGTTCCCCTTGCAA
The DNA here is from genome assembly GCA_016282145.1 of Bacteroidales bacterium. GTDB lineage: Bacteria > Bacteroidota > Bacteroidia > Bacteroidales > UBA932 > Cryptobacteroides. The sequence continues at coordinate 27,847 of JAEEJZ010000054.1, read as the reverse complement.
TGCTCCGCCAGGCGGTCCAGGAGCAGGGATTCCGTCGCTGCATCCAGTGCGGAAGTCGCTTCGTCCAGGATCAGCACGCCGCCGGGACGCAGGAGCGCCCGGGCGATGGCGATGCGCTGGGCCTGCCCCTCGCTCAGTCCGCCGCCAATCTCCGCACAGGGCGTATCCAGTCCCTTGGGCAGGGTAAACACGAAGTCCGCCGCCGCGATATGCAGCACCTCCTTGAGCCGCTCTTCGTCCGCCTTCGGGTCCGCGAGCAGCAGGTTCCCGCGTATGGTCCCGCTCATCAGCGAGTTCCCCTGGGGAACATACATAAAATTGCAGCGCGTATCGGCACTAAGCGGCGCAGGAGCGGTGGCATCGCCTTCCGCCGGATAGAGTTGCGCGGTACCGGATGTCGGCTGGAGCAAGCCCAGCAGGATGCGCGTCAGGGTACTCTTCCCCGCTCCGGTCGAGCCGGTGATGACCGTCACGCTCCCCGGTTTGAAATCGAAGTTCAAGCCGCTCAGGACGGGTTTTTCAGCATCGGCATAGCGATATTCCAGATCTTTTACGCAGAGCCCGGGCGCGCCGGAGAAATGGATGCGCTCCCCTTCCTTCTCCTGCTCCAACTGCTCGAGTTCCATCAGGCGTTCCTCCGAAGAGAGGGCCCGGATGAAGGAAGGAATGTGTCGGGTAATATCGGCGACAGGCCGCTGCACACGGCTGACCAGTTGCAGGAAAGCGACCATCATACCGTAGGTGACCGAGCCGTCCCGGAGACCGAAGGCGCCCCAGAAGAAGGCAGTAGCGTAGCCTGCGGCGAAACCGGCGCTGATGAAAACCCGCGACACGGCCCCGTAACCCAGACGGCTGACCGTCCTCTGCTTGACATAATCCTGCAAGGCGGCGAGCCGGCGCAGGACCCGTTTCGTCCCGGAAAGGGTACGGATCAGAATGCGATGCTGCAGGCTCTCCTGCATAAAGCCCTGTACCGCGCTGTCCCCAGCACGGATCTGCCCGGTGATACGGCGCATCTTGCGGAAGAAGAGCCGGCTGCCGACTGCCGCGACGGGCATGATCAGCAGCAGGATCCAGGCCAGCGAGGGCGAAAGCACGAAGAGGAATCCGGCCGCGGCAATCAATTGTGCCAGCGTCACGATGCATTCGGGGAAAGTCGAACAGATGAAATCCACGCTTACGCGGATATCCTCCTCCAGACGGTTCACGGCATCGCCGCTGTGCATCTTCTCCCTCCCCTGCCAGACACTGCGCATCACGCGGCCGAAGAGGTCCTGCCGCAGACGGTTCTGCGTATCGACCGTAATATAACCGTTCCACCAGCGCTCCGCCGTCCGGAAAACGATTTCCAGGAGCATGATGCCCGCCATCAGCGCCACCGCCGTCTCAAAGGAAGCGTCGATGTTGCCGGTGGCGATATCCACCACGCGCTTGGAATACCAGACGAAGGCCAGGGACGCGGCGACGTTCAGCAGGCCGATGAACACGCTCAGCGCGAGTTTCGACCGTACCAGACGCATCTTGCGCCCCATCGAACGCAGGCAGGAACGGAAATCTTTCATATTTTCAGGCTTCGACGATGCCCGCTTCCACCCACTTCTCAGCGATGGCGGCGGAATCTTTCGTCGCGGTCTCCATATCGATTTCGTAGCGCTCCACGAGCAGCCTGGCCAGGTCTTCAACCGTGAAATCCTTGCCTTCCACTTCCCGCCACAGATAGGCGGCGCTCTCGTTGAGCGATATCATCTTATTGAAATTCACTTGCTTGATGCTCTCTCCGGTCACGATGAACTCAGCACCGAGCGGCCTGAGCCGGAATCCTTCAACAGTTTTCATATATTTGGTATTTGATAGACATTTCTGGGGATGCCGAGCATCCGGCGATAAAGGGCGAGGAAAATGCGCCGCAGCAGACGCGGGAGGCGGACCCATCGGCGGGAGCACCGCTCGAAACGCGCCGAGGTGACATCGATGGTCTTGCCGGAAGGACGGATGATCTGTACGACCTTCCCGCTGATGCGCGAAATGCGGCAGCGCTCTGTTCCCCGGAGGTTCCCGTCGCCTTGCAAGGTCGCCGTCTCGCCGTCGATGGCGGCGACGCGGTGCAGGACATAACGCCCCTTGGATATCTCGCCGAGCACGATGTCCCCGACCTTGGGGGCATCGCAGCGGACCAGCATCACGCTGTCCCTGTTCGTATGGATGAAGGGCATCATGCTCGCACCCTTGGTGGAAAGGATGACTTCCTTGTCTTCCTTGAGCAGACGTACGACCTCTCCGAGCAGATCGGCATTGGGCAATATGACCTTGCTGACTTCCTTCATGGCTACAGGACGGCTTGGGAACAGACGAGGGCCGCTTCATCGTCAGGCCGGCAGTCCAGCACATAGCAGGGACAGCCCAGGGCGATCTTTTCCATCGTTGCATGGAGCCCGTCCGCCATCGCGCTGTCCGTCTTCAGCCCCGAAGAGGAGGTATAGAGCAGCACGTAGGCCTCGAAGACCGACAGGCGGGTGATTTTATTCTCGGCGCAGCGGCGGATCTGCACGAAGGCGCCCGCATCGGCGACGATATTTTTGTAACAGGGCGTCTTCCCGCTCCAGGGCGAGCCATAAATTTTGACGCTGCCGTCCTCGTGGACCCGGACGATGGGATTGTCGTCGTTGAGCAGTTCGCTGCCGGGCACGTTCTTCAGCCAGAGCTGGCTGTGCGTGCTCTTTCCGGTCCCGCTCTTCGCCAGGAAAAGGAAGGCGCGTCCGCCGTTCCGGATGACGGAGGCGTGCATTTCCAGCGTCCCCATCCCCGCGGTACGGAAAGCGAAAAGCAGCATCAGCGCATTGTTGATGGCAAAGAGCACCGAACGCTTCGTACGGGAGCAGAAATGCAATTGTCCGAGGCTGAAATCCCGGTTCGCACCCAGACGGGCGACGGTGCGGATCCGCGCATCGGGAGAAAGGTCGAAAACCCAGCGGTCCCCGTCACGGAACAATTTGATGACGGTTTCCCCCTCTTCGGTCGGGGCGTCATATACTTTCTCCTTCCCTTCGGAATCAATCGGATCAGGCGACATTTCCAACGCAAAGACCGGCTTTTCGCAGAGGGGCACCTCGAACGGAGAATATGCGTCCATCGCGTCCCAGAAAGGGAAATCTTCCGGCAGATGAAGGTTGAAAATATGGCCTGCGACCTTATAGGATTTTGTCATTCTCTTTTTTATTTGAATGTACAAAGATAATCATAAATTTTCGTTATCTTTGTCAATCTGAACAAAAGACCGATGAAACTCTACTACAATACAGAAAAAGAACCCATAAAGATGCCTGAATACGGGCGCTACATCCTCGAGATGGCGGAAGGGCTGAAGGAGATTGAAGACCGGGAAAAACGCAGCGCCCAGGCGGCGGCGGTCGTCCGCGCCATGGCCATCCTCTGCAACGCTGCCCACATTCAGGACAAGGAGAATTTCGAGCATAAACTCTGGGACCATCTCTACCTGATGGCGGGCCCCGACCTGGACATCGATTCCCCCTGGCCCGCACCGGAGGAGGCGCAGTTCACGACCCGTCCGGTCCCCCTTCCGATGAAGGATACGCGCATCCGCGCCGCCCACTACGGACGCAACATCGAAAAAATCATCGACCTGCTCTGCGAAGAACCCGAAGGCGAGGTCAAGACCAGCCTGCTTCGCGCCCTGGCCATCTATATGCGCCAGCAATACCTGATCTGGAACAAGGACAGCGTGGCCGATGAAACCATTTTCAAAGACATAGAAAAACTATCCGGAGGGCGCCTGAGCGTGCCCGAGGGGCTGACGCTGGACAAAATTGCATCCGACGCCACTTTCGCACGTCCCAACCTGGGGATGAACAACGGCTTCGGAAGCAAGAACCGTGATTCCCGCAAAAAATACAAGGGACGCAAGAAATGAGATTCTTCTGGGACGACTGGGACGATGAGCGCAAGGAAGCCGCTCGCAAGATCGCCGGGCTCTGTTTCGGGGCCCTGGCTTTATTTCTGTTTACGGCATTTATCTCCTACCTGTTCACCTGGAAGGCGGATATGAGCCTTCTCGGGAATGCGGAAAACCTCTCCCGCAACACTGCCGTCCACAACACGGCCGGCAAGTTCGGCTGGTGGTCCGCCTGGTTTTTCGTCGGCAGGTGCTTCGGCCCCGCCGCCCTGGTGCTGCTGGTGATGCCCGTGGCACTCTTCTGCCGCCTGACCCTTGAAAAATGGCAGCCTTCCCTGCTCAAGACCTGCCTCGTCTCCCTTTCCGGCGCTTTTGTGGCTTCGCTGCTGCTGGCCTTCATCGGCCGGCTCTCCGGCCTGGATTCCCTTTTCGGCTACGGCCTGGGCGGCGCCTGCGGAGCAAGCGTCATCTCTGCCTTTGTCAACCTGACCGGCGCAGTGATCAGCGGCGTACTGGTCGTCCTGCTCATCGCCTGTGTCCTGTTCTTCTGCAGCAGCACCTTCAACCGCTGGCTCAGCACTATCGGCAAGCCGCGCAGCGCCGAGGAAAAAGAAGAAGCCCGCGAAGAGCGCGAACGCCGCAAGGCCGAGCGGAAAGCCCGCCGGGAAGAGCGCAGGGAGCGTAGGGCGATGCAGGCGGAGGCCGATGAAGAACCCGAGCCGGAACCGATCGTGGCAGAAGCAGAACCGGAGCTGGAGCCCGAGCCCGTCATTACCCGTCCCGCAGCCGCTCCGGTGCAACAAGCAGTTCCTGCCGAGGCCGAAGGCAGTTTCGAGGCCATCCGCACGGACGACCTGGAGAGCGAGGTGCGCGAACCGCTCAAGCCCATCGACAACCGTCTGGATCCCCCGGACGGACTCCCCAAGTACAAATTCCCGGGGCTGGACCTGCTCGAGAGTTACAGCAGTTCCAACCTGGAGGTCTCCGACGAGGAACTGAACCGCAACAACAACCGCATCCGCACCGCCCTGGGCAATTACAAGATTCAGATTGCGAATGTCAAGGCGGTTGTCGGTCCCACGGTCACCCTGTACAAGGTCTATCCCGCGCCCGGCGTGCGCATCGCCGACATCAAGAAACTCCAGGAGGATATCGCGATGTCCCTGAATGCCAAGGGCGTGCGCGTCATCGCCCTCTCCGATTCCGTGGGTATCGAGGTAGCCAACGACCACGCGGCAACCGTCGCCCTCAAATCGATGCTCAACGACGACGCCTTCCGCAATACCAAGGCGGAACTCCCCGTCGCCATCGGCTATACCATTACGCAGAAAGTCAAGGTGTTCGACCTTGCGGAAGCCCCGCACCTCCTCATCGCCGGTGCGACCAAGCAGGGCAAATCCGTCGGCCTGAACGTACTGGTCGCTTCCCTGCTCTACAGCAAGCACCCTTCGGAACTGAAGTTCGTCTTCATCGACCCGAAGATGGTGGAATTCTCCGCCTACGGCGACCTGCTGCACCACTACCTGGCCGTGATGCCGGAGAATTCCGAGGCGGACGAGGTGAACAAGGCCATCGTCAAGAATCCCAAGGACGCCGAAAAGATCCTGCGTTCCCTCTGCGTGGAAATGGACGAGCGCTACAACCTCCTCAGCCAGGCGGGCGTGAACAAGATTACCCTCTATAACGAGAAATACAAGGCGCATCACCTGCGTTCCGACCAGGGACACCGTTTCCTCCCCTATCTGGTCGTCATCGTGGATGAGTTTGCGGACTTGACGATGTCCGCCGGCGGTTCCGCGGAGTCCCGTGCCTCCAGCCGCAGCATCATCAACTCGATCATCCGCCTTGCCCAGAAGGGCCGTGCGGCCGGTCTGCACGTCATCCTGGCCACCCAGCGTCCTTCCGTGGATGTCATCTCCGGCCAGATCAAGGCGAACTTCCCGCTGCGCATCGCGTTCCGCGTGGCTTCGCGCATCGACTCCCAGACCATCCTCGATGCCCCCGGCGCTGAGAAACTCATCGGCCGCGGCGACATGCTGCTTTCCGCCGGCATCGACAACGAGCGTCTGCAATGCGCGTTCATCAGCGGCGAAGAGACGGAAAAGATTACCTCCTTCATCGGCGCCCAGACGGGCTACGGCCGCTGCTACAATACCCCGTATTACCTGCCGGATGTCAATGACGGCAACGGCGAGGCGGGCGGCGCCACCATCGACATGCGCGACCTGGACGAGCGTTTCGAGGAGGCGGCCAAGATGATCGTGACGACGCAGCGGGGTTCCACCTCGGATCTCCAGCGCAAGCTTGGCATGGGTTATGCAAAAGCAGGTCGTGTCATGGATCAGCTGGAAGCCGCCGGGATCGTCGGACCGCAGGAAGGTTCCAAACCCAGGCAGGTACTGGTCCAGGACCTTGACTCATTGCAAGCGATCCTCGATGCGTACAAACATTAATATCCGTCTGTCCCTTTTATTGCCGGCCCTGCTTGCGCCCCTTTTCCTGCGGGCGCAGGGCGATCCGGCCGTCCTGCTCAGAACGCTGCTGGAGAGCGGACGCATCACTGCCGTTTACAATTATGACCTGGACGGGAACGTGCCACTGAACGGCTGCGGGACCGCTGTCCTGGAAGGCAACTGCTTCCGCCTGAGCAGCGGCTCCCTGCAGATTCTCTGCGACGGCAGCGCCATCTACACCGTCGACAGCTCTGCCAAGGAAGTCTATATCGAGAACGCCGACAGTGCCGGCAGTCCGCTCAAAGACCCGGAGCGCCTGCTTTCCGGCATCCGCGACCTCAAATACAACGGCAATACGGTTTCCGGCAGCATCGACGACCCGCAGAAAGGCAGCGTCCTGAATTTCCTCCTTACGGACATAAGTCGCAGCGCGGCCTCCGGATCCCTGGACGAGTTCCGTTTCGATACCGCTTCCGCGGGCCCTGATTGGGTGATTACCGATTTAAGATAGCATTGACCGCGTGCCAGAGCACGACGCCGACGGACACGGAGACATTGAGCGAGTGCTTCGTTCCGAACTGCGGAATCTCCACGCAGAAATCGCAGGCGTCTACCACTTCCTGCGCCACGCCGTCCACCTCGTTCCCGAAGACAAAGGCATAACGCTTCCCTGCTTCGGGGACGAATTTTTCCAGACTGACCGCGGCACAGGTCTGCTCCACGCCGATGATGACATAGCCTTCATCGCGCAGTCGGCGCAGCGCTTCGAGGGTATCGGCGCAATGTACCCAGGGAACGCTGTCCTCGGCTCCCAGTGCGGATTTATGCAGCGGCGCGGACGGCGGGCAGTCGCAGATGCCGCAGAGCCAGATCCGGTCCACGTGGAAGGCATCGGCGGTCCGGAAGGCCGAACCGACATTATGGGAGCTGCGGATATTGTCCAGCACCAGTTCGATCCCTGAAGGAGCCGCATCCCGGTACTCTCCGGGCTTCATCCGGCCGAGTTCCGCGTTCAGGAGTTTTCTGTCTTTCATTTCCAACTGAGTTTGCGCAGCCAGGCGGCGACCACTTGCGTGCGGCGCCGCAGGAGCGGGTAGTTGAGGGTAGCGGGCGTATCGGCCGTACGGTTCGTATGGAAAGTAATCCCGGAAGTGAACATCACGCTGGGAATCCCGGCGTCCAGGAAAGGCTTCTGGTCTCCGCTGTTGCGGTAGAACATGTCGGTAAAGGTCCGGCTGCCGTAATAATCATAGTACATCGTAATGCCCAGGGGGGCCGCCGCCGCATCCAGCGAGGATTTCCAGCGATCCCCGCCCAGCGCAATCAAATAATCCGGCACCGTACGCTTGACCGGGGCCAGGGAACTGCCCACCGTATCGAGGCTCAGCATCAGCAGGGGCTTTTGCTGCAGCGATGCCAGGAAGGCCGAAGCCCCCTTGCAGCCGGCATGATGCGCGTCGAAGGCGACGAAAACCAGGGTTTTCGGCAGGGTGGGTCCGGCAGCGAGCCTTTCCGCCAGCTGCAGCATCATCGCCACGCCGGAAGCATTGGCATCCGCCCCGGGATAGAGGCGGCCTTCCAGCCTGCCCAGCCCATCGTAATATGCGCCGATGACGATCATCTCCCGGCTTCTTCCCTTCAGCACCCCGACGACATTGCGGCCGCAATCGCCGCGCTCGTCGCGGAAACACTGGTAGCGCCCCGCTGGCAGCGGCGCAAGCCCGGCTTCGGCAAAGCGGCGGGCGATCATGATGGACGGAAGCACCGTGCCCCCGGAATGAAAACTCCGGCCGGCAAAAGATTCGGAGCAGAGCATTTCCACGTCCTCGCGCAACTGTCCTTCCGCATCGGAACGGGCGGAAAGCGGCTGTCCCGCTGCAAAAAACAGCAGGCCTGCGACGAGAATTTTTACCAGTGGCTGCAATTTGGGCACGATAAATGATTATCTTTGCAAAAGTAGTGAAAAAAGCGCTTTTGGCAATATGGTTTTTGCTTTTCACCGGGTCATTCTGCCTGGCCCAGTGGGATAAGGATGTCTTTTCTTGGCGGGGCCGCAATGCCCTCTCCGAAGGCAAATTTGCCAAAGCCATCGAGAACTTCAACATCCTGACCCGCCTGGACAGCACCGACTACTGGAGTTTCTTCTGGCGGGGCATCGCCAAATACAATCTCGGGGACATCCGGGGCGCGCAGCGGGATTTCAACAGTTGCGTGCGCATCAACCCCGTCTTCACCAACGGCTATCACTACCGCGCCATCACCTACAGCCGCTCCGGCGACTACGACCATGCGCTCAGCGACCTGGAGACGGCCATCAACCTGCGTCCGGGCTTTATCGGACTCTATTACAGCCGCGGAGTGACCTATTTCCTGGCGCGCCGCTTCGACGATGCGGTGCAGGATTTCGACCGTTTCATCCGCAAGGAGCCGCAGGATGCCAGCGCCTACCTGAACCGCGGAGCCTGCCATCTTTTCCTGGGCGATACGCTCAAGGCGATGACCGACTACAACAAAGCCGTCGCGCTGGACCGCTTCGAGTCCGAATCCTACATCCGTCGCGGCTCGCTGCTGGCTATGCGCGGTGATACCGCCGCGGCGATGGAGGATATGAACAAGGCCATCGACCTGGACAGCACCAGCACCCTCGCCCGTTTCAACCGCGCCATCCTCTTCTACGAAAAGAAGGAGTACAAGGCGGCGATGGCGGATTTCGATGCCATCCTGGCGCTGGAGCCGGGCAATGCCCTGACCCTGTACAACCGCAGCCTCATCTACGCGCAGGTGGGCGAATGGGAGAAGGCCCTCGAAGACATGGACCGCGTCCTGGCCATCAACCCGGGGAACGTGCTCGCCCATTTCAACCGTGCGGCCTTCTACATCGAGCTGGGACGCTACCGGGCGGCGCTCGAAGACTACGACAAGGCCATCGACCTGTATCCGGATTTCGCCAAAGCCTACCTGAACCGCTCCTATGTCAACAACCTGCTGGGGCGCAGGAAACAGTCCAAGGCCGATTACGACACCGCCCAGCGCAAGGTGCGCGAATACCGGGAGAAAGGCGGCAGCGGCGCCCTTGCAGATACCAGCGCCACTTTCAACAGCCTGCTCGCCCTCGATGCGGAATTCGCCCGCAAGGACTTCAACGACGAAATGCTCCAGCACCGCGTGGTCGATATCAACCTCAAGCCCCTCTACCGCATCCGCACGGGTGCATCGGCCGAAGGCTCGAATGTCCTGAGCGGCCGCTACGAGCATCCCCTGCTGGACCGCTTCCTTTCCGAAGGCAGCCAGCCCCTCAGCATCGGCACGGAAGAACAGTCTGCTGCCCGGCTTAGCGCCGGCGATGAGGGCGATGCCGCCCGCACTGCCTTTGTCCGGGGCCTGCTGCAAATCCGCGACAAGCAGTTCAACAAGGCGCTGGACTATTTCAACCGGGCCGTCAGCCTTGCGGAGAGCGAAAGCGAACGGAACCGCTATTCGCGCTGGTACAAAGCCCTTTACCTGATGAACCGGGCGACTTTGAAGGCGGAGATGATCGATTTCATCGCCTCCATCGAAAAGAACGTGCAGACGCTCTCGATGGACGATCAGGGCAATACCCGCGCGCGGCTCAGCGACAGCCGTATCCATCACTATGATTATTCCGATGCCCTGGCAGACCTGCGTGAAGCGATCGCCCTGCTGCCGGACCTTCCCTACCTGTATTACAACCTCGGCAACCTGCAGTGCCTGTCTTCGGAACTGGTCGATGCCGTGACGAGTTACGGCAAGGCGGTGGAACTCTATCCCGGTATGGGCGACGCCTATTACAACCGTGGCCTGGTGCTGATTTTCCTCAAGGACCGCGAGAAGGGCTGCATCGACCTCTCCCGTGCCGGAGAACTGGGTGTGGCGGAGGCTTACCGCGTCATTTCCAAATACTGCAAGGATGAGCAAGATTAAGTTCCAGTCCTTTTCCAGCGGCAGTTGCGGGAATTGCTATTTCATCGGCATCGAAGACGAAGGAAAGATCGCGGCCGGGCTGCTGATAGATGCGGGTGTAGGGCCCCGGAGCCTGAAAAAGCATCTGGCCGTCTCCGGACTGACGCCGGACGACATCGACGCCATCCTCGTCACGCACGACCATATGGACCACGTGCGCTCGCTGGGCACGCTTTGCAAATACCTCAAGAAGCCGGTCTGGACGACACAGACGCTGCATCACGCCCTCACTTACAGTCCCTTCTACCGGGACTGGTTCGCCCCCTGCGGGAAAGTGCTCGGGGAGGGCTGGAATTCCCTCTGCGGCGGGCGCATTCAGGTGCAGTGGTTCGAACTGCCACACGATGCCACCCAGACGGTGGGCTACGCGATGCTGCTCGACGGCTTCCGCTTTGTGCTGATGACCGACCTGGGCCGCTTTACGCCGCAGGCCCTGGCCTTCTGCTCACAGGCGGACAGCGTCGTGATCGAATCCAACTACGACCGGGAAATGCTCATCCACGGGCCCTATACGGAGGCGTTGAAACAGCGCATCTCCCAGGGGCACGGTCACCTTTCCAACGACGAATGTGCCGAGGCCATCCGCGCCTTCGACCACGAGGGCCTGCGCAGTGTCTTTCTCTGCCACCTCAGCGACCATAACAATACCCCGGAACTGGCGTTCAAGACCTCGCGGCCTTCGCTGCCGCCCGAGAAGCGGCTCGTCCCGCTCCCCCGCCAGATTCCCTCTCCCCTGTTCGAACTATGAACGACGATTTGAAATTCATGCAGGAAGCGCTGCGCGAAGCGCGCGAGGCGGCCGCCGAGGAAGAGATTCCCATCGGTGCGGTGGTCGTCAGCCGCGGCCGCGTCATCGCCAAAGGACATAATATTACCGAGCGTCTGCACGATGCCACCGCCCACGCGGAAATGATTGCCATTACGGCGGCGACGGAGGCCATCGGCGGAAAGTATCTGGAAGGCTGTACGCTGTACGTCACCGTGGAGCCCTGCCCGATGTGCGCAGCCGCGATGAACTGGAGCCAGTTGGGGCGGCTGGTCTATGGGGCGCCCGATCCCAAACGCGGCTACTCTCTTTTCTCCCCCTCCTTACTGCATCCCAAGACGGAGGTCGTTTCCGGCATCCTCGCCGAAGACTGTTCCGCCCTCGTCAGCGATTTCTTCAAGGAGCGGCGGAAATAATCACGGGAGGCGTCGGCGTACCCGCCATCGACGCGAACGGAAGGGGTATTAAATACAAAGAGTGACCGCCGATGGGCAGCCACTCTCTCAAAACCAGGCGTAATGCCAGGATATGGTCAATCGCCTATATAAAGATATACTTTAAAATGAAGAGGACGGCCAGGACCCACATGGTGGGGCTGATGCTCTTCCATTTGCCGGAGAGGGCGTACAGCACCACGTAGGAGATGACGCCGATGAGGATACCGTCGGAAATCGAGTAGGCCAGCGGCATGATCACGACCGTCAGGAAGGCGGGGATGCTCTCACGGTAGTTCAGCCAGTCAATCTGCCGGACAGGATTCATCATCATCATACCGACGATAATGAGCGCAGGAGCCGTTGCAGCACCCGGAATGGCCAGGAACAAAGGCGAGAAAAAGAGAGCGATGCCGAAGCAGATGGCCGCCGTAAAGGCGGTAAGGCCCGTACGGCCACCCTGGCCGACACCCGCAGCACTTTCGACATAGGTCGTGGTGGTGCTGGTACCGAGGCAGGCACCGACGACGGTGCCGATGGCATCGGACATAAACACTTTCTCAGCGCCTTCAATATTGCCCTTTTCATCCACGAAACCGGCCTTCTGGCTCACGCCGACGACGGTTCCCATCGTGTCGAACATATCGATGAAGAGGAAGGTCAGCACGACCACCCACATATCCACCGTGAGAATCTGGTTCCACTCGAACTGGCAGAAGGTGGGACGGACGCTGTCCGGCATCGAAACGACGCCATTGAACTGGGTGATGGCCGCGCCGGTGGCGGGATCCTTGATGAAGATTCCGATGACGGCGGTCGAAAGGATTCCGAGCAGGATACCGCCGCGGACGTGCAGCATCGCCAGGGTTCCGGAAATCACCAGGCCGATTACGCCGAGCAGCGCCTTGCCTTCGGTGAGTTTGCCAAGCCCTACGAGCGTAGCGTCATTGTTGACGATAATCCCGGCATTCTGCAGGCCGATGAATGCGATGAACAGGCCGATACCGGCGCCGATCGCATGCTTCATACTGACAGGGATGGAATTCAGGATCCAGGTACGGACCTTCGTCGCCGAAAGGATGATGAAGATGATACCTTCGATAAGGACGGCGGTCAGGGCGAACTGCCAGCTGTAGCCCATCGTCACGCAGACGGTGAAGACGAAGAAGGCATTCAGGCCCATACCGGGCGCCAGGGCGAAGGGCTTCTTGGCATAGAAGGCCATCACCATCGTCGCCACGAAGGCGGCCAGGGCGGTAGCGGTAAAGACAGCCCCGACGGGCATGCCTTTTTCGGGACCGAGGATCGCACCCAGATTACCGAAGATGGCAGGGTTGACGGCCAGGATATAGGCCATCGTAAGGAAGGTGGTGATGCCCGCTATGATTTCTGTGCGGACATCGTGCTTGGTGGCATCAAAGCCAAAAGCTTTAGCCAGGAAATTAGCCATTGCTCAGGGAATTAGAAGACCCACTTCACACCGAGGCAGGGACGGGCCATGAAGTTCTTGACACCGCCGAAGTTCCAGGAAAGCTCCAGCTCGCCGCCGATGTTGAGGTTCGGGCAGCCGAAATGCTGGCCGACGGAGTACCAGAGCTGAGGCTCGGAGATCAGCACGCAGTGGGCGATTTCGGCTTCTTCGCCATAATCAACGCCCCAGCTGCCGTTATCGAATTTGTGAATCGGACGCACCCAGGTATCCTCTCCCCAGATATCCAGGAAGCCGCTGAATGTAAGCCCCTTGGCGCCGAAGAGATCGTGCATACCCCAGACAAAGGTAAACTGGAGGGGAACGAGGGTCTGATGGTTGGTTTCCATTTTAGGGATCTTCAGTCCGAGAGGACCGGTCTCATAATTCCCATAGAAGCCCTCACCATAGAAAATGTGCTTGTAGAGGAGCTTGAAATTAAAGGTGTTGCGGAAATCCTTGCTGTGGAGGAAATAATCCACACCGGCCAGGAAGGCGTGGTTGATGGTAAAGTTCCTGTAAACTCCGCCGTTGTACTCCACCTGGAGGCTGAGGCCGCCAAGTTTGGTGTTCTGCCAGAAATTGAGGCAACGGGCAATTTCCCAATAGGTTCCGGTAGGAGACTTCGCCTCATCTCCCTTTACGGGGAAATCGTGGTCGATGAAGAAGAAGGTGTTACCCCAGGGATCGTTGTAGAAACCTTCCACCGTCGTGGTGACGCAGTTGCGGTCCACCCCCAGGTCATAGAAGAGCTGGATGTTGGTGGAACCGTTGAACATCGTAGATTTCGCCTCTTTGTCCTTGGCGAAGGCTGCACCGCCGAAGAGCATCGTCGCGGCCAGTGCTACAAGAAAGGATTTTCTCATCTCTTGAATAATTTATAGGTTTATTTAGGATTTTCTATGACTTCCAGTACGGAGAACACTTCCGCTCCTTCGCTGTAATTCGCAGCGCGCGGGCAGTCCACCAGGTCTATGAGGAAACTGATGTACACGGCGCGGGGGTTGAACTTCCGCACGAGGCGCAGGCCGGCAGCAGTAGTTCCGCCGGTCGCCAGCAGATCGTCGTGAATCAGGCAGACATCGTCTTCCGAGATGGCATCCTTATGGATTTCCAGGGCGTCGGTACCATACTCCTTGGCATAGGTCTCGCGGAGTGTTTCCGCGGGCAGTTTGCCCGGTTTGCGGGCCATCACGAAACCAGCCCCCAGACGGACGGCCAGGGCCGCTCCGAGAATATAACCGCGGGACTCGATACCGATGACCTTGGTGATGCCTTTGTCCTTGTAGTGCTCGTACAGACGGTCCAGCAATTCCTTCAGGCAGTCCTTGTCTTTCATCAGGGTGCTGATATCCTGAAACATGATTCCCTTGATGGGAAAGTCAGGCACCACCCGGATGTGTTCCTTGAGTTCTTCCGTCGTCATTGCTTACAGTTTAGCCAGATCGGGACGTTCCTCCCTCCAGTTCGGGTTACGGGTAGAACCGCCCAGGTTGACCGTAATGTCACCGCGGAGGTTGCTGCCGAATTCATAATCCTTGCCGGGCAGGAAGGCGTTCATGAGGATACCCACCACAGCGGCGACCGCAAGACCGGAAAGGGCGATGGTCGTGCCGCCGACGGTGAAGGAGATGCTGCCGGGGCCGTAGTTGATCCCGATGGCGAGCACCAGGATGACGGCCGCCACGATCAGGTTACGGGATATGGTCAGGTCCACCTTGTTCTCCACGAGATTGCGCACACCGACGGCGGAAATCATACCGTAGAGCACCATCGAGACACCGCCGATGGTCGCCGCAGGCATCGCCGAAACGATGGCGGAGAACTTCGGGCAGAAGGAGAAGAGGATGGCGAGCAGGGCCGCGATGCGGATGACCCTCGGATCGAAGACCTTGGTGAGGTTCAGCACGCCGGTATTCTCGCCGTAGGTCGTATTGGCGGGAGCGCCGAACAGGGAAGCCAGCGCGGTGGCCAGACCATCACCCATCAGGGTGCGGTGCAGACCCGGATCTTCCAGGTAGTTGGTGCCGGTCGTGCTGGAGATGGCGCACATATCGCCGATGTGCTCGATCATCGTGGCCAGCGAAATGGGCAGGATGGTGATGATGGCGGTGATGACCAGACCCCAGTTGGGATTGACCAGCACGTGGAAGGCGGTGTTCTCCATCTGGAAAGGAGCACCGATCCAGGCGGCCTCGCCGACCTGGGAGAAATCCACCAGGCCGAAGCAGGCGGCAACGATATATGAACCCATGACACCCATCAGCACGGGGATGATGCGGATCATGCCCTTGCCCCAGATGTTGCAGATGACGATGATGACGATGGCCAGCAGCGCAATCCACCAGTTGGTGGTGCAGTTGTTGATGGCGGAGCCGGAGAGTGTCAGACCGATCGCGATGATGATGGGACCGGTGACGACCGGCGGGAAGTAACGCATCACCTTCTTGACGCCGAACACCTTGATGAAAGCGGCCAGAATGAAGTACACCAGACCGGCGAAGAAGACACCGATACAGGCATACGGCAAAGAAGCAGCCTGGTCAAGACCCTGGGCTGCTCCTGTTGCTACTACTGCTGCGTATCCTCCGATGAAGGCGAACGACGAACCGAGGAACGCGGGGACCTTCATCTTGGTCATCAGGTGGAACAGGAGTGTGCCGAGGCCGGCGAAGAGAAGAGTTGCGCTGACGGAAAGTCCTGTAAGCGCGGGAACCAGGACCGTTGCGCCGAACATGGCGAACATGTGCTGGAATCCCAAAAGAAGCATTTTCGGACGACCCAGCGTACGGGCGTCGTAAATGGCTTGGGAACTTTGTTGTTGTGACATTATGAAGTTGGATTGAAATTTCCGACTGCGAATTTAGCCATTAATCGTCGAAACTTTTCAACAAGTTAAGAACATGTCGGGATTTCTGAAACAGATTCGCTATTTTTGCATTGCTTAATGGCAGACATAGGGTGCAGCAACGGATGCTTGTCGCTTCGCGACCCTATCCGGGTAAATGCATCCTTATGCTGTACCCTATTTAATCGCGCAATGCAATGGAAAATTTAGGAGTGGGATTATTACTGATGGGGGTCGGGATGGTGACGGTGTTCTGCATCCTCTTGATTGTCATTTACGGCAGCCGCCTCATCATCTCCCTGGTCAACAAGATGGCTCCGGAAGCGGAGGCTGCCCCCAAGGCGTCCTTCGATGCGAGGCCCATCTTAGAGGCCGCTGTGGCACAACTGACCGGCGGCAAAGGTAGAATCACGAAAATCACTGAACTGTAGATATGGGAAGAGAAGTCAAATTCAGCCTGGTATTCCGGGATATGTGGCAGAGCGCGGGCAAATATCAGCCGCGCGTCGACCAACTTGTTAAAATTGCGCCGGCAATCATCCGCATGGGCTGTTTCGACCGCGTCGAGACCAACGGCGGCGGCTTCGAGCAGGTGAACCTCCTGTATGGCGAGAATCCCAATATCTCCGTCCGGGAGTGGACGAAGCCCTTCCACGAGGCGGGCATCCAGACCCATATGCTGGACCGTGCGCTCAACGGTCTGCGGATGTCCCCCTGTGCGAAGGATCTCCGCAAACTCTTCTATAAGGTAAAGAAGGCGCAGGGCACCGACATCACCCGCATTTTCTGCGGGCTGAACGATCCGCGCAACGTCATTCCCTCCATCGGCTATGCGCACGAAGCGGGGATGATCGCGCAGGCTTCGCTCTGCATCACGCACTCCCCCGTCCATACGGCCGAATACTACATCGCGCTGGCCAAGCAGTTCATCGATGCCGGTGCCGATGAAATCGCGCTCAAGGATATGGCGGGCATCGGACGTCCGGCAACGCTCGGCAAAATTGTCGCGGGCATCAAGGCCTATCGCAAGGATATCGTCATCCAGTACCATTCGCACGCCGGCCCCGGCTTCTGCATGGCTTCCATCCTCGAGGTCTGCAAGGCAGGCTGCGACTACATCGATGTAGGTATGTCGCCTCTCTCCTGGGGTACCGGACACGCGGACGTGATCGCCGTGCAGGAAATGCTCAAGGATGCCGGATTCGAGGTGAAGGACATCAATATGGAAGCCTATATGGACGCCCGCACGCAGATTCAGGCGATGATGGACGACTTCCTGGGCTACTACTGCCCCGCCCTGAACCGCGAGAACAATTCCCTGCTCATCAAACCCGGCCTGCCCGGCGGTATGATGGGCTCCCTGATGACGGACCTGGAAGACAACCTCTCCTCCCTGAACAAATGGAAGGAAAAGAACGGACAGGAACCGCTCACGACGGACCAGCTGCTCATCAAACTCTTTGACGAGGTGGCCTATGTCTGGCCCAAGGTCGGCTATCCCACGCTGGTGACGCCTTTCTCCCAGTACGTCAAGAACCTCTCCCTGATGAACGTGATCCAGATGGAGAAAGGCAAGAAGCGCTGGGAAATCTTCCCCGATACGATCTGGGATATGGTGCTCGGCAAGGCCGGCAAACTGCCCGCCGAGGTGGATGATGAAATCAAGGCGCTCGCCGCCGCCCAGGGACGGGAATTCCTGCAGACCGATCCGCAGCTCAACTATCCGGACTGTCTGGACGAATACCGCAAGCGGATGGCGGAGAAGGGCTGGGATACCGGCAAGGACGACGAGGAACTCTTCGAATATGCGATGCATCCCGAGCAGTACGAGAACTTCCGTTCGGGCAAGGCGAAGGCCGAATTCGAAGCCGATCTCGCGAAGCGCAAGGCCGCGAAGAACGCTCCTGCCGCCGCAGCCACGCTGCCTTCGGTAGTCACCGTCACCCTCGACGGGAAGAGTTACCGCCTCGATGTCGCCTATGACGGCAAAGCGCCCGAGAAGTCCGCTGCCGCCCCTGCTGCCGCTTCCGGCGAAGGCGAAGACCTCAGCGCTCCCCTCTCCGGCAAATTCTTCCTCACGAAGGATCCGCAGGAGAAGGCGCACAAGGTCGGCGACAGCGTCAAGCGCGGCGACACGCTCTGCTACATCGAAGCGATGAAGATCCAGAATGCGGTCTGCGCCGACTTCGACGGCGTCATCACCGCCATCCTCCCCGCGAACGGCGACAGTATAGAAGAGGATGATGTCATCATGAAGATTGCACGCAGTTGATATTATGCAGGGTTTTTCTGATATCTTGGAGCGGCTCTATGAAATGACCGCCATCAGCAACCTCGCGGACACCCCCGCCTTCCTGCTGATGTATTTCATCGCCTTTGTCCTCCTGTACCTGGGCATTGCGAAAAAGTACGAACCGCTGCTGCTCGTCCCCATCGCCTTCGGCGTGCTGATCGCCAATTTCCCCGGCGGCGAGATGGGCGTCATCCAGGCGGATTCACAGGGCTTCGTCACCCTCGCTGACGGCTCCCGGGAAATCATCTGGGACATGCCCCTGCATAAGGTGGCGCACGAACTGGGCATCATGAACTATCTCTATTATGCCCTGATCAAGACCGGTCTGCTTCCACCCATCATCTTCATGGGCGTCGGCGCCCTGACCGACTTCGGCCCGATGCTGCGCAACCTCAAACTTGCCATCTTCGGCGCCGCGGCGCAGTTCGGCATCTTTGCCGTGCTCATCGCCAGCCTGCTGCTCGGCTTCACCCCGCAGGAAGCGGGCTCACTGGGCATCATCGGCGGGGCGGACGGTCCTACGGCCATCTTTACGACGATCAAACTGGCCCCGCATCTGCTGGGTCCCATCGCCATCGCCGCCTACAGTTACATGGCCCTCGTGCCGGTCATCATCCCGCTGGTGGTCAAACTGACCTGCAGCCGCAAGGAATTGATGATCAACATGAAGGAGCAGGATAAACTGTATCCGGAGAAGTTGGAGATCAAGAATATGCGGGTGGTGAAGATTATCTTCCCCATCGCCGTGACGACCATCGTCGCCATCTTCGTTCCGACGGCGGTTCCCCTCATCGGTATGCTGATGTTCGGTAACCTGGTCAAGGAAATCGGTTCGGATACCGGCCGCCTCTTCGAGGTCGCGTCCAACGGACTGATGAACGCCGCGACCATCTTCCTGGGACTCTGCGTAGGTGCGACGATGACGGCGGAGGCTTTCCTGAACCTGCAGACGCTCGGCATCATCGTCGGCGGCTTCCTCGCCTTTGCGCTGAGCATTGCGAGCGGTATCGTCATGGTGAAGGTGTGGAACCTCTTCGCCAAAAAGAAGATCAATCCGCTGGTGGGTGCGACCGGACTGTCCGCCGTGCCGATGGCGAGCCGCGTATGCAACGGCATCAGCACGAAGTACGATCCGAAGAATCACGTGCTGAACTACTGTATGGCGTCGAATATCTCCGGCGTCATCGGCTCAGCCGTCGCTGCCGGTGTACTGATCTCGTTCCTGGGATAAATTCTACTTTAGCCGATTCCAGAGGGCGGATTCCGCCTTGCCCGGGAGGGCGGCGATGGCGGCCGGAAGCCAGATGTTCATCAGGCCGGGGCGAAGCACGCGACGCCGCTTCACCATCGCTCTCAGGGCCTTGTCCACCAGCCATTCGGGCGTATGGATCGCCCTTAGCCTGACCCCTAATTTCAGCAGGTCCTCACGCAGGCCGTAGAGCGGCGTCGCGATGGCCGCAGGGCAGACGGTGGTCACCCCTACGCCATAGGAACGCATCTCGAAACTCAGGGCCTTGCCGAAGCATTTGAGAAAAGCCTTGGTGGCCGAATAGGTGGTGATGCCGGGAACGGGCAGTTTGGCGGCCATAGAGGACATATTCACGATATAACCGTAACCCCGTTGCTTCATATCCGAGCCGAACAGGATGGAGGATTTGGCTACGGTCAGGTTATGCAGGTTCATCATCTTGCCCACGCGGGCGGCATCCGACGCCTCAAGTTCCTTGAAGAAGAACATTCCGGCGTTGTTGATCAGGATATCCACGATGATGCCCTGCTCCGCACACCAATCGTAAAGTTCTTCTGCGGCATCCTGGATGGAAAGGTCTTGAAAATGAGGGATGATGCGGACCGGGTAAGCAGCCGAAAGTTCTTCGCAGGCCTTGCTGAGTTCGTCTTCCCGGTTGCTCACCACGACCACGTCCAGGCCCGCTTCTGCGAGCCGTTTGGAGAATATCAGCCCCATACCGGAACTACCGCCGGTAACCAGGGCCGTCTTACAGTTCGCGTTCAGCTTTTTCAATTTCATTTTCAAGGGATTTAGGCAGACGCTCCACGCAGTGGTGACAGCGCATCTCAAGGGTGTACATACGCCCTATGCAGTAATTGGAATGTTTGCAGGTGCTGCGTTCGATTTCTCCGCGCTGCAACTTGTTCACGAATTCCGTGTCGTGGACCAGGGCACGCGCGACCTGAAGCCCCTGGAATCCGGCAGCGAGCACTTCTTCCATCTTCTGGCGTGAAACCAGTCCACCGACATAGATCAGCGGCAGTTTCACGGCTTCGCGGAAACGCTTCGCCTCTTCGAGGAAATAGCCCTCCGACCAGGGAACGGTGGGAATGATGAGCCGGCCAAAGAGCCTGATGCCGAATTTCAGCCACCAGAAGTGCTTCATATCCATATAGTGGGCCAGGGTCTTCAAGGGCATCGCTCCGCGCATCACCTCCATCGGCGCCTTGCTGACAAAACCGGCGCTCAGGACGATGGCGTGGACGCCGAGCCGCTCCAGTTCCTTGGCGACCTCCAGGCATTCTTCGGTCTTCATCCCGCCGCGGAAGCCGTCGTGCATATTCATTTTCACGATGACGCCCATATCGCTGCCCGCGGCTTCCAATACCTCACGGATTACCATCCGCATAAAGCGCATACGGTTGTCGAGCGAACCGCCGAATTCGTCGCGACGGCGGTTGGTATAGGGCGAAAGGAACTGGCTGATCAGATAGCCGTGTCCCGCGTGGATTTCCACGCAGTCGAAACCGGCCTCGCGCGCCAGGTTCACGGCCTTGCCATAGTCCTTGGCAAGGGCTTCGATTTCCTCGCGCCGGAGTTTCCGGTAAAACGTCGGGGAATAAAGATTGAAGCCGCCGGAGGCACCCACGGGCATACAGCCGCAGGTCTGGCGGTGCGTCATATTCCCGCAATGGCCGAGTTGGATGGAAGCCTTGGCTCCATAGGAATGGATGCCGTCGGTGAGCTTTTTCAGTTCAGGGACGATTTCTTCGCGCATCCAGAGCTGCCCGTCGAAGGACAGGCCGGACTGGCAGACAGCCGCATAGGCCACCGTCGTCATCCCCACGCCCCCACGCGCCACCGCCGTATGATAGGCATACAGTTCAGGTGTAGGGCTGTTGCCCTTCGCCATATTTTCAAAGGCCGCAGAACGGATTACGCGGTTGCGTAAGGTCACCGGCCCGATGGTAACAGGCGTAAAAATCATTTCTTCAACTTATCAATAAAGGCAATGAGTGCCTCGGCGCGGGTAGCGTTATAAGGCGAGGGCCCGTTGACGGACTCGAAGAGTTTTTCCAGTTCATAAACGCCACCGCCCCGCACGACCACGCATACGATACAGATATTCTGCAGGGCCAGGCTCGAAGAAATGATATCCAGGTCGGTCTGGCCGATCTGATGCACGGTCATACGGTAAGCCAGATCGGAGTATTTCAGACGGAGCCGTTCGACATCGCCGATGGTCTGGCAACCCAGCATGCGCAGGGCGCTCAGGTAAGGCATCAGGGAAACGTTCTGCACTTCCGCCTGGTTGATGGCGGCAATCTTCTCGGTCAGCGAGCCGAAGGGATCCAGGGTCAGATAACTCTTGAAGGAATCGCCGCTCAGGGACACCTCATCGAAATTCCCGTCACGCACCAGGGAGTGCACCTTCCGGCGATAGTCATTGATCTGCGCGCGGACCCGGCTGAATTCATCGTCCGCCAGTTCCAGCACGCCGGCCAGACGGTTCAGGGTACGCAGGTGCTCCGGAGGAACTTCCAGACCGGACTTGTATCCGGTATCGTGGTACATATTGGCCCATACATGCTGAAGGGCCGTACGCATCTGCACCTCGAAGCGGATATTATTCAACTCCGGACAGTCGGGATCGCTATAAAGGGAAGGCCGAATCCGGCAGACATAGTGCAGGGACATATAGCCGAAACTCTCCAGGGAGTGCTGTTTGCGCTTGTCCACCGAATTTTCCCAATCGACTTCAAATATCTTCTGGATGAGCGCAGCGATCTTGTCCACGTCAGCACTATAAAAAGTAATGACGCGCGCACCCACGATATCGGTGATGTCCAGGATGCCGGCATATTTCCCGCCCTTGAGGGCCAGTTTTCCTGCCAGGCTGCTCTCCGTCTTGACACGCGATTCGAGCGCAGTCACCAGTACCCGCGCCTCCTTCAGGCTGCGCGAGATAAACTGGGGAACCAGCTCCCGCAGACGCTCATAAACCGGATAAAGGGAGCGGTACTCTTCGAGTATCGCCCTTCCGTGCAGATCGAGCTCTTTTTCGAAGGCCTGCACCCGCTAGACGATTTTGATGATATTGCTGAAACCGGTGATATCAAAGACTTCCTTCACCTGCGGCGACATATTCTTCATCACCATATGCCCTCCGCGGGCATTGACGCTCTTCTGGAGCATCAGGAAAATGCGGAGGCCCTGGCTGGAGGTATAGGTCATCCCGCTGCAGTCCATCTCGATTTCAGGGGCATCGCCCTCCATCAGGGGTGCCACATCCTTCTGAAACTGGTCCGCATTCGTCGTGTCCAGACGGCCGTCCAGGACCACATCGTGGTGGTTACCCACCGTGTTAATCGTAATATTCATAATGAGTTATGTTTATTTTCCAAGTGCTTCAGCCACGGCTTTCTCTATCTGATCGCCGCGCAAATCCCTTGCAACAATCGTTCCGTCCGGAGCAAAGAGAATCAGGTGGGGAATCCCCTTGATGCCGTAGGCGCTGGTAGCGATCTTGTCCGTGTTGACAATCTGCGACCAGACCACGCCGTTTTCCTTGGCGGCAGCTGCCGTATCTTCAGGACGGTCCCAGACAGCGATGCTCAGCACATCGAAATCGTCTCCCTTGAATTTCTCATAGACCGCCTTGATATTGGGGATCTCCCGCTTGCAGGGGCCACACCAGGAGGCCCAGAAGTCCGCCAGGATATATTTTCCTTTCCCGACGAAATCCGACAGACGGACGGTATCCGCCTTCTCGGGATCCTCGACGACCTCGAAATCGACGAAGGGAGAGCCCGGGGCCGTCGCCATCGTCGCACGGGCATCGGCGACCAGCGAGGCAATCGGCTCGGAGGAGAGCCAGACAGAATCCATCCGGTCCGCGAAGCCCAGAAGTTCTTCCGGAGCCATATAGCCCGCAACATCCTGAAGGGCGATTACCGCCAGGCTGTCGTTCAGGTTCGCTTCGATGGTTTCGCGTCCTACCGCAAGCAACTGCTCCACGGCCTCGTCGTAAAGGGCCTCGTGGCGCATGGCCATTTCCTCTGCGGAGAGCGTGTCATCCTTCTGCAGGGCGGCGGCCCCTTCCTTATACGCATTCACGATGGCATCCATACGGCTGTTGTATTCCGCCACGCGCTCGGAAAGCGGTCGGACTCCCTTGCAGGCTACGGCGCAAAGCAGAAGCACCGCCATCAAAACATACTTTTTCATACTTAATTCTCTTGTAGGGTTTCAACGGATTGGAGGTAAGGCGCATCCTCACCTTTCTGTAAAATCAATACCTCGACCTTGCGCGGCGCCCCGCCGTGATGGGAAGACTCGCAGACGAAAATACGGCTGCACTCCCCTTCCGACTCCCGCACGGAGACCATCAGCGGACGGAGATTCAGGTAATCGTACCCAGCGGTTGCCTGACGGAAGAGTTCCAGGTCGCTGTCCACGACCTCACGCGGCTCACTGTAACCGTCCTCATCATCGGAAGCCCCGTTCGTCAGTCCCAGGAGGAAGGCCGCCACTTCGGCAGGAGCATAGGCCATCCGGCGGGCAGCAATACCGAAGCGGCCCAGGATACGGGTCTCCGGCATCCACTTCTCGAGGGCGCGGGACGAGGACTTGACCCCGCCGCTGCCATAGGTACAGAAGAGCACGACCTCCTTGCTGCTGAAGTCATTGGCACTGACGAAACTCAGCACGGGCGGCGGGACGGAACCGAACCAGACGGGATAGCCAAGATACACGGTACGATAGGCTTCCAGGTCCACCGGACCGTTCTTGATGGGACGGCAGACGCCTTCCCGGATCTCCGGTCCGGCCATTTCGATGGTTCCTTCATAACTGTCCGGGTAGGGCTGCTCGCATTCGATGCGCAGGAGATCCGCCCCGGTCTGCTCCGCAAATAACTGCGCCAGCTGCTCAGTGTTTCCCGTCTGGGAGAAATACACCACCAGGTCCTTGGGCTCCGGTTTCCGGTTACAGGAAAAGACCAGGGCCAGGAGGGCGGCAAAAAGGGTTAACCGGGGTTTCATAGGCAAATCTTACTTGGTTCCGAAAATACGGTCGCCGGCGTCGCCGAGACCAGGGACAATATAAGCATCCTCGTTGAGGTGGTCGTCCACGGCCGCCACGAAGATATCCACGTCCGGGTGGCATTGCTGCACCTTCCGGATACCTTCCGGGGCAGCCACGAGGCACATCAGGCGGATATTGTCGCAGCCGCGCTCCTTGAGCATCGAAATCGCGTCGCAGGAGGAACCGCCGGTCGCGAGCATCGGGTCCGTCACGATGACCGTACGCTGCTGGATATCAGGGGGAAGTTTGCAGAAATAGACCACGGGATTGTGGGTCTGCTCGTCACGATAAAGACCGATATGACCTACCTTAGCGACGGGAAGCAGGGAAAGCAGGCCGTCCACCATGCCCAGTCCCGCACGCAGGATGGGAACGATGGCCAGTTTCTTTCCGGAAATCCTGCGGGCAGTCATCTCGCAGATCGGGGTTTCTATCCGTACGGGCTCGACCGGGAAATCCCGGGTAATCTCGTAGCCCATCAGCATGGAAATCTCGGTAAGCAACTGGCGGAAATCCTTGGAGCCGGTCTCCTTGGAACGCATGATGCTCAACTTGTGCTGGATCAGTGGGTGATCAAAAACAACTACTTTACTCATAATTATGCACTGATTTGAATAGAATAACCTTCCTCGATGAGCGGGCGCAGGAGCGCCTCCAACTCGGTTTTGCTGAACGCCGACAGGCCCGTCAGGGGCGCGGGACGGTCAAGGGTATAGACCATTACCTGCCGGGGATGCAGCCTGCGCACGATATCCATCCACTGCGCCAGCTGTACGGGCTCCGACGAATCGAAGAACGGAGCGCGCAGGAACATCGTCTGCAGGATAAAATTCCCTTCGAAGCGCTCCAGTGCCCTGACGATGTCCTGCGGATCGTAGCCCGGCGCGGGACGGTTGATCTGCGCGCAAAGGGCGGCTGTCGGCGCATCCAGCTTCAGGATCGGCGCATCCACCTTGCGCAAGGCCTGGAAGATGGCGTCGATATGTACGCGCGTCGCATTGGAAAGCACCGATACGGCGGCTTTGGGGTAAAAACGGTCGCGCAGCGCTAGGGTATCGTCGATAATGCCCGGGAAATCGGGATGCAGCGTCGGTTCGCCGTCGCCGCTGAAAGTGATCGAATCGACTGGAATCCCCTGCGCAGCGAGCGTCGAAAGCCGGGACTCAAGGTCGGAGCGGACCTGGTCGCGCGTGGGCAGGACGGCATCGCCGCGGCCGTCGGCATTCCAGCCGCATTCGCAGTAGATGCAGTCGAAGTTGCACAGTTTGCCCTTTCTGGGAAGCAGGTTGATTCCCAGGGAACTGCCCAGTCTTCTGGAGCGGATGGGGCCGAATACTGTGTCTTCTCGAAGCATTCTATGCGTTCTTCTTATGCCAGAACCGGTGGGTAATGTCCTCGCCCCGGTAATACATTCTCTGGTTGGTTTCCGGGTGGTTGAGCGGGCCGCATTCCTCGCGGTAAGGGCCTGTCTTCACATAATCGAAGGCCTCCCAGATGTCGTCTTCCACCTGCTCGCGTCCCGAAAAAAGCGCCAGTTCCATTTCCGGAAATTCCAGCCGCAAACACCGGGCCAGCGACAAAAGGGCGACGCGGTCGTTCCCCTCGCCGAGGAGAAGGATGCAGTTCACCCCGAAATTCTCCTTCACAAGCCTGCTGACCACCGCCGGAGTGAGTTCCTCACCGATATCCTTTTTCAGGAAAGGCGAATGGCATCCCTTGCAATTACCCTGGCAATTGGATATTTCAACTGCCAGGGTAAGTCTGCCGGGAATCTCCTCCAGCACGACCGAAGTCATTTCCGGAACATACTTAATCATTGTCCCGTGGCGTGTAAAACCTCCTTCCTGCCTCTTCCTGGCGGGGCTCCGCAAAGGAAGACACCCGCTTGAGGTAACCGATGACCCGGGTCAGGTAATCGAGGTTCTCACTGCCGCACTTGGGACATTTCGTCAGGGTGTCCTTGGAAATGAAGCCACAGTCGTTGCATACAGTATTGCGGCAGTTAAAGGTAAAGTAGTTGGTTCCATAATGGGCGGCCGTCTTCAGGAGCTGCCTGTACTGCTCCTGGGAGAGATGCTCCGCGATGTTCATATGCAGGGCGGAACCGCCGTCCAGGTACTTCACGAAATCTTCGCCGTGAAGTTTGAACTTGTCTATCATCGAGAGGCTTTCGTCCTCTGGATTGTAGAAATAGGAACTGTAGAGGTTGTGCTTCCCGGAGACGAAATAGCCGTCCTTCTTGTCCCAGGCGTAGTTCTTCGCCGCCAGGTTCTCCGCGGGCACGAACTCGGTATTGAACATCGCATCGGGCGTCTTGTCCTTGCGGTTGGCGATGTTGATGGTCTCCAGAATCGTGTTCACGAAGGCGCCGTACTCGGGATTCGGGGAAACCTCCAGGCCCAGGAACTCGGCCGCCTCGGTCAGGCCGTTCACACCGACGGTCAGGTACTGCTTCTTCATATCGATGAAGCCGGCCTTGTACACATCCAGCATCTCCGCCTTGAGGAAGTCCTTGATGATTTCGTTGAAGGCGATCTGGTATTTGTGGACGCGCTCGGTCATCTCCCGGATGTCCTTGTCTATATAATTGACATAGAGGTCATCCTTGTCGTAGAAATTGGAGATGGGATTGAGCGGCTTGCCGTTCTCGAGCTGCACTCCGCGGCGCTCCAGGAAATAGCGGCGCACGGAATCCTGGATGAGGCGGTTGAGGTTGATGGTCATCACGGACTTGGAACCGGTGGCCACCGACGCCGTACCCATCGAATACTGATGGGTGGTGTGGTTGTGGTTGTCCTCCTTCTGGATCTCGTTGCGCAGGCGGCAGCAACTGGAAAGGCTGTCGGGGCTGTTGGACAGATAGCAGAAGAAACTGTGCCCCTTGGCCCACATCTCGGCCGTGAAATCGGCATAGTCCTTATCCGCGAAATCGTCGCCGCCATCGGTCAGCAGCGCCATCGTTTCCACGGGGAAAGTGAGGATGTAGTGATTGCGCTCCTCGTTGAACCAGTTCATGAAGTGGCGCTGAAGCCAGTCCAGGGTCTCCCACTTGGGCTTGGTCCCGTCGGGGAAGACGAACTCGCCGAACACGCCCTCGAAATAAGGCTTGTCGAAGTAGCCGATGTTCCAGAATACGGTCTGGTAACCGCGGTTGCCGGCAGGCATGTTCATCGAATGCACCACCTGCTGGAAGCAGTTGTCGATGACCTTGGCCAGGGTGCGCTGCTTGCGGTTGTTCTCCACGATATCGTCCAGGTGCTCGTGGTAGTCGTCACCGTAATCCTTGCGGATGAAATAGTCCAGATACATCAGGAACTCCGGCGTGGCGACGGCGCCCATGAACTGCGAGGAGACCGAGTACACGAGGTTGATGAATTC
>JAEEJZ010000053.1 GCA_016282145.1 Bacteroidales bacterium | reverse complement strand
GTTCGGACTCTATCACGTCGGCCGTCGTGTCGTCCACCACGAACTGCGTCGCCTGGACGGACTGGTCGGAGAAGTCCACGTGGTGGATGTTCATGTCCCAAGGCAGGACGTTGACGGCCAGCTGGAGGTTACGGCCGCTGAGGAAGTAGCCGAACAGGGTCCAGGTATGGTTGCGGGCAAAGTCGCCGGGGTTCGCCATAGAGAAATTTCGGGTATGCGCCACTCCGTTCACCGTGTAAGAGACAAAGCCGGTCAGCATCTTGTCGCTCTCCCGCAGATAAATGGTCCCGGCATCGGTAAGCACCCCTTCCGCTATCGCATCTTCCAGCAGTTTCTGGTAACTCTGGGCATCCTGTCCCGCATAGACCAGTTTTTCCGGGGTTTCATTCTGGGCGAGGGTCTGCGGTCCTTCGGTGACCAGCGGCGAGGGGTCATAGCCGCCCGGTGCGATGGCATAGGGCAGGGAACCGGTAAAGAGATACTCCTGCCAGGGAATCAGTCCGCCATTCAGGGTAATGCGGTCCACGGAAAGGTTGTCGTGCTGTTCGTCGTCCTTCATCCGGCAGAAGACATAGCGCAATTTGGAAACCGCGCGCACCAGCCGGACCGTTTCCACCCGCAGTACGGGCTCTTCCAACTGAATCCGCAGGCCTCTGCCGACACCGGTCATCGGAAGGCCATAGGTCGGGTCCACGGTCCGCGTGGGCGTGGAAATGCCGAAAGCCGTCGTGCCGAAGACGGCATCGTTCACTTCATCCCAATCCGAGTCCGTATTCAGGAAACTGCCGATGACATCGGCGTTCGCAAAGACGAATACGTCCACGTCGGGCCGCTGTGCGGCGAATTCCTTCGTGACGGGAACCACATAGCGGCGCGTCCTTCCTGCGGCGGGAAGTTGGCTCTGGGCGATGTTCAGCGCGGCGATTTTCTCGTGCCCGTCGCTGGTAAACACCCAGATTTTCATGTCGTGCAGCAGATTTTCCGCCGCGTCGGTGGAAGTGACCTCGCCCACGTCCGCACGGGAAAGTCCTTCTCCCGGGGCTTCGATATAGATACCCATCTCGCGGGCCGTGACAGCTTCTTCCTCCCTCCGGCAATTCCAGAGGCTGAGCAGCACGGCGGCGGACAATATGAGCAGACGCAGGAACTTCATCAGTACATCACGATATAAGAGGAAGTGGCCTGCATCCAGTTCATCGTTACGATGACCCCCAGGGTGAGGGAGGGATGCTCCAGGTCGGGGATGGAGTTGCGCGCCTCGCTCAGCGAGGTGACGAGGCAGTTGACATTCGTGGCGCAGTCGCGCCGGAAAATACTCGCGTCGCTTTCGCCTTCCGGCGGTTCAATGCGCCCCACGAGATAGAATTTGCAGCCCGGCAGGATCCTGCCGTCCGCCCCCGAGAAGGCGATGCCGCTGTCATTGCGGAATTCCAGGCAGAAATAGACATTCTCGCCGGGCAGGGTCTGCGATACGAGCGTCTGCAGCACCGGCGATGTTTCGGGCGTAAGGTAAATTCCGGAAATGCAATTGTCGTAGAGGAAATATTCTTTTCCGGAAAGCGGGCTGAAATCGAAGCGCAGCGTCCTTTGTCCGCCGATGATGACACCGGTCAGCGGATACTGCGTCCCCCGGCCCACTTCCTCCGAAGCGCAGCGCAGGGTGGCCCGCAGCATGGCGCAGCTGTAATTCAGCGGCTGGTCCAGGGCGACCGAACGGGTGTCGCTGTACACGGACTTGGCGCCGCGGTAATCGGCCAGGATGGCATTCCAGTCCGCTTTCTCGCTGGTATAACTGGCTTCCTTGTCGGAAGTGGAGGTGCTGAAGGTAGAGTTGGCGTAATAACGCAGGTCCGGCGGATAGCAATAGGTGGAGATGGGGGCCACACCGTCGAGTGTGTCATCCGTGACCTCGAAACTGATTCCGTTCCAAAGAACAGCCGCCGCACCGTCAGGCAGTCCGAGGTTTCCCGGATAAACCCGCTGCAAACTGTTTGTCAGTTTAACCTGGTTGCCTTCTTCAATCTGTATTTTTCCATCTAAAACCAGTTGACCGAAGCGGTCAAGCAGATAATCCCGCATATCATTGTACAGGTCTGCGTAGGTAAGGGCTTCGGTCCCGCCGGCTTCTTTCATGGCATTGTAATGCTGGCCTCCGGACACGTGCTCGTAGATGGTCTCGTCATAACTCGAGTAGTCCAGCAGCAGGCGATAGAGGTAGGAAAGCAGGTATTCCGCTGCGATGCCGGAGCCGCCGCTGATGTGCCCGTCGTTGGTAAACCACTTGAAATAATCCTTCAGGCGGGGGTCGCTGCAGTTTTCGTTCCATATGACCGAGACGCTGCCGCTGCGCCAGACCCCGTTGGCATAATAGGCATAGGTAGTGGTCTGCGATGCCGCTGACGCCACTTCGCTGAGGATATCGGCGATGCCGTATGCCGCTGTCGGAGGTGTGGAAGGATAAATCCCGACCGGAGAGAAGCGGATGTTCGATACGACCTGCCGCCCTTCCTCAGGTTCGATGCCGCTGATTTCCAAGATTCCGTTGAGGTGCCGTTCCTCCGTCTCGTTTGCCCGGAAAATGCGCGGCGCTTTTCCGTAAATCAGGGCGGATGCCGTTTCCCTGGCCAGCTGGACATAACTTCCGGGGAAGAGATGGGAACGGTTGTTCAGGATCAGCCCCGGAGCATAGGACCCTCCGGTGTAGGCTGTTTCATAATAATCCGACGTGATGTCGGGCAGGGAGAAGCCGGCATTGTTGCTCTTGTCTCCTTCTCGGATTTCTCCGTGGACATCGAAGGGAATCAGCATGATTTCGGTCATGCCACGGAAAGTCTCGTTCATTTCGGTGATGGAAGAAGGATCGCCCTTGGAGACGTCGGGACTGTCGGAGCCGACCCGTATGGCCAGGGAGACGGAAACGCTTTCCCTTGGGGCAAGGTCCTGCCGGTCTTCGTTGCAGGAAAGGACTCCCGCAGCGCAGACAAGCAGCAAAGGCAGCTTGAGGAAAGTGTTACAATTCCAGGTCATATTCTTCTCCCTCGTGCCAGTCCAGCCGGACGCTCACGCTAACCGTGGGGTCGGAGACGGACACGATGCCGTTTTCATAAACTTTGGCCTTGACAATCTTCAGGCAGCCTGCCGGCAACGCTTCCTTTACGCCCACGACGGAACGGGTAACCGTGCCGTCCGGAAGGGAAACGTAAACATGCCAGCCCCAGATATTGTCCTCCGCGGAATCCCGGGAAGGGAAATGGATGGCGGCATAACAGGACTCGGAGCCTCCGCTGACCGCCAGGTTTTCCGTGCGTACGATGTTTTTTTTCTGGAAAACGAAGCAGCTGTCCGCTATCTGGAAAGCGTCTGCGAATCCGGTAGCATAGACCTCGACGCGACCCGCCGAACGGGCTTTGGCCTCATCGAGCACCAGTGCGGAAGCAGCGTTGGCAAAGTACAGATGTACGTCAATCTTGTTGTCCACATAATCCTCCATCCTGATTTCCTTGCGTGCCGTGAAGATACCGGTATTGAAACTGTGTATCGTATCGTTGACGGCTTTCTGGCGCAGGATGGCGCCGCCGAGGGTTTC
>JAEEJZ010000052.1 GCA_016282145.1 Bacteroidales bacterium | reverse complement strand
TCTTGACATCATCGTCGACCGTCTGCGCCGTGAATTCGGCGTGGAAATCAACCAGGGTGCCCCCCAGGTCAACTACAAAGAGGCCATCACCACTTCTTTCCAGCACCGCGAGGTGTTCAAGAAGCAGACCGGCGGCCGCGGTAAGTTCGCTGACATCATCGTCGAGATCGGACCCGCGGACGAGGGCGTGAACGGCCTTCAGTTCGACAACCAGGTCAAGGGCGGCAATGTTCCCAAGGAATTTGTCCCCTCCGTCCAGAAGGGCTTCGAGGCCGCCATGGCCAACGGTGTCCTTGCCGGATACGAGGTACAGTCCCTGAAGGTAACGTTGCTCGACGGTTCCTACCATCCCGTGGACTCCGACCAGCTCTCCTTTGAACTGGCCGCCCGGATGGCGTTCCGTCACGCCTGCCCCAAATGCAAGCCCGTGCTGCTCGAGCCCGTCATGAGCCTGGAGGTCGTTACCCCGGAAGATTATATGGGAGATATCGTCGGTGACCTGAACCGCCGCCGCGGCCAGATCGTGGCTATGGATTCCTCCGCCTCCGGTGCGAGGATCATCAAGGCCTTCGTTCCCCTCGCGGAGCAGTTCGGCTACGTGACGGTGCTGAGGACCCTGTCCTCCGGCCGTGCCACCAGTACGATGACCTTCGACCACTATGCGGAAGTTCCCGCGGCGATGGCCAAGGACATCGTGGAGAAGAGCGGTTACCGCGCCTCCTCCGACGATGAATAATGAACAAGTAAAAAACAATTGATATGAGCCAGAAAATCAGGATTAAACTCAAGTCTTTCGATCATATGCTCGTCGACAAGTCGGCGGCCAAGATCGTTGACACCGTGAAGGCTACCGGTGCGTCGGTGAACGGTCCCGTTCCCCTGCCCACCAACAAGAAGATTTTCACGGTCAACCGCTCCACCTTCGTCAACAAGAAGGCGCGTGAGCAGTTCGAGCTCGATTCTTACCGCAGGCTGCTCGATATCGAGGACTCCAACGCGAAGACCGTTGACGCCCTGATGAAACTCGAGCTGCCCTCCGGCGTGGAAGTCGAAATCAAGGTCTGAGACAGCTAGTAACGGACATCTTCAGGTCCTATAGCTCAGTTGGTTAGAGCACCTG
Organism: Bacteroidales bacterium; assembly: GCA_016282145.1. GTDB lineage: Bacteria > Bacteroidota > Bacteroidia > Bacteroidales > UBA932 > Cryptobacteroides. The sequence continues at coordinate 25,602 of JAEEJZ010000052.1, read as the reverse complement.
ACTCATAATCAGGGAGTCCCAGGTTCAAGCCCTGGTGGGACCACTAGCGGTTCTCAGAGTGACTTTAGAACAATTCGTAGATGCGGTGAACGCGGTGGTGTGGAGCCCCGCGCTCATCGTTTTGCTTATTGGCGCCGGATTGTATTTTTCCCTCCGGACCCGCTTCGTACAGGTTCGGAAGCTGCCCCTGATGGTGCGGCTGCTCTTCTCCAAAAACAAGAATGCTGACGGCAAGGGGGTTTCCTCCTTCGAGGCTTTCTGCCTGGCCCTTTCCGGACGCGTCGGTACCGGCAACATCGTCGGCGTGGCGACGGCCATCGCCATCGGCGGCCCCGGGGCCGTCTTCTGGATGTGGGTCATCGCATTCATCGGCGCCTCTACGGCCTTTATCGAATCTACCCTGGCGCAGCTCTATAAATTTCCGCACGCCAACGGCTGGCGCGGCGGTCCGTACAGTTATATTGAAAGGGGCCTCGGACAGCGCTGGCTGGGCATTCTCTTTGCCATCCTTACGATAATCGGCTATGGCGTGCTGCTGGCAGCAGTACAAACCAACGGAACCGCCGGTGCCTTTGAAAACGCCTTTGGCATCCCGCCCCTCTGGTCGGGAGCCGGGGTTGTGCTTCTGCTGATTTTGGTCACCATAGGCGGACTCCGGAGAATCGCTAAAGTAGCCTCGATAATTACACCGTTTATGGCCATTGCCTATGTCCTGATGGCAATCATCGTCATCTGTGCGCACATCGATACCGTACCTGGCGCCTTAGCGCTGATTTTCCGATCGGCGTTCGGTGCGGATCCGGTCTTCGGCGGAATGGTGGGAAGCGCCATCGCGATGGGCGTCAAGCGCGGGCTATTCTCCAATGAAGCGGGACAGGGCGGCGGCGCCATCGTATCGGCCAGCGCCTCCGTCGATCAAAGCGCGAAACAGGGGCTCGTGCAGGCTTTTTCCGTCTATATCGATACGCTGCTCGTCTGTACCGCCACCGCGCTGATGATTCTCTGCACGGGTACTTATACCACCGATATGGGCGGCAATTACGTCGCCTACACCCAAACGGCCATCGATACGGTCTTTTCAGGCTTCGGCAGCGGGTTCGTTGCCATCGCCCTGGCCTTTTTCGCCTTCACTACGCTGATGGCCTATTATTTTTATGCGGAATCCAGCCTGTCCTACCTCTTTGAGACGAGGGGGCACAACGGAACAAAGGGCGAACGCTTCGCCCTTTGGATTTATCGCGGATTTCTTTTTGCCGCCATTCTGGGCGGCGCCTGCACACAGGCCGCAACAGCCTGGACCATCGGAGACATCGGCGTGGGTATCACCACCTGGATCAACGTCATCGCCCTGCTGATCCTCTGTCCTCAGGCTCTCAAAGCCCTGAAGGGGCTGGAGAAGACAAAATAGCATCCACCATACCGTAGTCCAGCGCTTCCTGCGCGGACATCCAGTAATCGCGGTCTGCATCGGCAAAGACCTTGTCATAGTCCTGGCCGCTGTGCTGCGCGATAAGGGAGATCAGTTCCTTGCGCGTCTTTTCGATTTCCTTGGCGGCGATCAGGATGTCCGAAGCCTGACCCTGCGCACCGCCGATGGGCTGATGGATCAGCACCCGGGAATGCGGGAGCGCAAGCCGCTTGCCCTTCTGACCGGCGCAGAGCAGCACCGAACCCATCGAAGCGGCCTGTCCCGTACAGATGGTCGATACGTCGCTGCGGATCAGTTGCATCGTGTCGTAGATGGCCAGTCCGCTGGAGACCTGTCCGCCGGGGCTGTTGATATACAACTTGATATCCGCCTTCGTATCCAGGGAGTCGAGGAAGAGCAGCTGAGCCATGATGATGTTCGCCACATCGTCGTCGATGGCCACGCCGAGAAAGATGATGCGGTCCATCATCAGGCGGCTGAACACGTCCATCTGCGCCACGTTCAGCGAACGTTCTTCGATGATCGTGGGGTTGATATAGCGGGAGACCGTCGTGGACGGAATGTCGCAGTGCCTGACGGCAAATTTTTCAAACTCGGTCATTTTATATAACTGGTCAAAACTTTCATCGAAGACTCAGGGATCAGGCAGAGATCATCCGCCGATGCGGGAATGAGTACGGTTTCGCCCTGACGGACCGCCACCGTCTCGCCATCCACCTGCAGGGAGCCCTCCCCTTCCAGGCACATCACCACCACGAAGGAATCGATTTCCGACAGGTCGCGGGCATAGGGCAGCGTCAGGTCATAGACCGAGGTCGTGAAGTAGCGGCAACTGACCAGTTCCACCTCCTCATTCTTCAGGGGCGTATAGGCCGTGCGGTAGTTATCGTACACTTTATAGTCGATGGCGTCCTTCGCCAGTTCCGTATGCAGCTGGCGAGGCTTTCCGTCCAGCCCGAGCCGGCCGTAATCGTACAGGCGGTAGGTAATGTCCGAGGTCTGCTGGATCTCCGCGATGAAGCAGCCGCCGCAGATGGCGTGGATGCGGCCGGCGGGAAGGAAGAACACATCGCCCGGATGCACCTCGTGACGCGCCAGCACTTCGGTGATGCTGCCGTCGGCCACGCGCGCTTCGTATTCATCGGGTGTAATGGGTTGCGACAGGCCCGCGAGCAGATGGGCTCCCTCCTGCGCGGCCACGACATACCACATCTCCGTCTTGCCCTTGGACCCGTTGTGACGCAGCGCGGCGAGTTCGTCATTGGGATGCACCTGGATCGACAGGTCGCTGTGGGCGTCGATGAACTTGATCAGAAGCGGAAACTCGTCGCCGGTATTCTCATACACGTGCTTACCCACGAGCTCTCCCTTGTACTCCTGCACCAGTTCCGCGATGGATTTCCCGGCCAGAGGGCCGTTCACCACCACGGACTCGTTACCCTTCACGCCGGAGAGTTCCCAACTCTCCCCGATATTCGTCTGTTCTGTCTCAATGCCCTTGTACGGGGCTATCGCGGTTCCGCCCCACACCAGGGACTTCAGAATCGCCTTAAACTTCAATGGATACAACATGCTCAAAGATACGAAAAATCTCAATCCCGAGCATTATACCTTGAAAAAATCAACCATCCCATCATTTCTCTTTCCGCACGCGCTTTACCGTATGCTTGACTTTTCCTATGACGAAGTTGATTTCCAGAGAGGACTCCGTCTCGGAGGTTTCCAGATCGGGCATCACGATATCCGAAAGGATTTCGCCAAAATGCTTCATCTTTTGTGCTTGAACAACTTTGTCGGTTTCATTATGCAATGCAACCAACTCGCGCTTCAGGCTGCGTACTTTATAGAAGGTCTCAATAATGGCAAAAGTCACCGAGCGTGCGCGTTCGCCATGCAAGATGGTAGCTAGCATATATAGGCCGCGTTCAGTGAAAACTTTTGTTGGCTTGCGGTTCATCAAGGACACATTTGTGGAGGAAAATTTCCTCCGCAAATTTTCCAACTCATTCATACTTAATTCAAACGCGTAGTCTGAAGGGAACTTTTCCGGGTTGTTGGCTACAGCTCGATTCACGTCTTTGGTCCCAACACCGTAGAGCGCCGCAACATCTGCGTCAGCAATCACCGGCACGCCGCGAATGACAGCGATTTTATTTTCCACCTCTTTGATGCCAATGGGGAACAACCCCGTTTCCATTTTCTTTGTACTACTCATAACAAAACATTTTAATATCCAGTGCAGCAAAGGTGATGTGCAAAGTGCCGTTGAAAAATTTTTTCAACGCTTAAGTTGAAATGACATTAAAAGACATCTTGCATTCTGCCAGATGTCTTATATTTTTGCAACTACATTAAAAAACGCTATATTTGTTTCTGTATAGGCTTGTAAAAGCTTATGAGACATAGACAAATTAGCGTTTGCAATTTGCTCTGACCGCGTAGGAACGTAGGAAATTCTTAAACAAGCAGGACAGCAGCAAGTCGTAAACGCCCGCAGACAGATGCCATCTTCGGTGTCTCGCGGGCGTGACTTGTACCTGCTTTGGTTTCCTACGACCACTACCGGACAAGCCACGCCCGCGCTTTGTATGTCCGCACGACCACAAGACAAGATAACAGAAACGATAATGAAACTTCAACGAATCCTTGCCGCACTGACACTCGCCTTAACCGCAGCAGCCTGCACCGAAGAACAAGGGGAAGTCGCCGACCTCATTCAAAACGCCGATGCCATCGAATTCACCGCCGCCTGGGCGGAGGGTAAAGACGACGGCTCTAAAACGGCGGTCCAGTCTGATGGTGTCAACATCTGGTGGACCACCGGCGAGGAAATCAATGTCTTCTTCCCCAGCGGAGCCGAAGGAAAGTTCACCTCCACCAACACCGAAGCGCAGGCAACCGCTACCTTCCGCGGCACGATTTCCGGCTTCGTCGGGGGGATTGAGCAGGATGCCGATGCCTCCTATACTTGGGCGGTCTATCCCTATAGCGATGAAAACAGCTTCGACGGCAGCAGCGTCACGCTTACCCTGCCGTCCGAGCAAAACGCGACCGTAGGCACTTTTGCCGATAAATTCTTTCCCGCCATCGCCCGCACGCAGGGGCTGGACCTTGCCTTCTACAACATCTGCGGCGGTGTCCGCTTCAGCGTCACACAACCCGGCATCACCAGCATCGTCTTCAAATCCAATGACAACAGCCCGATGGCCGGCAAAGTCAAGGTCGGCTTCGGCTCCAACAACAAACCCGAGGTCAAGGAAATCCTCGAACCCGTTGACTCTGTTACAGTCTTTGCCCCCGACGCCGGCTTTGAACCTGGCAACTATTACTTTGCCGCAATGATTCCGCATGCGCACGCGGAAGGGATTGCCGAAACCTTCCGGCGGGAGGGACACATTCAAAACATATCTATTTCAAAAAGCATCACTGTCAAACGCTCCGTTTTCGGACTGCTTGATAATATGGATAATGGGCTTGTTACCGGGGTGACATTGAACAAGACTGAGTTGGAAATTACAGAAAGAGCGTCATGGGCTTTGCTGGCTACAGTCGTCCCCTCGACCGCGACGGATAAGTCCATCAACTGGGGTTCCTCGGATAAGGAAGTTGCCATTGTAAGTTCAGAAGGTGTCGTTACCGGCGTTAGTACCGGAACAGCAGTCATTACTGCTACGACTGTAGACGGTGGATTTACGGCAGAATGTGCAGTAACGGTAAAGGAGCTTCCTCCGATGACAGATCTGGGCAAGACTTTCGTGCCCGTCGACCTCGGTTTGCCATCCGGTCTCAAGTGGGCGTCGTTCAATCTTGGAGCCACAAAGCCGGAGAAGTACGGCGACTATTTCGCCTGGGGTGAAACCGAGCCAAAATCGAATTATAGCTGGTCCACATATAAGTGGTGTATGAACGGTAGTTCTTCACAGTTGACCAAGTATTGCAATAACTCCAGTTACGGTTACAACGGCTTCACGGACAACAAGGCCGTCCTTGAGCCGGAGGATGACGCGGCTGCGGTCGCTCTCGGCGGCAGTTGGCGTATGGCTACCTATGCCGAATGGGATGAACTAAAAACTAAGTGCACTTGGAACTGGACAACCCAAAACGGCGTAGAGGGCAGATTGGTTACCGGTCCCAACGGTAACAGCATATTCCTTCCTGCCGCCGGCTACTGGAGCGGCACTGGTCTGGGCGATGTGGGTTCCTCCGGCTACTATTGGTCCTCGTCCCTCAACACGGACTACCCGAACAACGCATACGGCGTGGGCTTCGATTTATACTTCGTGGATTGGAAGAACTACGGCCGCTGCTACGGGCAGTCTGTTCGTCCTGTCTATGGCGATTTCATCCACCCAGAATCGATTTCTCTCGACAAATCAGAATTGACATTAATGGAGGGTTGTTCAGCAAATCTATCAGCGACAATCAGTCCATCTAATGCTACAGACAAGTCCATCATATGGACATCTTCCAACACATCAATAGCCACTGTGGATAATGGGCTCGTGGCTGCTGTTTCCGTAGGCGCCGCAGTCATTAGCGTGACTACGGTGGATGGTGGCCTTACAGCAGGGTGTGTGGTGACAGTGGTTCCATTTGCAGCGAAGACGCCTGAGGCGGTGGACCTCGGTTTACCTTCTGGACTTAAGTGGGCCTCTTTTAATCTTGGGGCGACGGCACCTGAAGAATACGGTGTTTACTTTGCCTGGGGTGAGACAGAACCGAAGTCCAAATACGATTGGTCAACCTACAAGTGGTGTATGGGAAGTGAAAAGACAATGACCAAGTATTGCAATAAATCCTCATATGGTTACAACGGCTTCACGGATAATAAGACCGTCCTCGAGCCGGAGGATGACGCGGCTGCGGTCGCTCTCGGCGGCAGTTGGCGTATGGCCACCTATGCCGAATGGGACGAGTTGCTAACTAAGTGCACTTGGACCTGGACAACCCAAAACGGTGTAAACGGCAGATTGATCACCGGTCCCAACGGTAACAGCATATTCCTTCCTGCCGCCGGCGGCCGGGACGACACTTATCTGAGCGGTGTGGGTTCCTACGGCGTCTTTTGGTCCTCGTCCCTCAGTACGGACTACCCGCTCGACGCTTGCCGCGTGCACTTCTATTCGGGCCGCGTGAATTGGTACAATAACAACCGCTGCTACGGGTTCTCAGTCCGCCCTGTCTATGGCGATTTCATCCACCCAGAATCGATTTCTCTCGACAAATCAGAATTGACATTAGTGGAGGGTTGTTTAGCAAATCTATCAGCGACAGTCAGTCCATTTAATGCTTCAGACAAGTCCATCATATGGACATCTTCCAACACATCAATAGCCTCCGTTAGTTCAACAGGGGTTGTTACTGGCTTCGAAGCCGGAACTGCGGTCATTACCGCCACGACTGATAACGGGGGCCTCACAGCCGGGTGTGTGGTGACAGTGGTTCCATTTGCAGCGAAGACGCCTGAGGCGGTGGACCTCGGTTTGCCCTCCGGTCTTAAGTGGGCCTCTTTTAATCTTGGGGCTACGACACCTGAACAATACGGTGGTTATTTTGCCTGGGGCGAGACGTTCCCGAAGGATGTGTATACTTGGGTGAATTATAAGTTTAGGACGAGTGGAGATTCGTATGACAATGTAAAATTTTCCAAGTATAACACAAGTAGCTCATACGGTCCGATTGACAACAAGACCGTCCTCCACCCTGAGGATGACGCGGCAGCGGTCGCTTGGGGCAGCAGTTGGCGTATGGCTGCCGATGATGAGTGGCAAGAACTAAAAACCAAGTGCACCTGGACCTGGACAACTCAAAACGGCGTTAATGGCTATTTGGTTACCGGTCCTAACGGTAACAGAATATTCCTTCCTGCCGCCGGTTCGAGCCTCGTCAGTGCAGGCTCTCGCGGCGACTATTGGTCCTCGTCCCTTGATACGGCCTACCCGTGCTACGCGTACGGGGTGTACTTCGATTCGAGCTATGTGAATGGGAGGGACGACTGCCGCTTCGTCGGGCATTCTGTCCGGCCTGTCTTCGGAGAAAGGCATGTTACCAGGGTCTGGCTGGATAAGACGGCCCTTTCCCTTTACGAGGGCGCAAGTGCCGTCCTGGAGGCAACGATTCTTCCGGAAGCGGCGACCAACCAAAATGTGAATTGGTCAAGTTCTGATGCAAGCATTGCCACTGTGGATGATAATGGCCTCGTGGTCGCTGTTTCCGTCGGCACCGCGGCCATTACGGTGACTACGGTGGACGGAGGCTTCACGGCAGAGTGTACGGTAAAAGTAGAGCCGTATAAGGCACAAACCCCAGACTTGGTAGACCTCGGTTTGCCATCCGGTCTCAAGTGGGCGTCTTTCAATCTTGGGGCAACAGCGCCGGAGGAATATGGCGACTACTTCGCTTGGGGCGAGACGTTCCCGATGGAGGATTACGATTGGCCTACTTACATATGGTGTAAGGGAAGTTATAAAACAATGACCAAGTATTGCTATGACTCTTCTTACGGTTACAATGGCTTCACGGATAATAAGACCGTCCTCGACCCTGAGGATGACGCGGCAGCGGTCGCTCTCGGCGGCAGTTGGCGTATGGCCACCTATGCCGAATGGGATGAACTAAAAACTACGTGCACTTGGAAATGGACAACCCAAAATGGCGTAAAGGGCAGATTGGTTACCGGTCCCAACGGTAACAGTATATTCCTTCCTGCCGCCGGCCGCCGGTATAGTACGAGACTCGACTATGCAGGCTCCTACGGCTACTATTGGTCCTCGTCCCTCAACACGGACTACCCGAACAACGCATACGGCGTGGGCTTCTATTCGGGCAATGTGAAGTGGAGCGGCGGCGAGCGCTCCGACGGGCAATCTGTTCGTCCCGTCTTAAAATGACAAAAAGTAATATTAACCTTTGAATATAAAATAATATGAATTTGCTCACGTTGAAATCTCTTATTGCCAGTATGTCAAACGCCAGGCCGTTTTTCATCTCAGAAAATGACTTCAAGGCTTGTCTGGTAAAGATATTACTGAACAATGGCTATTGTGTATACTCTGAATATAGTTTTCAAACGTTAACAATTGGAACGGTAAAGGTGGACATTCTGGTTTTCGATCCGTCTGCCAAGACATCCCACCCGATTGAAGTCAAATTCAAAACCAAAAGAGAATGCTGCTCACTATTACCATGCTCCTACCCGCAACAAATATTATTAAAGACTCATGGAGCGCAACCTATTAACGAATACCTCTTTTGGAAGGATGTCCATAGAATTGAGGAAGTAAAAAATTCACATAAATTATTAGGGACTGGATTTGTGATCTTTTTAACTAATGATTCCTATTATTGGAGTGCCTCTAATTCATCGGCAACCATAAATGCTGGATTTAGGATCAACAGCGGAGCATTAACAAATCAAATTGCGTGGAGTGGCCCACAAAGTCCAAACTATACTTGCGGGAGAGCACAATATCCCTCGTTTAATTTGCGTCAGAGTTATCAAAACTATCAATGGACTAATTACTCAAGTGCATACGATATTAACAAAACCCCCACAAAGGAATTTAAGGTTTTAATAATCGGGATATAAGTTCATAGAAATCCAGCTCGATTTACTTAGTGATAAAGGCTTTTGAATATGTAGCCGAAAATTCTTTCAAAGAATAGTTAACTAAAAAGTAGATATTATGGGAGTATTAAGTGGCATTGATCCGATTATTCATGCCGGGGAAGATGCGATTTGTAAAATTATGCTCAAAAAGGCATATTGGGACAATAAAATTTTCAGCAGGTCGGTCAAATGTGTAGTTACATCAGAAAAAGAATCTTTTATACGAGAACTGACTGAACTGACTAAACGAAATAAGGAAAATGAGGATAGGATAATTATTGGTCCGATTGATTGCAGTAAACTGCGTAAAAATGACTTCATAGGTTTGTTGTGTCGTCTTTCTGCTTCTCCTGAAAGTATTATTATTTTTGAGAATATTGACCGAATCCCTGATGGAAATAGAGACATATACGATGATCCGGCCTATGTGAAGCGATTAATCAACGATGTTTTGATTAATGAGGAGAGTCAGTATTCTCATGAAAAGTTTGGCACATTCTCAATTACTCGTAGCAACTATACGTTCATAATCCTTTATGAGAGACCGGAAACAAAGTCAGACTACATTCAGGAGGACTTTGAACAAATCAATTTTGATGAAGACCAGCAGAAGTTAGAACGACATCCAAAAATGTTGTGTGAGGATTTGATTAACGCTGGTGTTCGTGATTTAACCGAAGTATATGAGCATTTCTCCGAGTTCTGATAATCAGCATTTCAGTCATTATGCCCACTCAACCTTACCCCGCCCCGGTGGCCGAAATCATTGAAATCCCCCAGGAGGGATGTCTGTGCGCAAGTCCCGTGCCGGGCGGAAACGAAAGCCTCACGTATGAGGAATGGTAGCATCAACCTATAAACCGAACAAGGAATGAAAACGAAGATAGTTTTGGGCCTGTTGCTGCCTGCCGTATCGATGCTGCTTTCCTGCCGGAAAGAAGCGCAAACCCCGCTGGCCAAGGAGCCCGCTGGCGAACCAATGGAAATCACCGCCGTCTGGGCAGAAGGGGAGTCCGGTTCCCGTACTGCCTTGCAGGCTGACGGAACCAGTATCTGGTGGACGCCGGAGGACGAAATCAATGTCTTTTACGGCAGCAATGCCTCCGGAAAGTTCACCTCCACTAACGTGGAACCGCAGGCGACGGCCAACTTCCAGGGAACGCTCTCTATGGATATGGGGCCGCAGACGAATGCCACGTTCTGGGCTGTCTATCCCTACAATGAGGAGAACGGTTGCGACGGGCAGAGTGTCACCATTGCCGTTCCTGCCAGCCAGTCCGCAGTGGCGGGCGGCTTTGCGGACAAGTTCTTTCCCGCCGTTGCCACCGGAAAATCTACGCAACTGGCTTTCTGGAACGTCTGCGGCGGTGCGCGCTTCAGCGTCACGGAGCGCGGGATCGAAAAAGTCACCTTCACTTCTGCGGACGGCAGCCCGATCTGCGGCAAGGTGCAAATCCGCTTCGACTCCAACGGGAAGCCCTACATTGCATCGGTAGTGGAGGGACAGCCGACGATGACGGTATATGCGCCCGAAGGCGGCTTTACCCCCGGCACCTATTATTATGCCACGATGCTCCCACAAACGCACGCGCAGGGCATTACCCTTGAATTACGGAAAGACATCGTTGCCGCAACAATGGAACTTCCCGGCAGCATCACCGTCAACCGCTCGGTCTTCGGCAACCTGAACGGCATCGACGCCGGCCTGACGTTCCTGCCTACGGACGACCCCATCGTCTTTGAGGATTCCCGCGTGAAGACGGACTGTGTCGCCGCCTTTGATACCGATGGCGACGGAGAACTGTCCTATGCAGAGGCGGCAGCGGTCACCTCGCTTGCGGGCGCATTGACCAGCAAACTATATACTTCCTTCGATGAACTGCGTTTCTTCAATTCTATCAAGGAAATTCCCGATGCGTGGTTCAAGAACCGCGTGCGGCTGCGCAGCATCCGCTTCCCCGAAGGGCTGGAAACTATCGGGGCAGAAGCGTTCAGTGGCTGTACTGCGCTGACGGCACTGTCATTGCCTTCTGCGCTCGGACAAATCGGCGCATCGGCTTTCTCGGGTTGTACTGCGCTGGTGAACGTGACCGTGGAGAGCATCGACGCCTGGACCGCGATTGATTTTGCCGATGCGGCAGCCGTGCCTTTCAACGCGGCGACCGAGGGCGGGCATCTATATACCCAAGATGGTGAAATTACCACGGCTACAGTCCTGTCGGTGCAAAAACTGCTTTACTTCTATAATTGGGCAGGATTGGAGAAAATCAGCATTCCCGCAGCGGTCACTTCAATAAGTGCGGGGGCCTTTACAGGCTGTACGGGGCTGAAGAAGGTCGTGCTGCCCTCCGCTACGCAGTGGCTGAAGATGCGTTATGCCGATGCAGAGGCGGCTCCTTTCAACGCCAGCGGAGAGGGGCATATCTTTGTCGGCGAAAGCGAATTGAACGAGTATCTGATTCCGGAAGAAGTTGAGGAGATTGCCGCCTGGGCGTTCTATAATTGCACGGGGCTGACGGATATCGTGCTTGAGCCTGTATTTCCGCCAGTGCTGGGGGAAGGCGCACTGAACGGCGTTACCGCTTCTATCCACGTCTGGCGAGAGTGCCTGAACATGTACGCCTCCGCCTGGAGCAACTACGCTTCCCTACTGGTGCCGATGGATTGACAATAAAGGGCAGTACTTTTCTTAAAAAACGGCCCTTTTCGGGAAAAGTACCGGCCTCCATGAACGACTTGCCCGGAAGGACCCGCATACTAGCATTTTTGGCTCAAAAAATCAAATGGCAGGGTCCTTTGGTCCCTCTCGGTTTAGAAAACTGGCCAATTTCATAAATCCCAGGGCCCTTTTGACGTCTTACCAGGCAATCCAACGAACACCAAAGCAAGGCAATGTAGGCAGCCGCTTCCCGGGGAGACGGGACCGGAGGGATTATTTGGAAGAATCTAAATTATCCGTATCTTTGCGGTCCATAACAAACCCACGGGGAAAGATTTGACTGCTTGCAACCCCGGTAAACGAAAAAAATGCTAAAATGAACTATCTCTTCACATCGGAGAGTGTCTCCGAAGGGCACCCTGACAAGGTTGCCGACCAGATTTCAGACGCCATTCTCGACGAATTCCTCCGCCAGGACCCGGAGTCCAAAGTCGCGTGCGAAACCTTCTGTACCTCAGGCCTGGTCATCGTAGGCGGAGAAGTCCGCTCCGAAGCCTGGGTAGACATCCAGGAAACCGCCCGCCGCGTCATCCGGAGAATCGGCTACAACAAGGCGGAATACGGCTTTGACGCCAGTTCCTGCGGCATCATCTCCACCATTCACGAGCAGAGCCCCGACATCAACCAGGGCGTCGTGCGCGAAAGGCCCGAAGAGCAGGGCGCCGGCGACCAGGGCATGATGTTCGGCTACGCCTGCCGGGAGACCGCGGAATATATGCCGCTGGCGCTCTCGCTCTCCCACAAACTGCTTAAACTGCTTGCCGACATCCGGCACAATGAGCCGCAACTGATGCCCTACCTGCGGCCGGACGCAAAAGCGCAGTTCACCATCGAATACAGCGAAGAGCGGAAGCCCCTGCGCATCCATACCATCGTCCTGAGCACGCAGCACGATGAATTCGGCAGTGAAGCCCAGATGCACGCCAAGATCGAGGCCGATGTCCGCACCGTCGTCCTTCCGAGGCTCATCGCGAGCCTGCCGGAGGCCACGGCGGCCCTCTTCGACGGGCAGTTCAAACTGCTGGTCAACCCCACCGGGAAATTCGTCATCGGCGGCCCTGCCGGCGATACCGGTCTCACCGGCCGCAAGATCATCGTCGATACCTACGGCGGCAAGGGCGCACACGGCGGCGGCGCCTTCTCGGGGAAAGATCCCTCGAAAGTCGACCGCAGCGCTGCCTATGCCGCCCGCTACCTCGCCAAGAACCTCGTGGCCGCCGGCATCGCCGATGAATGCCTGGTGCAACTCGCCTATGCCATCGGCGTAGCGGAGCCGGTCAGCGTGTTCGTCGACACCTATGGCAGCGCAAGGCAGAAGGGACTGACGGACGGGGAAATCGCCCGCCGCATCAAAATGGCCTTTGACCTGCGTCCCGCCGCGATTATCGAGAAATTCGGACTCAAATCCCCGATCTTCGAACCGACGGCCGCCTACGGACATATGGGCCGTGAACCCTATGTACGGGACGGTATCCAGTTCTTCGGCTGGGAGAAAACCGACGCCGTGCAAAAAATTCGCGATTTATTTGCACAATAAAAAATAATGCTTACATTTGCAGCCGATGACACGCACGAACACTTTCTTCTGGTGGCGCCTGAACGAACTTTCCGGTCAGGCCCGTTTGGCGTAAGTGCGCGTGTAAGCATAAACTGAATTCAAGGACTGTCCGGAGCGATTTGGACAGTCATTTTTTTTTGCAATTATATTTACTAACAATATTACTGTTATGAGAACCAAAAAATTTTTGCTCCCGGAGTCTGAGATTCCGACCCATTTCTTCAACATCCAGGCGGTGATGCCCAACAAGCCCCTCCCCTTCCTGCACCCGGCTACCAAACAGCCCCTCAAGCCGGAGGATCTCTATCCCATCTTCTGCAAGGCCTGCGCCGACCAGGAACTCAACCAGACGGATGTATGGATTCCCATCCCCGAGGCCGTGCGCGAGCAATATGCCGCCTACCGCTGCACCCCGCTCGTGCGGGCTTATGAACTGGAGAAGGCACTCGGCACTCCCGCCCATATCTATTTCAAGAATGAAAGCGTGAGCCCCGCCGGTTCCCATAAACTCAATTCCGCCATTGCGCAGGCCTACTACGCCAAGGAGCAAGGCGTTACCAACCTCACCACCGAGACGGGGGCCGGCCAGTGGGGCGGTGCACTGAGTTATGCCACCAAGAAGTTCGGCATCGACTGTGCGGTCTATATGGTCAAGGTCAGCTACGAGCAGAAGCCTTACCGCCGTTCCATCATGCAGACCTTCGGTGCAGCCATCACCCCCTCGCCGTCCATGTCCACCCGCGCCGGCAAGGACATCCTGACCCGCAACCCCAACGACCGCGGTTCCCTGGGCTGCGCCATCTCCGAAGCCATCGAACTGGCCGTCTCCACCCCCAACTGCAAGTATGCCCTGGGCAGCGTGCTGAACCACGTCTGCCTGCACCAGACCGTCATCGGACTGGAAGCGGAAAAACAGATGGAACTCGCCGGGGAGTACCCCGATATCGTGATCGCCTGCTTCGGCGGCGGCTCGAACTTCTCAGGCCTCGCCTTCCCCTTCATGCGCCACAACATCCTAGACGGCAAGAAGACGCGCTTCATCGCGGCGGAGCCTTTCTCCTGCCCGAAGCTCACCAAGGGCAAGTTCGAATATGACTTCGGTGACGAAGCGGGCATGACTCCCCTCCTCCCGATGTACACGCTCGGCCATACCTTCAAACCGGCCTCCATCCATGCGGGCGGCCTGCGCTACCACGGCGCCGGGGTCATCCTCAGCCAGCTGATGAAGGACGGCTATATGGAAGCCGTCGATATCGAACAGCTCGACTCCTTCAAGGCCGGTGTGCTCTTTGCGCAGACGGAAGGCATCATCCCCGCTCCCGAGAGCTGCCACGCCATCGCGGCAACCATCACCGAAGCGCTCAAGTGCAAGGAAAGCGGCGAGCAGAAGACCATTCTCTTCAATCTCTCCGGCCACGGATTCGTGGATATGGCTGCCTACGACAGTTACTTCTCCGGCGAGATGCAGAACTATCACGTATCCAGCGAGGATCTCGCGAAGTTCATGAAGAGCGCGGACGAGCTGAATCAGTAAAAAAGAAGATGATGACTACAGGAGGTCGGCGAGTTCGAGAACCAGGCGCTCGGTCTTTTCCCATCCCAGGCAGGGATCGGTGATGGACTTGCCATACACGTTCTCGCCGGCTTTCTGGCAGCCGTCCTCCAGATAGGACTCTATCATCAGACCTTTGACCAGAGGTGCTACAGTATCGCAATGGCGCATACTATGTAGCACCTCTTTTGCGATTCTCCCCTGCTCCATATAGTTCTTTCCGGAATTGGAATGGTTGCAGTCCACCAGCACGGCGGGATTCGCAAAATCGTGGGAGGCATACAGGTCGGCCAGGTGCCGCAGGTCCTCATAGTGGTAATTGGGGTGCGAGGTACCGTGATTGTCCACATAGCCGCGCAGGATGGCGTGGGCGAAAGGATTGCCCGCGCTCTGCACGTCCCAGTTGCGGTAGATGAAGTTGTGCGGATGCTGGGCCGCACTGATGGAGTTCATCATGACGGAGAGGTCGCCGCCGGTCGGGTTCTTCATACCCACGGGGATATCCAGGCCGCTCGCCACCAGGCGGTGCTGCTGGTTCTCCACGCTGCGCGCACCTACCGCGACATAACTCAGCAGGTCTGAAAGGATGAGGTGGTTCTCCGGATAGAGCATCTCGTCGGCACAGGAGAAACCTGTCTCCAGCAGTGCCCGCAGATGCAGTTTACGGATGGATACCAGCCCCTTGAACAGGTCCGGGCTGGTGTGCGGGTCCGGCTGATGGAGCATCCCCTTGTAGCCGGCGCCCGTCGTACGGGGCTTGTTGGTATAGATGCGCGGGACGATGACGATTTTGTCCGCCACCTTTTCCTGCAAGGGCCGCAGGCGCGAAATATAGTCGATCACGGCATCTTCCCGGTCTGCCGAGCAGGGACCGATCACCAGGAGGAACTTGCCTGATTCCCCTGACAGGGCATCCCTGACCGCCTTGTCATTCCGGCTCTTGGCTTCCAACCCCTCCGCCGTAACGGGGTACATCTGTTTGATCTCCTGCGGGCTGAACAACTCCCGCCTGAACTGCATATTCATCGGTTTATTCTATTTATCAAAAAAAGCCCGGCGCTCCGTAGAGAGCCGCATCATTTCCTTCAAAGTATCTGTATCATCGTTCTCGATGGCGGTCCTCAAACGCCCCAGCTGTCCGCTGAAAAGGTCGATCTGCCGCAACAGTTCCTCCTTGTTCTGGAGGAACAATTCGCTCCACATATCGCCGTTGATCCGGGCGATGCGCGTAAGGTCCCGGAAAGAATCGCCGGTGTAGGCGCTCAGGTGCTCCGTATCGCGGCAGGTCATCAGCGACACGGCGATGCAGTGCGTCAGCTGGCTGAGGAAGCCGATCATCTCGTCGTGCTTTTCCGGACTGAGCCGGGAAATGCGCGCGAAACCCAGCGTACGGCCGAGTTCCTCGCAAATCGCGATCGCCGCCTCCGTATTGGCGGCCGTCGGCGTGACGATGTAGTTTGCGCCGCGGAAAATCCCGGCATCGGCATATTGCACACCGCTCAGTTCGCGACCGGCCATCGGATGTGCGCCGATAAACTCCAAATCGCTCCGGAGCATCTTCTGCACGCGGTACACGACGCTGCCTTTCACGCCCGTGACATCCGTCAGCAGCGCACCGGGCCGCAGCAGCGACTGATACTGCTCCAGCCACTCCAGCAGCAGATGCGGGTACAGCGCAAAGACAACGATATCGTAGCCTCCGACGAAGTCCGCCGACGGCAGCGTCGTCCCTTCATCGATCATCCCCTGCTCCAGGGCATAACGCAGCGTCTCGGGCGAGCGCGTCACCGCGCCGATGCGATACCCCTTTTCCTTGAGGGCCAGGGCATAACTGCCGCCGATCAGCCCGAGGCCGACGATGAGTATTCTCTTATCCTTGTCCAACATATCTTTCCAAATAATCTACCGCCTGGGGCATGGGGCCGTCGTTATAGACCGACACGTCCGCCACGCTCCGGTAAACGGGGAGCCGCTGTTCGTAAAGTTGCCGCAGGGACTCCGGATCACGCGAGAGCGGTCTGTCCCCGGTAGGCATCAGCTTTTCCAGTTTGCGGTCCAGGAAGCAAAGGACCCCGTTCCGCTTGAGCGCCCGTACATTGTCCGGGAACATGACCGTACCGCCGCCGGTGGAAATCACGATGCCCTGACGGGTCGAGACCTCCGCCACCGCTTCGGCTTCCAGCCTGCGGAAACCGGCCTCTCCGCTCTCGGCAAAAAGCGCTTCGATACTTTTGCCCGTGCGTTCGCGGACCAGCGCATCCGTATCGGCGAAAGCGCATCCCAGACGCGTGGCGAGCACTTTTCCTATGGTGCTTTTGCCGCTTGATGGCATACCGCAGAGGACGATGTTGCGCTTTTTGTTCAGCAGTTTCCGGTAACTTTCTTCGAGAAGTGCAGGGTCGAGCGCTTGCCCCAGGAAGAGTTCTTCCGCGCGGAAGGCCTGTCCGACCAGCATATACAGTCCGCCCGCCGCCGGAATGCCGGCAGCCTGGGCATCGAGCACCAGGTTCGTGCGGATGGGGTTGTAAATACAGTCGAGCACCCCCGACAGATGGTCGAAACAGCCCAGGTCGACGGGAGCCGAAGCTACATCGGGATACATTCCCACCGGCGTGCAGTTCACGAGGATATCGGCATCCGCATAGCACTCCGGCTCCGAAAGCGGCAACTGCTCGGGGGTCTTCGGTGTACGGACGGCAAAACGCAGTTCCGCCGCGCCCTCCGAACGCACGGCCGCAGCGACGGCACAGGCCGCCCCGCCGGCTCCGAGAATCAGCACGGAAGCCCTCCGGAACGAAATGCCCGCGGAACTGGCCATCGCCAGGAAGCCGTCAAAATCAGTATTGTAGCCCGTCAGCCCTTCCGGCGTGCGGACGATGGTATTGACCGCTCCGGTCAGGCGCGCACTCTCGGAGAGATGATCCAGGTAAGGGATGACCGCCTTCTTGTAGGGAATCGTCACATTCGCGCCCTTGAGGGGGAAGCTCCGCATGAAGGCCGGCAGTTCTTCCGGCGAAAGTTCCTGCAGGCCGTAGCCGGGAAGGCCGAGCAGGGCATGCAGCTCCGGCGAGAAGCTGTGTCCCAGATGTTCCCCGAGTAGCGCGTATTCCATCGATTTACGGCTTCAGATAATCTGTTCCGAAACGCAGGGCGAGCAGGTCGCAGAGCACGATGGCCACGAGGGCATCCACCACCGGGCAGATGCGCCGCACGATGGCCGGGTCGTGCCGGCCCTTGATCTCCAGGGTCTGAATTTCTCCCGTCCGGAGGTTGACGCTCTGTTGCGGCTTCGAGATGGAAGGGGTCGGCTTGACCGCCGTATTGAAGAGGATGGGCATGCCGTTGGAAATGCCGCCGTTCACCCCGCCGCTATGATTGCTCAGCGTCACGACGCGGCCGTCTTTCAGGCCAAAGGCATCGTTTGCTTCGGAGCCTTTCATCCCGGCGATGGCAAAGCCGTCGCCGAATTCCACGCCCTTTACGCCGCCCAGCGAAAAAAGCGCATTGGAAAGAATGCCCTCCACCGAGCCGAACCAGGGTTCACCGACGCCGGCGGGAAAGCCGCAGACCGCCGTCTGAAGCACGCCGCCGACGGAATCCCCTTCCGCACGGGCCGCGGCGATCGCCTGGGTCATCTCCGTTGCGGCCGCTTCGTCAAGGACGGGAAAAGCCGCTCCTGCGAGCGTTTCAATATCCGCAGGAAGCGCAGCGAAAGGACGGTCCTCCACTCCGGCGCAGCGCAGGATATGCGTGCCTATGGCGATGCCCTTGGCTTTCAGCGCGCTGAGCGCGATGGCTCCTGCCGCCACGATGCCGACCGTGATGCGGCCGCTGAAGTGTCCGCCGCCGCTGCGGTCCTCGAATCCGCCGTATTTGGCGGACGCGGCCCAATCGGCATGGGAAGGACGCGCCAGTTCCTGCAGAGCCTCATAATCGGCGCTGCGGACATCGGCATTGGGAATGAGGATGCAGAGGGGCGCACCGGTAGTATGCCCTTCCCTGACGCCGCTGACGATGCGATAGGCATCCGCCTCGCGCCGCGCGGTATCCGTTACTCCGGCAGGACGGCGCCGGGCCAGTTGCGCCGCGAGGAAAGCCTCATCGACGGGGATGCCGGGAGCCAGTCCGTCCAGGACGGCGCAGATCTCGCTGCCGTGCGATTCCCCCGCCAGGGTGAGGATGACGCTTGTCCCTATGCTGTTTTTCATACGTTTCTGGTTTGATAGGTCCCGACGAGTTTCAGGCGGTCACAGACCGTTTCCATCTGACGCATCAGGTCCCGGGCGTCTTCGCTGCCCGCGCCGCCTTCAAGTTCCGCAAAGAAGTAATGGTTCCACTTGGGCCCCTTCAGGGGGCGGCTGTGCAGGTTAGTCATATTGAAACCGTGCGCGCCGATGATGTTCAGGATTTTCGCGAGGGCGCCCGCCTCATTGCGGACGGTAAAGACGAGGATGAAGCGCTCACCCGGAGCGGGAACGGCCGACATCGGCCCCTGGGCACGGGAAAAGACCGCAAAGCGGGTGCTGTTGGCACCGGAACTGTTGATATGCCTTTCCAGCACTTCCAGACCGTAAAGCCGGGCCGTTTCCAGCGAGGCCACCGCCGCGAGGCTCTTGTCGGAAGATTCGGACACCAGCCGGGCCGCATCGGCCGTACTGGCGCATTCCTGCTCTCCGAAGCCCTTCTCCCGAAGGTAAGGGGCGCACTGGGCGAGGGCCTGCGGATGGCTCAGGACCGTGCGGACGTCCGCCAGCGTAGTGCCGGGCAGGACCAGCAGGTTCTGCGTGATGTCCATCTCTGCCATCAGGTTGATGTGCAGGCTGCCCGTAAAGGCAAGGTCCATGACGCTGCCCACGTCGCCTGCGGAACTGTTTTCGATGGGAAGCAGCGCGACATCGCTCTCTCCCTGCTCGCAGGCGTGGTAGGCGCTCTCGAAATCGGCGAAGTCCAGTAATCCGGACTCGGGGAAGAGTTTGGCGGCGGCAATCTGGGCAAAGGCGCCCGGAACACCGCAGTAGGAGACCTTCATCCCCTCCAGCAGGCGGCTCTGGTAGGCACGGGAAATGCCCATCATCTCCTTGAGGAAAAGCACGAAGTACTCGCGCAGCAACGGATCCCCGATGCGCGCGGCACCCGCGTCAATGACCTTCTTCTCCCGTTCTTCATCCAGAACGGGAAGGCCGTTTTCCTTTTTGTAGGCGAGAATCTTCTCGACAAGCCGCATCCGCGTCTCAAAGAGGGATGCAATTTGTTTGTCCACGGCATTGATTTCCTGCCGGGACGCTTCCAACTCGTTCATAACCAACCTTCTTTAGGGCTATGCTTCCGCCGTGAAGTCTTCTTTGCCGACGCCGCAGAGCGGGCAGGTCCAATCTTCAGGAAGTTCAGCAAAGGGCACGCCCTGCTCGGCATCGTCATAGACATAGCCGCAAATATTGCATACATACTTCATAGTACGCAAATGTATGAATATTTATTTTTCCTTGCAAGGGGCGCCGCCCCCTCTTGGATTGTAACTAAATTATAGTTACATTTGCAGTATGGGAACGAAAGACAAACTGGTTGAACGGCTGAAGGGACAACCTAAGGACTTTACTTTTGACGAGGTAGAACGACTGTTGTCAACTTTTGGCTATGTAAGGTCAAACAAAGGGAAGACATCGGGGTCTCGTGTTATTTTTCTGAAAACAGGCGGTTCACCCATCATGTTACATAAACCACACCCGGGGAAAGAACTGAAACAATATGCCGTCAGGCAATTATTATCAGAACTTATTTCGAACGGAGATATTGAACTATGAATACACTGAAGTATAAAGGGTATGTCGGGTCGGTGGCGTACAGCGAGGCCGACAAGGTATTTTTCGGGAAGATTGAGGGAATCGACGGACTGGTCAATTACGAAGGAGAGTCCGTTTCGGAACTGACGGATGCTTTTCAAGAGGCGGTGGAAGATTATATCGTCTTCTGCGAAGAGCATAACCGCAAACCGGAGAAGAGTTACACCGGTACCTTTAATGTCCGGATTGCACCGGATACGCATAGGGATATCGCCCACCTGGCGGCGGAAGCCGGTATTTCCATCAATGCATTTGTCAGAAAAGCGCTTGGAGAGGCTGTCCGGCGGCCTTGGAACAAGGCATCTGTCCTTACCGAAGGATACGACACCGAAACCGGAGAACCCGCTTTGCTGATGGACTCCGGGAACGACGCCACTTACGGCACCAAGAAAGAAGTCCGCTTATCTGTCCCGCAGAAGGACCTTGAGCTCCTGCGCGAACTTGCCCGGCGGATGGGATGGACTACGCCCCGCAGGCCTGGTGGAACATCTCGATGAGGGCGGCGATGGATTTGTCGATTCTGTACTGTTTGACGGATTCTTTCCTATCCTGTCAAATCCATTGATTAGGGTTTTGAGCGGAAGGGCCCAAGCTCTAATTTAATGTTGTATTGGTAATCGTTGTCGTCAAGCACATACACCATATATTCTGCGCCGCCGGGAAGGATACGGATTACTATGTGTCCGTTCATGCCAGATGCTTTGGAATAAACATCCTGAGCGGCCTGCTGCATTTCTTCCACAATATTTGTAAAGAAAAATTTCATGTCTGGATATGCCGACAAAAGCCGCCTCATAGTTGGGAGATCGGGCTGGATTTCGCGCACAAAAAAACTATGGGTCACCACCACGGAGGGCTGAAGAATATCCATCTGCTCCTGCCCCATGGTATGATGGGAGAGATGGTGGTCAGCCTTCATGGCATCGATCGGCCGGCCAATAGCCCGGGCAACGGGGAGTGCCACCTTGGAATTCCCTCCTGCATCTCCGCCGCTGTAATAGTCGAAATCGCCGTAGCTCAGAAGGAAGCAGCAACTGGCACCGTTTTCCTTCACCTTCTTTCCCTCATATGGGTCGATGCATTTTTCACCGTCCCATACAATTCCTCCGGCTGCGAAATTCAAGACATGGAAGTTCCGGTAACTACGGGGCTCGTACCTAAGGACTATCTGATCATTTCTGCCTGGTTCGAAACGAAGCATCCTTTTCCGTCCGCAAGACGAGAAGCGCTCCACGAAAGAGGTATAGAAATCCATATTGCTCTTAGCAACGTACCGCTCATCTGTATAATCTGGCCACGACCGATCCACAAGAGTTCGGAAAGGGATTTCCTTCCAAAGCTCCGCAATTGCCTTGAAATGGTCAACGTGATAATGGCTGACCATGGCATAATCCAACTTCCCCTTCGCCCTCTTGGGCAGAAAATGGCGGATGTAGCGGGCATACACCGTTGATGGACTTGAGAGCGAGTCCGGTTTTGGGGGGACTTTGGGATATTTCGGATTCAGAGCGCTGATATCCCCGGCATCCACCACCATACTGGTTCCGTCCGGGAAAATGAAGAACGTGCATTCTCCCCTGGCGGAGTTGATTGCATGGATGTCAAGACAGCCCTCGCTCCACGGGGGAAGAGGAATGCCTGCATATGCGAAACTTTCCCCTCCGGCCAATATCAAGAAGGATGTGAGCAGAACTTTCTGGAATGTCATTATATCAAGCTTCATAATACGTCAAAAGCAAAAAGGTGCGACTCTCCATCGCCCCAGGCGCCTTCAGCGACCAACCTAAACGCTTTGGTCCGAACTTCCGGGAAGGAAACTTTCCTGAGGCGCAGAAAGTTCTCTGCATCGCTGTAAACCGTCCGCCATGAGCCACTGACAAGAGCCTCAATTCGGAATGATTTCACCATCATTGGAGGCATAGCAACCCTCTCCGTAGTAGCTTCCAGCTTGCGCATGCGTTTACTACGCACTTTGAGATCCGAATCAAAAATGAGTCTTGCTCCACTGACGGTTACCGGTTTTTCCCATCTGAATTCGAGGCTATCCCCGGGATGCAGCCAAACCCCGTTGTCATTTCCATCATAGTTCCGGTCGATCCCGTTTAGCAGTTGCGCCGGTACTCCTTTGGCCGATCTGGTAAGTTCCGACACGGTGCGCCAGCGGTATGGGAGCATGCAATCATCGTCTTCCAGCATATCCTGCAGTTCGGCGATATATCCGCTTCTGACCCCCGCTGGCATAATCCTTTCCCTTACGGCAATGGAGGCGGCAGTGCCCACGGCCTGACCCAGCAGGGCGCAGGTGGACATCACCCTTGTGGCGGACAAGCCCATATGGGTGGCTGAAATGTCCCGCCCGGCGAACAACAGGTTAGGCACATTCACCGAATAGAGGCAGTCGAACGGGATTCCGAAAATAGGTGGTGAAGAATACTCCGTACTGATACTGCCTTTCTTGTGGAAGGCTTCGGGGTCGTGGTCGTCCAGAGTCCATCCTCCGTATGCCACGACATCTTCGAAATGTCCACCGGAAAGGACATCATTCTGAGTAAGAATATGCGGGCCGATGAAGCGGGTCGATTCCCGCTTCCCCGGTAGGGATCCTATCCAGTCCAGGTCGTAATTCCTGCAGCGGCCGTCCGGTTGGTTTTTCATGTATTCCCATACGCCGTAAGCAATGCGCTTGAGTTCGTACTGGATTTCATTCGCATCAGCAATAGTGTCAAAATTGCCACCGAATTCTATCCACCAGAAGTTGTTGTCTTCAGGATACAGGCGTTTGTAGTTGAAACGGACTCCTTTTTGGCCGGACTTGGGTGTGGGATAGTTGAAATCCTCGTCTGTGAAATGGTAGGCCCAGTCGGGCGCCCTGAACGGATGGTCTTCCTCAGTTTTGCGAAGCTGCAAGAGTATCGAGTTCCCCATGGTTCGGGAATCACCTCCCTCCTTGAGGAAATTCTCTCCGAATTCTTCCGGAAACTCCCTGCCACGCCTAAACTTGGCGCCGGAAAGGCGGAGGATCCCATCGCCGGTACAATCGGCAAATAGTTTGCCTTTTATGTGATAACGCGTGTACGCGTTGGAGTTCCACGCCTTAACGGCAGCAATGGTGCCGTCTGAGTTCATTTCCACGTCTTCAACAGAAGTATTCAGGAAGAGAGTTATCCCCGGTTCGCTCACTACGGTGGAGTAGATAACGTCGTCCCAAAGGGTGTAGCGCTGAAGGGGATTGTAGTAGAAATTTTTCAGCTGAAGTTCCTCTAGGATGCCCGTCTCCATATCCTGGTCACTGTGGACGCCGACTATGCCCATGCGCATCTCGCTGGAGGCGTTGCCCCCCAGTACCGGACGGTCTTGTACAAGCACAACGGAACATCCGTGCCTTGCCGCCGATACTGCGGCACACACACCCGCAAGTCCTCCTCCGCAGACAACCAGATCGGTTTCCAGGGAAACCTCGGTCACTACCTTGGAATTGGCTTCCGTGCGCATTTCCCCCGCCGGGGTCAGCCTCTGGCCAAATGCAATGCAGCAGGACAAGGAGACGGCCAGCAGCAGGGAAAGTCGTTTTCGAATATTAATCATGTCCTCAATAGCAGGTGTACGGTCCATATGAAGCAAGAACCTCATATGAGTAATCAGTATCTTTAAGTTTGTAAACCATAAACGTACCGTCACCCTGCACCCTCACACAAAAATGTCCGCCGGCATCCTTCAATGACACACCTGCGCCGTTGTTTGTTGCAAACACATCTCCAAAAGCATCAGCAGCCGCCACACAAGCTTCATTAGGAGTAGTAACGCTAAAACTGCTGACAACTGTCACTTTTGGCTGTAGAATTACGGCTTGGGTATTTGAAAAAGCATTTTCTGCCATATGATGCGGGGCTTTTAACACTTCCACTTTTCCAACTCCGCTGCATATATTTTTCATGATGTCATAACCGCACTGGGCTCCGCAATCCGCTCCGAAATAGCAATTGAATTTACCATAGGAAAGTAACATGGTTATGGAGCTGCCATTCTCGCGATTATCTGTGCTGCCAGTCGTAAAAGAACTGCCGTTCCAATACTTGTAGTCGTGTCCAATAACCTTGAACGAAGCATTCGTAGTCCCGTATTTGGGAGCAAACTGACTGTTCCGGTTTGCCTCGCTGATTGCCTGCCATACCATTCCGTCACGTGCTACCATCTTTTGGGCGAAAGTTATGTAGTTATTGTATGTGTCCTCGTGAATGTCATCTTCGCTATAATGAGCGAAATCATTAAAGCCTACGCCCGGACCCATTCTATCAACAAGCGTTTTAATAGGAATATCTTCGTAGATCGCCGATAAACCGCTAACGATATAAGAACCATCTGCAGACATTTTGTAATTCGTCTTTGGCGCTCCAATATGGTCAGTGTGGTAGTGGGTGGCCAGGGCATAATCAATATAATTGTGCCTGGTATTCTGCAGGAAGTATTTCATATACGTGGTGTACACTTTGTATACTCTTGCGAACAGAGGGTCCGAAGAATCATCGGATGGTTTTCTGGAGACCAATTCTTCGTTCTCACCTATCTCCCCGGCATCAATAATTATGGATGTACCGTCAGGCATTATCACGAAATTGCACTCTCCCCTGGCCGAATTAATCAAATGAATATCCATCTCGCCTTCCCGCCACGGGCGGAGAGAGTTTGCCGTGGGTGCCGCTTTGGGAGTGTTGACTTCATCGGAAGGATTATACAAAACAGGCCGGATCAAATTCCCGCACTGAGTGTCGCCGATATTCATTTTATTCCAAACTGTTGTATAACCGTACACAATGCCGTTTGAACCATTGAAACCCAAAACGGTGACGCAGTCCGTGAAGCCTTCGGTATTTGACCCGAATGTACTTGACCAGTAT
>JAEEJZ010000051.1 GCA_016282145.1 Bacteroidales bacterium | reverse complement strand
CGTTGCACTGGATGTTGTATTCGCCGTACTCGGAGCAGATGTTGCGGGTGAGCATCTTGAGTCCGCCCTTGGCGGCGGCGTACGCGGAAACGGTCTCGCGGCCGAGTTCGCTCATCATCGAGCAGATGTTGATGATCTTGCCCTCGCGGCGCTCCATCATTTCAGGAAGGACGGCGCTGGAGACGATGAACGGGGCCACGAGGTCCACGTCAATCACCTGCTGGAACTCCCTGCGCTCCATCTCGTGCATCGGGATGCGCTTGATGATGCCGGCGTTGTTGACCAGGATGTCGATCTGGCCCACTTCGGCGTGAATCTTTTCCACCAGGGCTTTGACGGCCACCTCGTCGGTCACGTCACAGACATAACCTTTGACGTTCTTGATGCCCGCTTCCTTATAATTGTTAAGGCCGCGCTCGAGGGCGGCTTCGTTGATGTCGTTGAAGATGATATTCTTGATACCGGCGGCAACGAACGCCTTTGCGATGTTGAACCCGATACCATAAGAAGCGCCGGTAATCCAGGCGTTCTTGCCTTCAAGGGAAAAAGGATTGCACATAAGCTAATTAGAGATTTTATTGACTTTCAAGACACAAATATAAAAATAATCGCGGAATTTTTGACGGAATTATTGTAAATTTGTCCCCCGAAACCACAAGACTATGTTCATTGTCCTGAAGCTTCTCGGTTCAATCGCCCTGCTGATCTATGGCATGAAGGTGATGAGCGAGGCCCTGCAGAAAATGGCGGGCCCGCAGTTGCGCCACCTCCTCGGCGCCATGACAACCAACCGTTTTTCCGGAGTCGCGACCGGCGCGCTGGTGACCGTGGCGGTACAGTCCTCGGCAGCAACTACCGTCATGACGGTCTCCTTCGTGAACGCGGCGCTCCTGACGCTCTCGCAGGCGATTTCCGTCATCATGGGTGCGAATATCGGTACGACGCTCAGCGCGTGGATCATGTCGGCGGGTTTTTCCTTCAATATCGCTTCCGTCGTCTGGCCTGCGTTCTTTATCGGCATCGTGCTGATTCAGCGGGGCCGGCACCGCTATATCGGAGATTTCCTTTTCGGCCTGAGCTTCCTGCTCTTTGCCCTCGGAATGCTTAAGCAGACCGGGGTGGAGATGGACCTGGCAAGCAAGCCCGCGGTCGTCGATTTCTTCGCGAGTTTCCCCACCAGTTACGGCACGATCCTGCTGTTCCTGCTTATCGGAACCATCCTGACCGCCCTCGTGCAGAGTTCGGCGGCGCTTATGGCCATTACGATGGTGCTCTGCGCGACGGGAGCCATTACGATCTACCAGGGTATCGCGCTGGTTATGGGTGAGAATATCGGTACTACCGTTACCGCGAACCTCGCGGCGATGAGTGCCAATACGCAGGCGCGGCGCACGGCTATGGCGCACTTGCTCTTCAATGTGTTCGGCGTCATCTGGGTGCTGATCCTGTTCTTCCCCTTCGTGCGGATGGTCTGCGGTATCGTCGGCCTGGATCCCGAGGCTCCGGAGCAGAGCCCTACCCAGCTTTCCTTCGCCCTGGCGACTTTCCACTCCTGTTTCAACGTCATCAATACGGCGGTGCTCATCTGGTTCATCCCCCAGCTGGAGAAACTGGTCTGCCTGCTTGTCAAGCCGCGCAGGAGTGACGAGGAAGAGGAATTCCGCCTGCAGTATATCCGGGGCGGTCTGATGAAGACGCCGGAACTTTCCGTGTTCCAGGCGCAGAAGGAAATCGCGGTCTTCGGCGAGAAGATGCAGCGTATGTTCGGCCTCGTGAAGGAACTCTATGTCATTACGGACGAGCAGGATTTCCAGAAACTCTTCGAACGCATCAAGAAAGGCGAGGAGATGAGCGACCAGCTGGAGAACGAGATCGGCAAGTATCTGGGCGATGTGGGCGATGCCCATCTTTCAGACGAAACGAAGCAGAAAATCCGTTCCATGCTCCGTCAGATCGGCGAACTGGAGTCCGTGGGTGACAGTTGCTTCAACCTGGCCCGCATCCTGCGGCGCAAACTGGATAACAAGATCGTCTTTACCGGTGAACTGGAAGATGGCGCGCAGCAGATGTTCGCCCTGGTGGAGGAGGCGCTGACCCATATGAATGCGGCGCTGTCCGGTCGCAAGGAAGATGTCGATTTCTCCCTGTCACGCGATGTCGAACTGCGCATCAACAACCGTCGTAACCAATTGAAGCAGTATAATATCGAGAGCCTGGACAATCACGTTTACGGCTACGATATCGGTACCGTGTTCTCCGACCTGATCGGGGAATGCGAAAAGACCGGCGACTATATCATCAATGTCGCCGAGGCCCGTATGGGGGCCATCAAGGAAGCCTAGCGGCACTTTACCATTTGTGCGAAAACAGCGTGGGGGTAACCACCAGTGAGATCCATCCCCAGTGCGCATGCGGGCTGGATCCTTCCCGCTTCAGGCGGGCCATCGTCTCCGTTCCTGCCATGAACGTGTAACCGGCGGTGAGGGAAATGTATTTGTTGATCTGATAGTCGGCCTGGACTTCAAGGCTGTGTCCCAGGGTCATTCCCAGGTCCTGGATTTTCGTTGCTACGGCCAGATAATGGTAGGTGGCGTTCAGGGACAGGGGCTCAATCGGTTTTCCGGAGACCCCGAAGAAGGCATTCTGCAAACCCGGGGTGAAGCCGTGGACAAAGGCGCTCTCATAGAAAAAGTCCATAATGCCATAGAACTTGGTGCGGGAGCCGTATAGCGGTGTAAAGCCCTTATAAACAGCGTGATAGGGAAGGCCTACGCCGCCGTAGGAATTAGGGACGTAGTCATCTCCGCTCAAATGGTCGTATCCCAGTACGAAGCCATAGCGCTCACTGGGGTTGTAAGTGAGTTTGGCGCTGGCCATCCAGGCATCGATGGGCTTCGAGCCCATGGAATCGTCGACGAGTTTTCCGGATTGCCGGTAATAGGACGCCTCGGCGGAGAAGTGTTTCGGGTGAAAGTTGAGATATCCGCCATATATTTGCTGGTATACCGTTTGGGCAGGCATCCACTTATGGGACGGATTGGTCTCATAGTCGTCAAAGCCGGCCTGTATGCCCATATTCATAAACAGCAGCGAGAGCCCCAGCGGGAACTTGGGGATATCGTAATGGTACCAGACCGTCTGCATCGTCTTGTAGTATTGTGCACCGCCGGTATAGTAGTTGCCGGAATAGACGTTGTCCCCATTCTGGTTGTAGGCCAGGATGACGTGAAACTTGTGACCGTGCCCTTCATAGCCCAGGCGGAGGATATCGTGGGAAAGGGCGGCGGCGGCGAAGTCGTTGGTGCCGATGATGCGTTCGTCGTCATAGGAAAGGGCTACGCGGCCCAACTGGGCGAGAAGCCCCACGCGGGAGCCTATTTTTGCCCATCCTTCATAGAGTTTCAACGCCTGATTCCCCGACATTCCCCATACCCACAGGTTCTGGACGACGAAGCGCAACTGAAGATATTTGCGTTCGTATTCCGCATTCAGGCGGATACGGCCGAGAAGAAAACCGGAGTAATTTTCCTGGGTATTGGTTCCGCTGTTACGGGGCAAACCGCCGGCACAGATTTCACCGTGTCCAAGGAGGTTGGCGCCCAAAGTCAGTTTGTTCTTCAGGGTATCGCTCTGTGCCCGCACGGCGGACGGAATAAGGAGTGCTGCCAGCAACACGATGCCAAGAGAAAGTTTTCCTTTCATGCCAAAGAATGAATGAATCGTTTTACGAGAATGAGTATGTTCTTCCCTTCCCGGCGCTCATAACGTATGCTGTCCGTGAGGGAGCGCAGCAGATAGATGCCCAGACCGCCGATGTGGCGCCCCCGGGCGGGGAGGGAGGTGTCGGGCTCCTCCGTCTTTGTGGGGTCGAAGGGAATGCCCGAATCGATAATCCGGATCAGGACGCCGCCCTCTTCGAAGTTCAGTTCGAGCGTAATCTCGCCTTCTTCTCCTTCGGGGTAGGCATAATCGATGACGTTGACCACAGCCTCTTCCACGGCGAGGCGCAGTTCCTTCCCCTGAGCATCCTCCAGGTGGTATCGCTCTGCCGCAGCCTTGAGGAAGTCCCCGAGCCGGCTGACTTCCCGGATGTCATTCTTCAGGGTAATGGTCATAGTTTCTACAAACATACATAAAAAATTGGACTTTTGAAGAAAAAATGCCAAATTTGGAGTTTGATTAGAATATTTGGTTAGACCGTTTATGAAGTTACGTAGTAGTGTGACCTTTGAAGGGCGCCGAATGGCGGGCGCGCGTGCGCTCTGGCTCGCGAACGGAATGAAGCGTTCCCAGTTCGGCAAGCCCGTGATAGCCATCGCCAATTCTTTCACCCAGTTCGTCCCCGGACACGTGCATCTGCACGATGCGGCGCAGATCGTCAAGGCGGAAATCGAGCGCCTTGGCTGCTTTGCCGCGGAATTCGATACCATCGCGGTCGATGACGGCATCGCGATGGGCCACGACGGAATGCTCTATTCGCTGCCTTCGCGCGACATTATCGCCGACAGCGTCGAATATATGGTGAATGCGCACAAGGCCGATGCACTCGTCTGCATCAGCAATTGCGACAAGGTCACTCCCGGTATGCTCATCGCGGCGATGCGGCTCAACATTCCGACGATTTTCGTTTCCGGCGGTCCGATGGAAGCCGGTGAACTGGGCGCCGCGCGGCTCGACCTGATCGATGCGATGGTCAAATCCGCCGATCCGTCGGTCGGCGACGAGGAAGTCGCCGCCATCGAAGCCTGTGCCTGTCCCACCTGCGGCAGCTGTTCGGGGATGTTCACCGCCAATTCGATGAACTGCCTGACCGAAGCCATCGGACTCTCGCTGCCCGGCAACGGCACGGTGCTCGCGACGCACGCGTTGCGCAGGGAACTGCTCCTCAAGGCTGCGCGCCAGATCGTGGAGAACGCGAAGAAATACTATTTCGAGGACGACGCTTCCGTGCTGCCGCGCAATATCGCCACCCGTCAGTCCTTCCTGAACGCGATGACGCTGGATATCGCGATGGGCGGCTCCACCAATACCGTGCTGCACCTGCTGGCGGTGGCGGGGGAGGCCGGCGCCGATTTCAAGATGGCGGACATCGATGCGCTGTCGCGCAAGGTGCCCTGCATCTGCAAGGTGGCCCCCAATACCCAGAAATACCATATCCAGGATGTCGGCAGGGCCGGCGGCGTGCTGGGCATCATGAACGAACTGCAGAAGGCCGGGCTGGTGGACGGTGCCGCGCCCCGCGTGGACGCTATGACGCTCGCCCAGGCCATCGCCCGCTATGATATCTGCGCCTCCTCCGTCAGCGAGGAAGCCCTGAAACTCTATTCCAGTGCCCCCGGCGGCGTCCGGACCACGGAGATGGCTTCCCAGGAAAAGTATTGGGACAGCCTGGATACCGACCGCAGCGGCGGCTGTATCCGCGACCTGGAGCACGCCTACACCAAGGACGGCGGACTGGGCGTCCTCTTCGGCAATATCGCCCGGGACGGCTGCGTCATCAAGACCGCGGGCGTGGATGAATCGCTCTGGCATTTCGAAGGTCCCGCGAAGGTCTTCGATTCCCAGGAGGCGGCCTGCGAGGGCATCCTGGGCGGCGCCGTGAAAGCGGGCGACTGCGTGGTGATCACCCACGAGGGCCCGAAGGGCGGCCCCGGTATGCAGGAAATGCTCTATCCCACCTCGTACATCAAATCCATGCACCTCGGCAAGGCCTGTGCATTGATAACCGACGGCCGCTTCAGCGGAGGCACCTCCGGCCTGAGCATCGGCCATATTTCCCCGGAAGCGGCGGCGGGCGGCAACATCGGCCTGGTCCGCGACGGCGACATCATCGAAATCGACATCCCTTCGCGCTGCATCAGCGTACGCCTCAGCGATGAGGAACTTGCGCAGCGGCGCAGCGAAGAACTGGCCCGCGGCAGCAAGGCGTTCACCGCTCCCGTGCGGCAGCGGAGCGTCTCCGCCAGCCTCAGGGCTTATGCCTCGATGGTCAGCAGCGCCGACAAGGGAGCAAGAAGAATCGTTCCGGAAGACTGATATGAAAGACAAGATAGGAAAGAAACTGAGCGGCGCGGAGATTCTCCTCGAGCAACTGCTGGTACAGGGCGTGGATACCGTCTTCGGTTATCCCGGAGGCGCGATTATGCCCGTTTACGATAAACTTTACGGCTATCTGGACCGCCTGCACCACGTCCTCGTCCGTCACGAACAGGGGGCGATTCACGCAGCCCAGGGCTATGCCCGCATCAAGGGAGAGCCCGGCTTCGTGATGGTGACCTCCGGCCCCGGCGCCACGAACGTGATTACCGGTGTCGCGGACGCGATGATCGACTCCACTCCCGTGGTGGTGGTCGCCGGCCAGGTGACGACGGGCCTGCTGGGCACCGACGCCTTCCAGGAGACCGACCTCATCGGTATGACGACGCCGATTACCAAGTGGAGTTACCAGATCCGCCGGGCGGAAGATGTGGCCTGGGCCGTATCGCGCGCCTTCTACATCGCCGCCAGCGGCCGTCCCGGCCCCGTGGTGCTGGACTTCACCAAGGATGCGCAGACCGGCCTTGCGGAATTCCAGCCCTGCCATTGCGACTTCATCCGCAGTTATGTTCCCGTTCCGGAAGTGCCGCAGACCGCCATCGAGCAGGCCGCGGCGATGATCAATGCCGCCGAGCGCCCCTTCGTGGTCTATGGCCAGGGCATCCTGCTGAGCGGCGCGGAAAAGGAACTCGGCGATTTCCTGGACAAGGGCGATATCCCCGCGGGCAGCACGTTGCTCGGCCTGAGCGCCCTGCCTTCGGACAACCCGCATCTCAAGGGAATGCTGGGAATGCACGGCAGCATCGCTTCGAACATTATGACCTGCGAATGCGACCTGCTCCTTGCGGTGGGGATGCGCTTCGACGACCGCGTGACCGGCAAACTCGAAAAATACGCCCGACAGGCGAAAATCATCCATATCGACATCGACGCTTCCGAAATCGGCAAGAACATTCCCGTCGATCTGGGCATTGTCGGCGATGCGAAGCAGGTGCTTGCGCGCCTGACCCCGCTGATCGAAAAGCGCCGGCGGAGTGCGTGGGAACATCGCAATGAAGAATGCGACGCGGTGGAGCGCGAACGCGTCTGCCTGCCCGAAATCGCGCCTGCGGACGGTCCCGTCAATCCCGGCGAAGTGATTGCTGCGGTGGCGAAGGCGACGCGCGGCAATGCGGTCATCGTCACCGATGTGGGCCAGAACCAGATGCTGGCGGCCCGCTATTCGCGTTTCAGCCAGTCCCGCAGTTTCCTTTCCTCCGGCGGCCTCGGTACGATGGGCTTCGGCCTTCCCGCCGCCATCGGCGCAAAGATTGCCGCCCCCGAACGCCCCGTCTGCCTTTTCGTGGGCGACGGCGGCATCCAGATGACCGTGCAGGAACTGGGCACCATCATGCAGGAAAAGACCGGCGTGAAGATCGTGCTGCTCAATAACAACTGGCTGGGCAACGTGCGGATGTGGCAGGAACTGTTCTTCGGTGAGCGCTACTCCTGCACGCGGCTGCTGAATCCCGATTTCAAGATGCTCGCTGCCGCTTACGGCATCCGTTGCGAGAATGTGGAATCACGCGAGGAACTGGCTCCCGCCATCGAACGGATGCTTGCGGACGACGCTCCCTGCATTCTGAACGTGCACGTGCGGGAGGAGAGCCTGGTCTTCCCGATGATCCCTCCGGGAAAGGAACTGGACCAGATTATGTTGAATACCCAGGACTGGTATAGCTATGGCAAGTGAGAAGTTATATGAGATAACGGCCTACACGGAGAATCAGGTGGGTCTGCTGAGTGCCGTGGCGGGTATCTTTACCCGTCGCAGCCTCAATATTGAGAAGTTGCTGGTGTATCCCTCGCGCATCGAGGGCATCCATAAGTTCAAAATCCTGACGCGTACGGACGAACGCCGGGTGAAGGCGGTCGTGGCGCAGATGGAGAAGAAGGTGGATGTGGTCAAAGCGTTCTGGGAAGTGGACAGCGAACGTTCGCACAAAGAGAAGGAGGCCGTGGAGGACTTCCTGCAGCATAGAGAAAATCAATCTAAAACAGCATTATAAAATTATGGCAAAGATGAATTTTGGCGGAGTGGAGGAGAATGTCGTCACCCGCGATGAGTTTACCCTGGAAATGGCTCGTGAAACCTTGAAGGACAAGACGCTGGCCGTCATCGGTTACGGCGTGCAGGGTCCCGGACAGTCGCTGAATCTGCGCGACAACGGTTTCAACGTGATCGTGGGACAGCGTCCCGGCAAGACCTATGAGAAGGCGATTGCCGACGGCTGGGTGCCCGGCAAGACCCTCTTCGGCATCGAAGAGGCCTGCGAGAAAGGCGACATCGTCATGTGCCTGCTCTCCGACGCGGCCGTGATGTCCGTCTGGCCTACCCTCAAGAAGCATCTTACTCCCGGCAAGAGCCTCTATTTCTCCCACGGTTTCGCCATTACCTGGAGCGACCGCACCGGCTGCGTCCCTCCCAAGGACATCGATGTGATTATGGTGGCTCCCAAGGGCTCCGGCGCAACCGTGCGTTCCCTCTATCTGGAAGGCCGCGGCATCAATTCCTCTTATGCGGTGTATCAGGATGTGAGCGGCAAGGCCTTGAAGAACACGATTGCCATCGGTATCGGCATCGGCTCCGGTTATCTCTTCGAGACGACCTTCCAGCGCGAGGCCACTTCCGACCTGACCGGTGAGCGCGGCTCCCTGATGGGCGCCATCCAGGGTCTGCTGAGCGCCCAGTACGAGGTGCTTCGCGAGAACGGTCATACCCCTTCCGAGGCCTTCAACGAGACCGTCGAGGAACTGACCCAGTCCCTGATGCCGCTCTTCGCCGCCAAGGGAATGGACTGGATGTATGCCAACTGCTCCACCACCGCCCAGCGCGGTGCCCTGGACTGGATGGGCCCGTTCCACGATGCCATCAAGCCCGTGGTGCAGAAACTCTACGCCAGCGTCAAGTGCGGCAACGAGGCGCAGATCTCCATCGACGCCAACAGCAAGCCTGACTACCGCGAAGGCCTGGAGAAGGAACTCAAAGCCCTGCGCGAGAGCGAAATGTGGCGCACGGCCGTGACCGTTCGCGCCCTGCGTCCCGAGAACAACAAGAAATAATTGATGAACACCCTTTTCGATAAAATCTGGGATGCGCACATCGTCTCCCTCATTGAAGACGGCCCGCAGCAACTCTACATCGACCGGCTCTACTGCCACGAGGTGACCTCGCCGCAGGCCTTCGAGGGTTTGCGCGAGCGGGGCATCGGCTGTCTGCGTCCGAAGCAGGTCTTCTGTATGCCGGACCACAACACGCCGACGCACGACCAGGATCAGCCCATCGCCGATCCCGTCTCCAAGGCCCAGGTCGATACCCTTGCGCGCAACGCCGCGCAGTTCGGGGTCAACCATTTCCCGATGAACAGCCGCGACAACGGCATCATCCACGTCGTGGGGCCGGAAAAAGGCATCTCCCTGCCGGGAATGACCATTGTCTGCGGCGATTCGCACACCTCTACCCACGGAGCGGTGGGTGCGGTGGCTTTCGGCATCGGTACCTCCGAAGTGGAGATGGTGCTTGCGTCGCAGTGCATCCTGCAGCAGAAGCCCGCGTCGATGAGCATCCGCGTCGAGGGCAAACTCGGCCCCGGCGTGACCGCTAAGGACCTTGCACTCTTCCTGATGATGAAAATCAGCACCAGCGGCGCGACCAGCTATTTCGTGGAATACCGCGGCAGCGCGGTCCGCGAGCTTTCGATGGAAGGCCGCCTGACGCTTTGCAACCTTTCCATCGAGATGGGGGCGCGCGGCGGCTTCATCGCTCCGGACGAAAAGACCTTCGCCTGGCTGAAGGGCCGCGAATATGCGCCGAAGGGCGCCGACTGGGACGCTGCGGTCGAAAAGTGGAAAACGCTCAAGAGCGGCGACGATGCCGTCTTCGACAAGGAACTCGTTTTCGATGCTGCCGAGGTGCAACCGATGATTACCTACGGCACCAACCCCGGTATGGGTATGCCCATCGACGGAAAAATCCCCGCCGACGCCAGCCCCAAGGCGCTCGCCTATATGGGCCTGGAAGCGGAACAGTCGCTGCTCGGACACAAGGTGGACTATGTCTTCCTCGGCGCCTGCACCAACGGGCGCATCGAGGATTTCCGGGCTTTCGCGTCTCTGGTGAAGGGGCGGAAAAAGGCTCCCGGCCTTACCGCCTGGCTGGTCCCGGGTTCCTGGGCCGTCAAGGCGCAGATCGAGGAGGAAGGCCTGGACAAGGTCCTCGCCGAGGCCGGCTTCGAAATCCGCCAGCCGGGCTGCTCTGCCTGCCTGGCGATGAACGACGACAAGATTCCGGCCGGCAAATATTCCGTATCGACGAGCAACCGCAACTTCGAAGGCCGCCAGGGCCCCGGCTCCCGCACCTTCCTCGCCAGCCCCCTGACCGCCGCCGCTGCCGCCGTTACAGGTGTTGTTACAGACCCTAGGACTTTATGAAACAAAAATTTGACATAATTGAGAGCACCTGCGTGCCTCTCCCGTTGGAAAACGTCGATACGGACCAGATCATCCCGGCCCGTTTCATGAAAGTCACCACACGGGACGAAAAGTTCTTCGGCGACAACCTCTTCCGGGACTGGCGCTACGACGCCCAGGGCAATCCCATCAACGACTTTGTCCTGAACGACCCCCGCTACAGCGGCTGCATCCTCGTGGCCGGCAAGAACTTCGGCTCCGGCTCCAGCCGTGAACACGCGGCCTGGGCCATCGCCGGATACGGCTTCCGGGTCGTGATCTCCAGTTTCTTCGCCGACATCCACAAGAACAACGAACTCAACAACTTCGTGCTGCCGGTCGTGGTATCGGAAGGCTTCCTAGCCAGACTCTTCGCGGGCATCGCCGCGGACCCTGCCTTGAAGGTGCGGGTGGATGTGCCCGCCCAGACGGTCACCAACCTGGCCACCGGCGAGAGCGAACACTTTGAACTCAACGCCTACAAAAAATACTGTCTGATGAACGCCCTGGACGATATCGACTATCTCCTGGAGCAAAAGGACAAGATTGAAAAATACGAACAAGGACGATGATAGAAATCCTGGACACCACGCTGCGCGACGGCGAACAGACGGCCGGCGTCTCCTTCAACCCCAGTGAAAAACTGGCGATAGTCCAACTCCTTCTGGAGGAGTTGAAGGTGGACCGTGTCGAAGTCGCTTCCGCCCGGGTCTCCGGCGGGGAATCCCAATCGCTGGCCGGCGTTTGTGAATGGGCTGCATCCAAGGGGCTGCTGGACCGCATCGAGGTCCTGGGCTTCGTGGACGGCGGCGCTTCCATCGACTGGCTGGCCTCCTGCGGCGCCCGCGTGGTGAACCTGCTCGCCAAAGGCTCCCTCAAGCACCTGGAGACGCAACTCCGCAAAACCCCGCAGCAGCACGCTGCCGATATCCGCAGCCAGGTGGACTACGCCTTTTCCAAGGGCCTGTCCGTCAATCTCTACCTGGAGGACTGGTCCCGCGGCATAACCGATTCCCCTGACTATGTGTTCGGGCTGATTGAATCCCTGAAGGACCTGCCCATCAAGCGCTATATGCTGCCCGATACGCTCGGCGTGCTGAATCCCTGGACCTGCGCGGAAGCCTGTCGGCGGATGTTGGAACGCTTTCCTGACCTGCGCTTCGACTTCCACGCCCATAACGACTACGGCCTGGCGGTGGCGAACACCCTCGCTGCGGTGCAAGCAGGCGTCAGCGGCGTACACGCGACCGTGAACGGCCTGGGTGAACGCAGCGGCAACGCTTCGGTCGCGGCCGTGGCGGCATCGCTCAAGGATATGGCGGGGGCGGAATTTTCCCTCGATGAAAGTGCCCTGACGCACGTCAGCCGCTATGTGGAGAGCATCTCCGGCATCCGCATCCCGGACAACGAGCCGGTGGTGGGTGAGAACGTCTTTACCCAGACTTCCGGCGTCCACGCGGACGGGGACCGCAAGGGCGGCCTCTACGAGAACCGCCTGATGCCTGCCCGCTTTGGCCGCGAACGCCAATATGCGCTGGGCAAGATGAGCGGCAAGGCGAACGTTATCGAGAACCTGGACAAACTGGGCATCAGCCTGACTCCGGAACAGGTCAAGCTGGTGACGGAGCGCGTCGTGGAACTCGGCGACAAGAAGGAAATGCTTACCGCGGAGGACCTGCCCTTCATCGTGGCGGATGTCCTGAAGAGCGGGCAGGGGAGCGACAATATCCACATCGTCAACTACTCCCTGCAGATTACCAAGGATATGAAGCCCGCGGCGATGCTGAAAGTCTCCATCGACGGGCAGGAATACGAAACCTCCTCCAACGGAGACGGACAGTATCACGCCTTTATGCGCGCCCTCTGGAAAATTTACGACCGGCTGGGAAAGAAACACCCCGTGCTTGCGGACTATCAGGTCAGCATCCCTCCGGGAGGCAAGACGGACGCCCTGGTGGCTACGACCATCGTCTGGGATATGGACGGCCACTCTTTCAAGACGCGCGGTATCGACTCCGACCAGGCTGCGGCCGCCATCAAGGCGACGGTAAAAATGTTGAACATTATTGAAAATCTGGATATCAGTACACTGAAATGAAACTCAGGATAGCAGAATTGCCCGGGGACGGTATCGGTCCCGAGGTGGTGGCTCAGGCCAAGAAAGCCATCGATGCCGTATGCAAGCGCTTCGGCCACGAAGTCTCCTATCAATTTGCAAAGGCGGGAGCCTGCGCCATCGACGAGTTCGGCGACGCTTTTCCCGAATCGACCTTCAAGACCTGTATGGAGAGCGACGCGGTGCTCTTCGGCGCCGTCGGCGATCCGCGCTATGACAACGATCCTACCGCAAAGGTGCGTCCGGAGCAGGGCCTGCTGGCGATGCGCAAGCAGCTCGGGCTCTACGCGAACCTCCGGCCCATCGAGACCTTCGCCGCGCTGGTGGACAAGAGCCCGCTCAAGCCGGAACTGGTGGACGGTGCGGAGTTCCTCTGCATCCGCGAACTGACCGGCGGGATGTATTTCGGCGAGAAAGGCCGTCTGGACGGCGGAGACACCGCTTTCGATACCAATATTTATCATAGGTACGAAATCGAGCGTATCCTGAAACTGGGCTTCGAGTACGCCGGCCGCCGCAGAAAGCACCTGACGGTCGTGGACAAGGCGAACGTGTTGGAGTCCTCGCGTCTCTGGCGGCAGATTGCCAAGGAGATGGAACCGCAGTATCCTGACATCACCGTAGATTATATGTTCGTGGACAATGCGGCGATGCAGCTGATCCGCTGCCCGAAGTTCTTCGACGTCATCGTGACGGAAAATACCTTCGGCGATATCCTGACGGACGAGGCGAGCTGCATTACCGGCTCGATGGGGCTGCTGGCTTCAGCCTCCATCGGCGAGCATACCGGCGTTTTCGAGCCGATTCACGGTTCCTACCCGCAGGCTGCCGGCAAGGACATCGCCAACCCGCTGGCGACCATCCTCTCCGCGGCGATGATGTTCGAATATGCCTTCGGGCTCAAGGCTGAAGGGGCGCTCATCCGCAAGGCGGTGGCGGCCTCCATCGACGAAGGCTTCGTCACCGAAGACCTCGCCGCCCCCGGCGCCCCCGTGTACGGCACCTCCGCCGTGGGTGACCGGGTAGCAGAATTGATCAGTAAGATTTAATAAATAGGTAATTATGGCAGAGCAATTGGATTTTGGTGCGCTGGGCTTCAAGTACAGGAAGACCAACGTCATTGTCAGCAGTTATTTCAAGGACGGACAGTGGTCCGCTCCGGTGGCAAGCGCCGACTTTAATTTTGATTTCAGCGCCTTTGCCGGCGTATTCCACTATGCGAACTCCTGCTTCGAGGGCCTGAAGGCCTTCCGGGGCGTGGACGGCAAAATCCGTCTTTTCCGTCCGGACGAGAATGCGAAGCGCCTGCAGCGCAGCGGCAGCCACCTGGATATGGCGGTTCCTTCGGAGGAAATGTTCATCGAGATGTGCCTTCGCTGCGTGAAGGAGAACATCGAGTTTTTGCCGCCTTATGGATATAATGCGTCGATGTACCTGCGTCCCGTGCTGATTGGCTGCAACCCGCAACTCGGCATCGCTTCCTCGACGGAGGTGCTGTTTGCGGTGATGTGTGCGCCGGTAGGCAGTTATTCCGGTGCGGCAAGCCTGAGCCCCGGTACGGCCGTCATCGCCCGTAATTACGACCGCGCCGCACCCAACGGCACCGGTGCCTTCAAGCTGAGCGCGAATTACGCGACCTCGCTGCATCCTTACAATATGGCGCATCGGCAGGGCTATCGGGAACTGCTGTTCCTCGATCCTGCCACCAAGACCTATATCGACGAGTTCGGTTCTTCCAACTTCCTCGCCATCAAGGGGAACAGTTATGTGACGCCGCTCTCGGACAGCGTGCTGCCTTCCATTACCAACAAGAGTCTGCAGGCGGTGGCCGAGGACTTCGGCCTGAAGGTGGAGAAGCGGCGCGTGCCCGTGGAGGAACTGGCGGAGTTCGAGGAGGTGAATGCCTGCGGAACGGCTGTTGTCATTACGCCTATCTGCTCCGTGGATGACAAGCAGAAGCTGGAGGATACGGTGGTTACCAAGACTTATAAGATTGGCAGTCCGGATAAGTGCGGGGCCGTCAGTGAGAAGTTGTACAAGCGGCTGCGGGGCATTCAGGACGGTCTTGAAGAAGATACACATAATTGGTGCTTATATCTTGATTAATGAATAGATTACTTTTAGGTGACGAGGCGGTGGCGCTGGGAGCCCTGGATGCGGGGCTTTCGGGGGTGTATGCCTATCCCGGTACGCCCTCGACGGAGGTGACGGAGTTTATCCAGGCGGATGCGGCAGCCCGGGAAGCGGGCGTACACAGCCGCTGGTGTACCAATGAGAAGACCGCGATGGAAGCGGCCCTGGGGATGTCCTATGCCGGGAAGCGCGCGCTCGTCTGTATGAAGCACGTGGGAATGAATGTCTGCGCGGATGCGTTTGTCAATGCGGCCGTGACCGGCGTGAAAGGCGGTCTGGTGGTGCTGGCGGCGGATGATCCGTCGATGCACTCGTCGCAGAACGAGCAGGATTCCCGCTTTTATGCCAATTTTGCGATGGTGCCGCTGCTGGAGCCTTCGGACCAGCAGGAGGCCTACGATATGATGGCGTATGCGTTTGCGCTGTCGGAAAGCCTCGGCGTGCCCGTGGTGCTCCGGATGGTGACGCGGCTCGCGCATTCCCGTGCATCGGTGCGTATCGGCGAAAGGAAGGCGCAGAATGCGCTGGAACCTTCCTCTTCCAAGGGTTGGGTGCTGCTGCCCGCGATTGCGCGTAAGCAGTATCGGGCTCTGCTGGACAAGCAGGCGGCGATGCAAGAAAGTTCCGCTGATTCGCCCTTTAACCGCAGGGAAGGGGAGGCGCCGCTGGGGATTGTCGCCTGTGGCATTGCCTATAATTATGTGAAGGAAGCACTTGCCCGTGCGGGCAGGGAGGCTTCCGTGCTGAAAGTTTCCCAGTATCCGTTGCCCGAAAAGGCCATCAAGGCGCTGGCTGCCTCCTGCGGCGGTCTGCTGGTCTTTGAAGACGGGCAGCCGATGGTGGAAAATGGCGTCAAGGGCCTGCTGGGTGCCGATGTTCCGGTTCACGGCCGTCTGGACGGCGTGCTGCCCCGTACCGGGGAATTGACGCCGGACAATGTGGCCCAGGCGCTGGGGCTGGGCTCCGGACAGCATTTCCCGCTGCCTTCTCCCATCGCCGCGCGTCCTCCGCAGTTCTGCCAGGGTTGCGGGCATCGCGATGTGTATGCCGCGCTCGGCCGCATTATGCAGGATTATCCGCAGGGCCGCGTGTTCGGCGATATCGGCTGTTATACGCTCGGTGCGCTGCCGCCTTACGGTGCGCTCGCTTCCTGCGTGGATATGGGCGCGTCGATTACGATGGCGAAGGGTGCCGCCGATTCCGGCCTTTTCCCTGCCATCGCGGTCATCGGCGATTCGACCTTCACGCATTCGGGAATGACCGGACTGCTGGACGCCGCGAACGAAAACAGCCCCATCACCGTCATTATCTCCGACAACCTGACCACCGCGATGACGGGCGGACAGGATTCTGCGGGGACGAGCAAGTATGAGAAGATCTGCGTGGCGCTGGGAGTGGATCCCGCGCACGTGCGCACCGTCGTGCCGCTGCCGGCCAATCTGCCGGAGATTGAGAAGATGATGCGCGAAGAGATTGAATATAAAGGACTTTCCGTGATTATTCCGCGTCGCGAGTGCATCCAGACCGCGCGCCGGCACGCCAAAAAGAAGTAGTTTATGAAGAAAGACATTATCTTATGCGGGGTAGGCGGACAGGGCATCCTGTCCATCGCTACCGTGATCGGCGAGGCGGCAACGGCGGAGGGCCTCTACCTCAAGCAGGCCGAGGTGCACGGGATGAGCCAGCGCGGCGGAGACGTG
Source organism: Bacteroidales bacterium (assembly GCA_016282145.1). Lineage (GTDB taxonomy): Bacteria > Bacteroidota > Bacteroidia > Bacteroidales > UBA932 > Cryptobacteroides. Next base: position 38,611 of record JAEEJZ010000051.1, on the reverse strand, counting down.
CAGAGCCATCTGCGTCTTTCTACGGAGCCCATTTTCAGCGACCTCATTCCCCTCGGCGGAGCGGATCTCATCATTTCGATGGAACCGATGGAAGCCTTGCGCTATCTGCCCTGGCTGCGTGCGGACGGGACGGTCGTCACCGCATCCAAACCGCTGGTGAACATTCCCGACTATCCGGAAGAAGCCGCCCTGCGCGCGGAACTCTCGAAACTGCCGCATCTGGTCTGCGAAGACATCGATGCGATGGCCGTGAAGGCCGGGAATCCCCGCGGGGCGAATATGGCGCTGCTGGGCCTCGCCGCGGATTCGCTGGAGATTGTCAGCCGCCAGGCGCTGCGCGAAGCGCTCAAACGGGTATTTGCCCCCAAGGGGGAGGCCATCGTTGCTATGAACTTGAAATGCTATGATCTGGAACAGTCATAAAGAATGTATGTCGAGGGACGAGATGAGCGCCCTCCAGGGGAAGCGCCTGCACAAGGTGGTATCCTATGTTTACCACAATGTGCCCTTCTACCGGGCCAAGATGCAGGCGATGGACCTGACGCCCGATGATATCCGTACCATCGAGGACATCGTCAAACTGCCCTTTACCACCAAGCAGGATATCCGGGACAATTATCCCTTCGGCCTGCAGGCGGCCCCGCAGAGCGAAATCATCCGCATCCACGCATCCAGCGGTACGACCGGCAAGGCGACCATCGTCGGCTATACCCGCAAGGATATCGAAATCTGGAGCGAGTGTATGTCCCGCTGCCTTACCGCTTACGGCGTGAGCCGCGAAGACCTTTTCTCCGTCGCTTACGGCTACGGCCTCTTTACCGGAGGACTCGGCGTGCATTACGGCGTGGAGAATATGGGCGCATCCGTCATTCCGGCATCGACCGGCAATACGGAAAAACACATCGGCCTGATCCGCGACCTCGGGGTGACCGGTATCGCCTGTACGCCTTCCTATGCCCTGCACCTTGCCGAAACGATGGAGGCGCTGGGCGTCAACAAGGGCGATTTGAAACTGCGCATCGGCGCTTTCGGCGCGGAGCCCTGGACGGAGAATATGCGTCAGGAGATTCAGGAGCGCCTGGGCCTGAAAGGCTATAACCTTTACGGCCTGAGCGAGATTATGGGACCCTGCGTCAGTTACGAATGCGAATGCCAGAACGGCTCCCATATCTGCGAGGACCATTTCTATCCGGAAATCATCGACCCGGCGACCCTTTCCCCGCTCGGCCGCGGCAAGGAAGGCGAACTGGTGTTCACCACCCTGACCAAGGAAGGGATGCCGCTGCTGCGCTACCGTACCCGCGACCTTTGCTCCCTGCTCGAAGGCGAATGTGCCTGCGGGCGTACGGAAGTGCGGATGGGCCGCATCGTGGGCCGCAGCGACGATATGCTCATCATCCGGGGAATCAACGTATTCCCGTCGCAGGTGGAGAGCGTGCTGCTCGGCATTCCCGAGTGCGCACCCCGCTTCAAACTCATCGTCGAGCGCATCGGCAACCTGGATTCGCTTACCGTACAGGTGGAGATGCGTCAGGAATACTTCGCGCAGGGCTTCGATACCCTCGCGCCCGTCACCGAACTCGAAAAGAAAGTGGCCTCGAAACTGAAGAGCGTACTGAGCATTTCCGCGAAGGTACAGATCAAGTCGCCGGGCGCCATCGAACGCAGCCAGGGAAAGACGGCATTTGTAGAAGACAGAAGAAAACTTAAATAAGACACCGCTATGTTACAGTTGTCCGTATTTATGGAAAACACCTCCGGGACCCTCACCGCGGTCCTGGGAACCTTGAAGGAAAACAATATCCAGCTGCACGCCATCAGTGTGGCGGATACCGCCGATTACGGCATTTGCCGTATGATCTGCGACAATCCCCAGAAGGCTTTCAAGGTGCTTGAGCAGAACGGGGTTGCGGCTTCGCTTTCCGAGATTATCGTCCTGGAGATGAAGGATGTGCCCGGTTCTGCCGCCGACCTGATTGCCCTCTTTGCCAAGAGCGGCCTGAGCATCGCTTACCTCTATTCCTTCCATTACGAGGGACGGCAGGCGCTGGCTTTCCGCACCGATGACCGGGAGAAGGCCAAGGAAATTATTACAGTTAATGCATTGAAGGAGATTTTGTAGTGAAAAAAGGAACCCAGTGCGTTCACGCGGGCTATGAGCCGAAGAACGGTGAGCCCCGGCAGATGCCGGTTTACCAGAGTACGACTTTCAAATACGACAGTTCCGATGCGATGGGCCGCCTCTTCGACCTGGAGGCCAGCGGCTATTTCTATACCCGTCTGCAGAATCCGACCAACGACCTCGTCGCGGCGCGTATCGCCGAACTCGAGGGCGGCGTGGGCGCGGTGCTGACTTCCAGCGGCCAGGCGGCGAACTTCTTCGCCTGCTTCAATATCTGCGAGGCGGGGGACCATATGATTACGACGGCCAATATCTACGGAGGAACCTACAATCTCATCGGCTGGTCCTTCCGAAAGATGGGCATCGATGTGACCTTCGTCGATATGGAAGCCTCCGACGAGGAACTGGAGGCGGCGTTCAAGCCCAATACCAAACTGGTCTTCGGCGAGACCCTGACCAATCCCGGCGTCCGCGTGCTGGATATCGAGCGCTTTGCCGCGACCGCGCACCGGCACGGTGTGCCCCTGATCGTGGACAATACTTTCCCGACGCCGGTCAACTGCCGTCCCATCGAGTTCGGTGCCGACATCGTTACGCACTCCACCACCAAATATATGGATGGACAGGGCGTTACCGTCGGCGGCGTGGTCGTGGACAGCGGCAAGTTCGACTGGATGGCCCATGCCGACAAATACCCCGGCCTCTGTACGCCGGATGCCTCGTACCACGGGCTGGTCTATGCCGACAAATTCGGCAAGGCGGCCTACATCACGAAGCTGGTGACGCACCTGATGCGTGATTTCGGCAGCATCCAGGCGCCGCAGAACGCTTTTTACCTGGGGCTGGGCCTGCAGACCCTGCATATCCGGATGAAGAAGCACTGCGAGAACGCCCTGGCGGTAGCCCGCTTCCTGGAATCCTGCCCCGAGGTGGCCTGGATCGAGTATCCGGGGCTGGAAAGCGATCCGATGTATGCCCGTGCGCAGAAGTACCTGCCCGGCGGCAGCTGCGGCGTGATGGCCTTCGGCCTCAAGGGCGACCGTGCCCGCGCCGAGCGCTTTATGGATTCGCTCAAACTGGTTACGATTGAAACCCACGTGGCGGACTGCCATAGTTGTATTTTGCACCCTGCCTCCCATACCCATCGCCAGCTCAGCGACGATCAGTTGCGCGAAGCGGGCGTCCGTCCGGACCTGATGCGCCTGAGTATCGGTCTGGAAGAGGCGGAAGACCTGATTGCCGACCTTAAACAGGCCCTCGCGAAATGATGAAACGCCACAGTTGGATTACGGGAGAACCCTTTGTCTTTGAAGGCGGCGGATCGGTAGATTCGCTGACGCTGGTCTATCATACCTCGGACCGCGAATACCGGCCGGGGGAGAAGGTGCTTTGGATCTGTCACGCCCTGACCGGCAACTCCGACCCGGAGGACTGGTGGCCCCAGATGGTGGGGAAGGGCTGCCTGATCGACCCGGAGCAGTACTACATCGTCTGCGTGAACATGCTCTGCTCGCCCTATGGTTCGACGGGGCCCTCTTCCATCAATCCCGCTACCGGTAAGCCCTGGTTCATGGATTTTCCGGATACGACGGTGCGGGACATCGTCCGGGCGAACATCCTGGTGCGCAAGCACCTCGGCATCGAACACATCGATATGATGCTGGGACCCTCGATCGGAGGCTTCCAGACGCTGGAATGGTGCATTATGGAGCCGGATATCATCGATGCGGCGATTTTCCTGGCTACGGCGACCCGCGTATCGCCCTACCTGACCGCCTTCAACGAATCGCAGCGTATGGCGATCCTGGCCGATCCCAGTTTCAAGGAGGCGAAATCGCTCGAAGGGGGAAAGGACGGTCTTGCGTGCGCGCGCTCCATCGCACTGATCTCCTACCGTACCTACGACGGCTATAACGCCACGCAGGAGGAAACGGATCCCGATACGCTCTTTGCCGACCGCGCGGGCTCTTACCAGCGCTACCAGGGCCTGAAACTGGTGCGCCGTTTCGACGCCTACAGTTACTGGTACCTGTCGCGTTCGCTCGATTCGCAGAATGTCGGCCGGGGCAGAGGAGGCGTGGAGGCGGCGCTGTCGCGCATCAAGGCGCGCTGCGCGGTAATCAGCATCGATTCTGACGTGCTCTTCCCGCCCAAGCACGGGAAAGAGACCGTAGCCGCGCTCAAGTGGGCCAGTTATTACGAAATATCATCAATTTACGGACACGACGGCTTCCTGATCGAAAGCGACCAGCTCAGCGCCATCCTTCGTCCTTTATTGCCTTAGTATATGTGTGGAATTGTCGGTTATGTAGGAGGGCGTCAGGCCTATCCGATTCTGATTAAAGGTTTAACGAGGCTGGAATACCGGGGTTATGACAGTGCCGGCGTGGCGCTCATCGGCGACAGCGGGAAACTGGTGATCTATAAGACCAAGGGAAAGGTCAAGGACCTGGAGGCCGTGACGGCCGACAAGGACATTTCCGGCAGCATCGGTATCGCCCATACCCGTTGGGCCACCCACGGCGAGCCCAGTGATATCAATTCGCATCCCCATTACTCTGAGAATCACAATCTTGCGCTGATTCACAACGGTATTATCGAGAATTATCTCTCCCTCAAGACCGAACTGACGCGCAAGGGCTATCATTTCCAGAGCCAGACCGATACGGAGGTCGTCATCCAGTTGATCCAGTATATGATGGATTCCCGTTCGGTGTCGCTCGAAGAGGCGGTTCCGCTGGCCCTCAATCTCGTGGTCGGCGCCTATGCCCTGGTCATTATGGACAAGGACCAGCCGGACAAGCTGATCGCCGCCCGCAAGGGCAGCCCGCTGATTATCGGCGTAGGGGAGGATGAATACTTCGTGGGTTCCGACGCTTCTCCGATCATCGAATATACGCACAAGGTCGTCTATCTGGGCGAAGAGCAGATTGCCTATATCAAGCGCGGAGAGGACCTGCGGATCACGGACCTTCGCAATGAGGAGCATACGGCCCGCATCAGCGAGTTGGAGATGAGCCTGAGCGAGATCGAGAAGGGCGGATTCCCGCACTTCATGCTCAAGGAGATTTTCGAGCAGCCCCGGACCCTGAAGGCTTCGATGCAGGGCCGCCTGCATCCGGAACTGGGAGAGGTCAAGCTCTCCGGCGTAATCGATAACCGCGAGCGCCTGCTGGGCGCCAAACGCATCATCATCTGCGCCTGTGGGACTTCCTGGCATGCCGGACTCATCGGCAAATATATGATCGAGGAGTTTACGCGCAAGCCCGTGGAGGTGGAATACGCTTCCGAATTCCGCTACAGGCGTCCCGTCATCTTCCCGACGGATGTGGTGATCGCCATCTCGCAGTCCGGAGAGACTGCCGATACCCTGGCCGCCGTCAAGCTGGCCCGGGAAGCGGGAGCCTTCCTCTTCGGCATCTGCAATGTCGTCGGTTCGTCCATCGCCCGCGCGACGGATACCGGCTGCTATACGCACATCGGCCCGGAAATCGGCGTGGCGTCCACCAAGGCCTTTACGGCGCAGGTCACGACCCTGTTCCTGCTGGCCCTCAGCCTGGCCGAGCAGTTGGGAACCGTTACGGACGAGCGCCGCGCACAACTGGTGAACGAACTCCAGCGCATTCCGGAGAAGATCGAGAAGATTCTGCAGCACGACGGCGAAATCGCCGATATCGCCAAGATATTCACCTATACGCGCAATTTCCTCTACCTGGGCCGCGGATATAATTACCCCGTGGCGCTGGAAGGTGCATTGAAACTGAAGGAAATCTCCTATATCCACGCCGAGGGTTACCCGGCGGCGGAAATGAAGCACGGCCCCATCGCCCTCATCGACGAAGAGATGCCGGTCGTGGTGATTGCGCCCAAGCGGGGCAATTACGAGAAGATCCTGAGCAATATCCAGGAGGTCAAGGCCCGCAAGGGGCGCATCATCAGCGTCGTGACCGAAGGGGATACGGACGTGAAGGCCCTTTCTGACTGGAGTTTCGAGATTCCGGATTCCGAGGAGTGCTTCGAACCGATTCTCTCCATCATCCCGCTCCAGTTGCTGGCCTATCACATCGCCATCGCCAAGGGACGCAACGTGGACCAGCCCCGCAATCTGGCGAAATCCGTTACCGTAGAATAATCCGTAAAAATCCTCAATATGAACAGTGAAGAAAGAATAGCGAAGGCCCTTGCGGTCTCTACCGACACCCGGGCGTTCGAACTCGGCAGGAATAATCTGAACAAGGCCCCTGAGTTGTTCCAGCGCTTTTTCGAGGGACGCAAGGCCCTGATCGTGGCGGACAACAATACCTGGCGCGTCGCCGGTGAGGCGGTGTACGACTTTTTCAAGGCGGCGGGCGTTCCCGTGGAGCGTTTCCTCTTTGAAGAAGAAGAGTTCCACGCGGACTGGGACCATATCGAGCAGTTGGACGCCGCCATCGACCGGAGCGGTGCGATTGTCGTTTCCGTAGGTTCCGGTACCATCAACGACCTTTGCAAGCTTTGCTCCCATCATCACGAACAGAGTTATCTGACCATCCCTACGGCCGCTTCCGTGGACGGATATACCTCCTTCGGTGCCTCCATCACCAAGGACAACGCCAAACAGACCTTCTCCTGCCCTGCGCCCGTAGCGGTGCTGGCGGACGTGGAGGTGATTGCCGCCGCCCCCAAGGAGATGACGGCCGCCGGTTATGCCGACCTGGCCGCGAAGGTGCCTGCGGGCGGAGAATGGATGATCGCCGACCTGGTGGGGACGGAGCCGATCGTGCCGGAAGCCTGGCACATCCTGCAGGATGACCTGGACGAACTGCTTTCCGACCCTGCGGGCGTCGCCGCCGGCAATCTGGATGCCGTAGGAGCCCTGTTCGAGGGCCTGATCCTCAGCGGTTTCGCCATGCAGGCGGCCCGTTCGAGCCGTCCTGCTTCCTGCTGCGACCACTTGTTCAGCCATATCCTGGATATGACGCACCACCGCTACAAAGGCAAATTCGTCTCCCACGGATTCCAGGTGGCCATCGGTACGCTGATTATGTGCAAGGTCTTCGACAACTTCTTCAAGGTGGACGTGGATGCCATCGACATCGACAAGTGTGTCGCCGCCTGGCCCAGCCTGGAGGAGGAGCAGCAGCGTGCGCTGGCCCTGTTCACGGATTTCCCCGCACCGCGCCTGGGTTATGAGAGCATCACCCAGAAGTATTCCGACAAGGAGGGCGTGCGCCGTGAACTGACCCTGCTCAAGGAGCAGTGGCCCGTACTGAAGAAGAAACTCCAGGACCAGCTCTGGCCCTATGAGAAGATGAAGGAGAGTTTCCGGATTGCGGGTGCGCCCTATGAGCCGGAGATGATCGGCGTGGACGATGCGTGGATCCGCTATGCTTTCCCCGTCGTCCAGTTGATGCGTTTCCGCTACAACCTGCTTGACATCGCCAAGCGGGGCGGGTTCTACGACGATATCGTCTTTTAATTCCGCTTAATACCCCAGCACCGCCTTGCGGCTGGAAAACGCTTCGGCCTCGTTCTCAGTCAGGACGCGGCCGTAAGTGCTTGTATGGCTGAGCGGTGCACCGTTCTCATCGACGCTGCCCCTTTCCTTCCAGCCGGTCGAAGCGTTGGGCTTGGCCGGGTTCGGCGCAGGGCTTTCGTACCAGCCCTTGCCTGCGATGACCGCTCCCATCGTGCAGTTGATGTAGGTGACGTTGTCGTATACGCTGCTGTCTCCGCCCGAGCGCGCCAGGTACATGCTGCCGTTCGCTACGCCGGCATCGGCGGTCAGCCTGCAGTCCAGGAAGACGAAGCCTTTGTCCGTGGCTTTGCCAATGCGTGCCTGGACGATGTAACCGGCTGCGCGTGCGCGAATTTCGCAATCCTGGAAGAGGCAGGCGACAGGGTAGCCCCAGATGAAGTCGCAGTGCCCGGCGATGAGGCTCTCGTGCACATAGACCAGGCCTTTGCAGAGGAAGGTGTCCTGATAGGAAATCAGGCTGCACTTTTCCACGCTCAGGCGGTGGCTGCCGTCGGAGGAATTGAAGTAAATGACTTCCGCCTGGCCCTTGAGCTCGCCGAAGCTGTTTTCCATCGTCAGGCCCTCGAGAGCCAGTTCGTTGCAGTTCTCCGTGAGCATCAGGCCGCGTCCGCCGAGTACGTTCAGGGCTTTGCCGATTTCGGGCTTCCTGTCGCTTCCGGCCCCACTGCCCGTGCTGTAACTTTCGTTGTTGGGGTAGATGATCCGGGTCTTGTCGCGCCCCTCGCCCTTGAGCGTCAGTTTGTTCTTGTTGCGCAGGTAGAGCAGTTCCCGGTAGGTGCCTGCGGCGACGCTGACGGTCACTTCCGCGCTTTGGCCGAGGCTGCCCGCATAGGTCAGCGCCCCCTGTACGGTGCAGAAATCGGCGCTGCCGTCCGCATTGACCTTCAGTAGCGTTTTGGAGGCGGGTTTGTCCTTGGTCGTGAATTCCAGTTCTCCTTCGGCGATGCCTTTCTGCCCGGCGACGAAGCCTTCATCGACCGTGACATAGTAAGTTTTGCCGAATTCCAGTACTCCGCTGTGCAGTTTGATTTCCAGCGTGTTGCCCTGGATGCGGAGCGGCGTGTAGTGCACGGGACGGTAGCGGCTCCCGGAAGGCAGCGCGTCCAGGAAACTGTGACAGAGCGTCTCCTTGTTCATCTGGCTGACGGGCACCATCGCGCCGTCGCTCTCGCGTACGCTCACCTTCGCCTTGTCGGCAAGGTCGATCAGGTCCACCTGTTTGCCCGTATCCTTGCGGAATACCCTGATGCAGCCTTCGCTGCCGAGCACCGGCGTAGCGTCGAAAGACAACTTTATCGGCTGGTCCGTGCAGAACAGCGTTTCCGGCTCCGGGTCCGGTTCCGGGGGAATGACGGGTCCGACGGGATCTGTCCCTTTGCAGGAAACGAGGGCCGCGCCAAGCAGGGCGGCGAAAAGGAAGTGCGTTCTCATAGGAACAAAGGTAAGAAATTTTGTCATTTTCCCGGAAAAAGGTTACTTTTGTGTACTGTAACCAATACGATTGCGATATGAAAAAGCTTTTGTTGCTGACCCTTGGCCTGGTCGCGGGCCTGAGCGCTGCTGCGCAGAATACCACTACGAATACGCATCTCCAGTCTTATGGCGATATGGTCGAGCAGAACCGCGCCGCGGTCGAGGATGCCCGCAGGGTTTACCAGGAAAAGTCCACGAGCGGAAGCCAGCAGATCGAGGAACTGGAGCGCGTGAAGAGCGCTCACGAGAATGAGTTGGACGCCGCGCAGCAGGACCTGAAATTTGCGAAGGAGAGGGAAAAGAACATGACCCGTTCGCTGAAACTCAATCAGCAGAAACTCCAGTTGCAGCAAAAGACCAGAGCCGACCAGTACTCGCTCGACCTGACCCGTCGCGAGATTCAGCGTCTGCGCAATGAGGCGAAGATGGCGAAGGCCGATGTGAAGCGGATTTCACAGGATGTGGCTATCAAGAAGCGTGCGGTCGCTGCGGACAAGAAAGCCATCAGCGAAGTCAAGAAGTCCGTCAATGCGGCCAAGCAGGATGTGCGGCAGCAGGAAAAATTCCTGAAGCAAAGCGAGAAGCTCCAGCAGAAGGCGCATCAGCACGCCGCCGGAATGTAGCGGACGGGGTTCGTCGGGACGTTGCTTCGGAGGACCTTCAACTGCGGACAGGCATTGCCCACGAGTTCGGCGAGCAAGCCTTCAGTGCAGCATTCGCTCTCGTAGTGCCCGAGTTGCACCAGCAGCATATTTCCGGCTTCGAACCAATCATGATAGCGGAGTTCGCCTGTGATAAAGCAGTCGGCTCCGTTTTCTTTTGCTTCATCCAGCAGGAAGTTGCCCGCGCCGCCGCAGAGGGCGACGGTCCGGATTTCGGGACCATCCTCACCGCAAAACTGCAGGCCTTTCGCCTCGAAAATCTTTTGCAGCCGCTGAAGGAATGTCGTACGCGCTTCTGAGCGGGGCAGGCTGCCGATAATGCCGCTCCAACTGCCGTTCGCATTTTCCACCAGGGGTTTCAGCCCTTGCAGGCCGATGCACTGCGCGATGCGGCGGTTCACGCCCTGCGGTGCATTGTCCAGGTTCGTATGCGCGCTGTACAGGCAGATGCCGGCCTTGAGCGCCTTTTCTACGCAGCGCTGCTGCCAGCTCAGACCGCAGACCTGTCGTAGCGGGCGGAAAATCAGCGGATGATGGGAAATCACCAGATTGCAGCCTTTGGCGATGGCTTCGTCGATGACGGCTTCCGTGATGTCCAGACTGACGAGCACGCCGCTCACTTCCGTCTGCGGATTCCCGGCCTGGAAGCCGGCATTGTCATATTCTTCCTGCCAGTGCAGGGGAGCCGTCCGCTCGATGACGGCGGCAATCTCTATCGCGGTCATAGGCGCAAAGTTATCTAAAAAATCACTATATTTGAAAAATAATGGAAACGCTTTTCGATATGGCATATTTGGAACAGGCCCTGATTTATGGCTGGCTCGTGGCCTCCGTCCTGCTTTGTACCCTGATTCGTCGCTTGTCCCCGGGACAGGTCCGTGCTGCCGTGCGGCTGTACCTGCCGGTCTTTGTGCTCGCCCTTGCGGTGCTGGCTTCCCGTATCATCACCCTTCCCGGCGAATGGGAAGAATGGACCCTGCCTTCGCTGACGGCGTTCTGCTGCCTCTGGCAATTGCTGGCCTGCCGCCGTTTGGGTCGTGCGGCCGATATCTATGACCGCAGCGTGGCCTGGCTGTCCTTTTTCGCGCTTTTGGCGATGGCGCTGCTGTCCTTCAGTTGCTACAGGACCTATGCCCTTCCGATGTCGCTGTGGTGGATTACCCTCTTGACCTATGTCGCGTCGGTGTGGGTCTTGTATGTCTTGACCGAGCGCTATTATAAACCTTTTGTATTCCGCCGTGCGGAGACGGAGGGGAAGAGCATCCGCATCACCTGGTTCTATGACTTGCTGAAGATGACGGTCTTCCCGGTGCTCTTTATGGCGGCGCTTCCGCTCAGTATTGCCCGGGCCTTCCATCTGGCCGGTATGTCAGAGGAGGCTTCCACCCTTATTTTCAAGCCTTTTGTGAAACTGGTGAGTGCGCAGGGCGAACCGAATCTGACGATTTCGCTGTATATGCTGCTCGTCGCCGTTTCCCTGATTTTCCTGTTCCGTTACCTGAGTTATTTCATCAAGTCCTGGTACGCTATCTATAAGCGGATCCGTACGGGTGTCGACGAGGAGCATACCCTGGCGAACAACTTGATCGCTGTTCTGGTCTGGTTTATCTATGTGGTCGTGACTGTCCATCTGCTGGATATCCCCACCGGCGCCATCGCTATGGTCGGAACCGGACTTGCCGCCGGTATCGGTCTGGCTATGAAGGACATCATCAATAACTTCATCTACGGAATCCAGTTGATGTCCGGCCGCCTGAAGGTCGGGGACTGGATCGTCTGTGACGGTATGCGCGGCCGGGTTACGGCCATCAGTTACCAGAGTACGCAGATCCAGACCCTGGACGGGGGAGTGGTCTCTTTCCTGAACGCCAATCTCTTCACCAAGAATTTCAAGAACCTGACGCGCAGCGATGCCTATGAGTTTGTGAAGATCGTCTTCGGCGTCTGTTACGGAATGGATGTGGAGCAGCTGCGCTCCGTGGTCCTAAAAGCGGTGAATGGCTTGAAGGACAAGGATGATAACGGTGTCGATGTCGTAGATCCTTCCAAGGGCTTTACCGTTACTTTCGACGACTTTGGCGAGAGCAGCGTGAACGTGGCGGTCAAATGCTTCGTCCTGGTGCCGCTCAAAGCCTCCTACACCGCCAAGTTGCAGGAAGTCATCTACAAGGCCCTCGGCGAGGCCGGCATCGAAATCCCTTTCCCGCAGCGGGACATCCATATGCGCTAGTGCGCCTGCCGTTGCGCTGCCACTTCCTTAGAACGGATAGCCTATGCCGAAGTTGAGGCGGAGGCCGTCAAGGGCGGAGGGGAGATTATAATAAGTGGTAATCGGCTGCGAGAGGTCGGGCTTGCCTTCCTTGGTGTATTTGTAGGTCTGGTAAGGGGCGTGGATTCCTACGCCCAGGTCCAGGCGGATGACGAGTCCGTCGAGGTCGAGGCGAAGGCCTGCGCCCGTGCCCAGGGCGATCTGTTTTGCGCGTTGCGGATTGTTGAGGAATCCGTCCTTTAATTCTTCCGTCAACCCCAGTTTCTCGACAAAGAAGGCATAATCCTCCGGCGAAAGGATCTCGGAACTATTTTGCCATCCCCATACGTTTCCGGCATCGAGGAAAGCGGCGCCGAAGATTTTCCATACGATGGGGAATCGCAGTTCGAAGTTCGCTTCAAGTTTGATGTCGCCGGCGTGGAAGATGCTCTGGTTATAGTTCCAGCTATGGAGATTGCCGGGGCCGTAGGCGTAAGGCTCGGCCGCCCGCAGGCTGTTGGGACCTCCGGCATAGAAAGCTTCTGAAAGCGGAGTACTGATGGAGTTCCCCAGCGGCACGTTCGCCCCTGCAAAAAGACGGGTTGCGATGCAGACCTTTTCCGTCAGGTTGAATTTGTTGCGGAGTTCGGCCGTCAACTTGACGAACTGGTTGAAGGGGAGTTTGAAAATGGCTTTGTCCCGTTCATCCCATTTGCGGCCGAAAGCGCAATAGACGGCATTGAGGAGGTTGCCCGATTCTTTGATGTCAAGGTCCAGCATCGTGTTGACCGAACGCTTGGCCCGGTAATCATTGTAGGTGATGCCGTAGCCGATCGAGGGAACGAATTCGTTTCCTGCAAGCAGTCTGACGAGTTCCGCAAAGTCCGTCGTTTTGCCCATATCTTCCGACCCGACCGTTGTCCTGACTATGGAAAGAGAGAAGGGCGTGAACGTGTGCGTGACAAAGTTGGAAGAGCGGATGAAGTACGAGAATCCGCCGGAGAACTTGTGGACGCTGGAGCCGCCGGCGATGTTTTCGTATTTGTATCCGATCTGGTAACGGGTGTCTCCGTCGGGCTTGTTGTCCCCGCCCCAGTGCAGATAGGGGAAAGTGAGGCAGGCGTCGATGCCGAACTTATAGGTGTCGGTTTTTCCGGGGTCTCCCGGATAGCGGTCGCGAAGCGCCAGGTAGTAAGCTCCGTGTCCCTTGATGGCGAGGGTCTCTTCTTGCCCCAGGAGGTTCCGTATCGTCTGGGCGAGGGTGAGGTTCGGGCCGATACTGTTGTTGGACCGGTATGCGACATTCGCGTCCGCCGTGAAATTATAGCTGTGAAGGGGAGTTTTCCACTGCTTGGAAGTTCCCACGCCGATACCCGACTTATATAGTTCCCCTTCGAAGATGTTGTCATAGTCGCGCTGTGAGAACAGACGCAGGAAGGTGTTCCCGGATTTGGTCAGTTTATAATCTGCGGTTAAATGGCTGAACAGGCCGCTGGTCTTGTTTACCTCCGGGTTATCGGAGATGGTGGATCCGGCCGTGATGCGCAGTTTATCGTGGAACAGCGATTTGCTGATGGCGATGTTCATGTCGTTGGTCTTGCCGACCGCGTGTACCTTTTGTCCGCTGCTGATATCGATGTCGATGACCTTGCCTATCTTGGAATTGGCCATGGCGGCATTGACGCGGCTGTTGATGATGCTGGACAGGGCGTATCCGTCCTTTTGCGCAGCCACATTGCTTTCTCCCATATACATTCCGGTGGCCAGCAGGGTAGCCGCTATGCCTTCGCGCGTGTCCTCATCCATCGCGGCGAGTTCGCGTACGATGGTTTCGTCCTCCGGTGCTTCGAGGAAGAAACCGATGGCCTTCAGGCCTAACGAATCCAACGCCCCCCGGACGCGAACGCCCGTGTTGAAGACCACGCGGCGGGTCTCTTCGCCTTCCGACTGCACGTCCGCTTTCACCTGTTGCGAGGCGGAGATGTTCAGCAGTGTCTGCCCCAGGGGACCCTGGAAACGGATGTTGCTTGCCGAATCCACCTGGAAGGGCATCATAGGATACAACTTGGGGGAGTAGCGGACCTGTCCTTCATTCACCCGGACGAGTCCGTCCAGCAGAAGTTCCCCGTCCGCTGTTCCGTAGCGGACATTGACCGTCCCGTGCGGTTTGACTTGCGCCAGATTCTTTTTGTCAATCGGATAACTGATATCCGTCGTGGGCAGGATCGTGACATCCACGTCGGCGAGAATATTGTCCATCGGCCCGCTCACCCGCCCGCGGATATCGGTTTCCAGTTTGCCATAGACGGGAAGTTTCCCGCCCTGATCCAGTTTCGCCGGGGAGAAATGGTCGGCGGACAGATTTACGTCCAGCTGCATTTTCTCGATATCCAGTCCGCCGTTGAGCGCCAGATAGGAACTGTCGGCGCTATAGATGCGGACATCTTCGAGCTTTACATCGTTATGGCTCATCGTAATCGGCGTGCTCCCAAGGGCGAGCCTTATGTCGTAGGGCTTGTAGGTGGCGCTGATATCCATTGGCAGCACTTCGGCGGAGATATCCATTTTTGCAGGCAGACCGTCGATGCCGGCCTTCGCCCGGACAAAACCCTCCAGGTCGATATCGTCCATCTGAAGGATGCCGCTGACCAGTTCCATCGGAAGGTCGTCTATGCGTACATCGGCCCGGATGGCGTCATTATACAGTTCTGAAGGCGCGAAAAGGAGGTCCGCCGTGCGGTTCCCCAGCTGCATTCCATTGAAAACGAGACTGTCCAGTGCAAGCTTCCCCGTTCCTCCCAGTTCATTGCCGCCTCTTTCCAGATCGAGCTGCAGTGCAGCTTTGGTGCTGAGATTGTGCATACTCATTACGCCGTCGGTAATGTCGGTATGGGCAGCGATGGAGGCGGTGGTCTTGCCTTCCGTCAAGTTGAGCCGCAATGCCGCCGCCGCTGCCGGTAAGTGCAGTGCCGTGCTGTCATCCGGAGAACCGATATTCGGAATGGCCGCATCCAGACTCAGTTCCGATTGGCGGGCATCAGAATTCAGCGAAAGTGCCAAACTTCTGATATCCAGGCCCATCCGTTCGATAATGGGCTGGACGGGACTGCCTTTTGTCAGCAGGATGTCCGTCTTCAGGTCGGGGATAAGCCGTTTGAGCGTATCCAGCAGGGTCAGGTCTTGCAGCGAGGTAATGGATTGTATGGCCGTCGAGTCTGAAACAAAGTCCAGCAGAGGTTGAAGCTCGTCCACAAGCCGGAGCACGTGCATCGGGCTTTGCGCGTCGAGGCTGAGTCCCGGCGTCGTTACTTTCAGCGAAGTGGCGGCGTCCGTGGCAAAATCAAGATGGAGATGGTCGATGTCGAAATCCTCGCCTGCCACCTGTGCGGCCAGGTTCGTTATGTCCGTATGATAGTCCACGCCCATCTGCGCGGGGGTGAAGAAGTCAGACACGCGGAACTGATGCTCCGTCTGTGCCTTCAGCCGCAGCTTACGGTCCGTCATATTCACCGGCAGATGCAGCTTTCCGTTCACGGTCTTATCGGCCAGTTCGGCATCCAGCATCAGGCCGGAAACATTGATCTGATCATAGATGCCATCCGTCAGATTCAGGGCCAGTCTGCACTTCATCGCGGAGGAATGGGGGTCTATCCCTTTTCCCTGTGCGTGTATGCGGCCTGCCAATTCCACGTGGGTGCTGTCTTTGAGGAACTGGCTCAGGTTCACCCGCTCGACGTTCAACAGTATGTCATAGGCCTCGTCGTCAATATCATAAAATCCTTTCAAGTTCGCCTTGTTGCCTTGATAATCGGCATTGGCCGACAAGTCCACCCGCATTGTCTCCAGATCCATCATAGTGGCTGACAGGTCAGCTTCCGCCCCAAACGAGTCGGAGCGGACGACAAGCTGGTTCGAATGAATCAGATTGCTGTTCAAGTCCACCAAAGCATCTCCATAAACCGTGTCGAACGGCAGGTACAGGGACCCGAGGCTAAGCGAAGCGTTGTCGATATTCAGGCGGCGTGCGTCGTAACGGTTGCCTCCTACGTCGGCCAGTACGTTCGTCGAGAGGGAGCCGACACGGATGTCCAGCCCGGTCGGATTGAGTACGAAGCGCACGTTGCGCAACTCCCCGTCAGGTACGTCGAAGGCCATGGGCGTAGCGGTCGTGTCCTTTTCTTCGTCGGGGGGAGTGTCTCGCAGGTCGATGCCCACATACGCATCCTCCAGCTTCAAGCCGTGCAGCGGGTAACTCCCTTTCGCGATATTGAGCCCGGGGCTCTTTACATCCAGATAATCCACGATAGCGTCAATCCCCACGGCGGTAATCAGCGTGTCGGAATGGAACGTCGTCTCTTTAAGAAGCAGTTGGTCCACAATGATGGTCCGGGCGGTCAGATTCTCAGCGGATTCCCCATCCTCAATTTTTTTCACATCGCCCTTCAGGCGCAGGGCCTGGACGTAGATGAGCGTGTCCTTACCGCGATGACCTACGAAGAGACTGTCTGCCTCTATGTGCAGTTGAAGGTCTTTTTCGCCCTTGTAGGCGTGATAGAGTGTCAACGGAGATTGATGGAAGGGAGACAGGTAAAGCCTTCCCAGGTCCACATCCCAGTCGGTCCGCTCGTTGACGGTCTTCACGCACTTCTGCAGGACGGCCGTGCGGGCTCCGGGCGTCACCAGAATGACCGTCGCCACAAGCAGCAGCAACAGCACTATTCCCAGGACGACTCCCGCAATGGTGCAGGGTATTTTCCAGATAAGACCCCTTCTGACCATCATCTGCTGTAAACCTTCTTCCCTTCGAAATAAGTGGCGCTGGGTTTAGCTTCGTGAATTTCGGTCTCCGGGCAGGAGAGAACGTCTTTGTCTACCAGGAGGAAATCGGCATATTTGCCGGCCTTGATGCTGCCTCGTTCGTTATCGATGAGCATCTGTTTGGCGACGTTGATGGTCAGGGCTACGATGGCCTGCTCACGGGTGATGAGTTCTTCCGGCCACCAGGGATTGCCGTTCTCGCCGTGAAGCACACCCGTCACGGCAATCTCCATAATGCCGAACGGGTCGTCGGGACTGCCGCTCAGGGCAGGGAAGTCCGAGTGGGAGGTCATATGGATACCTTTGTCGAAATAGGACTTCATCGGATAGGACTTGTCTTCCACGCCTGCAGGAGCCAGCCCGTGTTCGCGGATATAATCGGCGGCAAAAGAGGGGCAATGATGCCAGAGCATACCGGACACGGCATACATATTATGGTCGGCCATACGCTGATAATCCTCGGCATTGACGTTACGTATGTGTACCAGCGTATTGCGCAGTTCATCCTTCCCGGCGTTGGCATAAGCGCTTACGACATAATTGACGGCCTTGTTGCCCATCGTATGGATGTGCATCGTAATCCCCTTCGCATTTGTCTTGCGCGTAATCTCCGTCAGTTCCTCTTCCGTCCAGTTGGCCAGGCCCTGGTGCCCGTCGGGATACAGCGGCTCCACGAATCCGGTGCCGCCTTCCACCGTGCCGTCCATAAAGAGTTTGAGCCAGTTGGTCTTGACGCGCGTGGAGGCATATTGCTGGACGTCGGAGGCTTTGGCCAGCGCCTCTTCCACGTTCATCCAGCTTTCCACCTCATAGGTCAAGCCCAGCACGAAGTTCATCTCACCGGCCTTGTCCAGTTGCTGGGCGGCCTTAAAGAAATTGTTGTTATTGAAATAGTTACCCCAACCGTCGATATACATGGTGTAACCCTCTGACAATAGATGCTCCTGAATCTTGGGAATGACCACTTTAGCGATGTCAACGGGATAGAGGCTCTCGTTGTCCAGGCTGAAACGTGTGTACGTGCCGGCCTGTTCTTTCAGGAAACCGGTAGGGGTTCCGTCTGCGCCCATCACAATCTCGCCGCCGCGGATATCTTTATCCTTTTTGAGGACGGTGCCGTCTGCCTTCATAATGCCGGCATTGACCAGACAGAGGGTGTTGGCCAGGCCCTTGTGACCTTCGTCATCGGCAAAGTAAATGGGAATGTCGCTGCAGATGGCATCCAGTTGCTGGCGCGTCGGAATCTTGTCCATAAAACTGATGTAATTCCAGCCGAAGCCGAAGATGAGTTTTGCCCCTGTCTCCCTGGCCTTCTTGACGGCGGCGGGGACAACTTCATTCAGAAATTGTTCCGGCGTTTTTCCAATGGCGACCGTTCCCACGATCGGCAGGGCGACACCTATCGAATAATGGGCGTGACCGTTGCCGCAGGAAGGCATCACAAGGCCCTTTCCGCTGTAATCCAGGACCTCTGTCTTACCTGCTTCAATAAAGTCTTCAGCTCCTTTCCTGTCACCTACATAGACATATTTACCGTCCTTCACGGCAAACGCTTCTACGACCTGATTATTTTCGGAAGTAAAGATCTTCCCATATACCACAAGATCTGCACTCATCTTTACATTATTTTGATTCATCGATATATCCGTTTACAGCATATAATATTTGGTGAGGAAATAGGTCCTGTCCCAATCCACGATCTTTACTTCGGATTCCTTGGCGGGGTGGATGTCAAACTCATCCAGGACCATCACCTTTTTGTCTTTCAGGTCGTAGAGGGGCCAGTCCTTGGACGGACAGCCGGTCTTGGCGAACTGCACCCACATCTTGCGCATCGCCTTGCAGAACGCCTCGTCATACGGCCTTCCTCCCGTGAATTCCGGATGGGCAAATACGATGGGCACTTCTTCGAAATGGGCACTCTTCAAGATGGGATCGGAATTCTCCACCCTGTAAAAATAGGAATAACATTTGCCGCCGCCCTTGGTCTGGCTCTCGGACAATTTGACGGAACCGTCAATGAACCAGCTGTGGCCGAACAGACGGCTGTCCGGATCCCAGTCCTCAACCGCCCCTTCCTTGCAGTAACTTTCTATCCTGGCTTTTTCTTCAGGAGTCAGCAACTGGGCATATTTCCTTGTCTTGCGGGCTGCGGCCCAGGCTTTGAATCCTTCCACGGTCCAGTCGGATACAAAGCAGTTCATTTCATCCTTGTTGCAGCCCTGGAGGAAGGTGATGTCCTTGGCAATGCCGTTCTCGTATGCCGCCCAGGGATCCAGGGGCAGGATGCGTCCGTCCCTGACGGGGAACATTCGGAACGCAACCACCTTTAACGCCGTATTCACCAGCGTCCGTGCGTCAAGTTTCATCAAGTCGGCAACGGTCTTGCAACCGAGGGCTTTCAGGAAATCATCCGTGGTCTCAATGCTTTCTTCCAGGGAATTCGTCTGACAAGGGGCGCCGCTCTGGGCGATGACCTTCTTGAAATACTTCCGGGAACCTTTGATGAGCGGTTGCATCGTCACGCTTCCGGCACCGGCCGATTCTCCCCAGATGGTCACGTTGTCCGGGTCTCCGCCAAAGGCTGCGATATTCTCGTGCACCCACTTGATAGCCATATTCTGGTCGAGCAGTCCCAGGTTCTGTGAATCGGGATAATCCTTGCCGTCCGGCAGGTGGGACAGATGAAGGAAGCCCAGGGGGCCGAGCCTGTATGCAACGGTAACAAAGATTACGTCAGGATGCTCCTTCGTCAGATTGGCGCAATCAAAGAGTTCGATACCGGTTCCGCCCGCTGAGAAAGCACCGCCGTGAATCCAAACCATTACCGGCTTCTTTCCCTCGGATGCATCCTCCGCCTTCCACACGTTCAGATACAGGCAGTCTTCCCCCTGATGGTCAGTGACCGACAGATCCTGAACGGAGAGTTTGGCAAAATGATAAGCTTCATAGACGCCGTTATCCGGGGTAACGTCTACAGGGGCCTTCCAGCGTAGCTTGCCGACAGGCTGTTCACCCACGAAAGGAATGCCCTTGTAGGAGATGACATTCTCCGTCTTCGTTCCCACGAAAGTCCCGTTTATACACTTGATGGCCAGGGATTTATCGTAATTTCCGTCAGTAATCTCCTTGTTCTCGTACATAGTCCGGCGTATTTATTCAATCGTGATTTCCGGATGCTGCACGGACAGCGGAATGTCTTTCTGGCTGAGGTAAAACATATACAGGACAACGGTCTTGTCGCCCCGGTTCTCTCCGTGGTGGACGGTGTTTACCATCTCTACGACCGGCTCTCCCTCGTGTACCACTTTCTCCTTTCCGTCCTGCCCGATGATGGTGAGTTCGCCCTGGACCAGTATCCCGTGATTCATAACGGGATGTTCGTGCCAGCCCAGTTTCTTTCCGGCGGGGATTTCGTACTTTACGGCGACTATTTCGGGGCTCCCTTGCAGATAGTCAGGCAATTCCACGCCATCCCAGCTTTGGCTGGTGCGGATCAGTTCGGTGCTCCTTACCTCCTTGAGTTCATCATTCCCTTGTTCATTGCTTTCTTTGCAGCCCGTCATAAGGGTCGTTGTGCCGCAAATAAGGGTGGCGGCCATCACCCAGGACATCATTCTTTTCATATATACACTACGTTTTTATGACTGATTATTCTTTTCTTGTATGAAACAGGCTACCAGCCCGTAAGTGATGGTGGGACGAATCCAAATCTCCGTGAGCATATAGGCAGTGTATTCATCCGTCGGCTCCAGGAGGATATCCAGGTGATAGAGCCCGGCGATGAGCATATCTATGATGCAGATCATCCACAGTTTAGGCTTCGAATACGATTCCCAGTCCTTGCGGGCATAAAAAAACACGAGGACAAGGATCAGCAGTACGGAAAGGACGCGGCCAGGCCAGTAACGGCGATGTTGAAAATGTCCGATTTTTTCTTGAACCTTAATTCCATCATTCACAAAACTATTTATTCTTGCTCTCAATCATATGCACATCGCGCTGCGGGAACGGGATGGTGATGCCGTTCTCCGCGAGAATCTTATAGATGAGTTCTTTGCACTGATACCGGTATTCAACCTGTTCCGATACCAGCACGTACTGCCTCACCGCTACATTCACGGAACTGTCTCCGAAATCGTCAAAACGGATATAATGCCCGTAAGTAGGTTCGACGATATCCCGTCCGTACTTGTCCTTGGTCATGAGTGCTGCCAGACCTTTCTCCAGCGCTTCCCTGACCTTCTGGAAATT
This sequence comes from Bacteroidales bacterium, assembly GCA_016282145.1. GTDB lineage: Bacteria > Bacteroidota > Bacteroidia > Bacteroidales > UBA932 > Cryptobacteroides. The sequence continues at coordinate 17,516 of JAEEJZ010000051.1, read as the reverse complement.
TGTGCCATAGGCAACGCCCACATTGATGATGGTAAGTTCATAGGCATTGTTGCGGGTGAGGTTGGTGAAATTCTTGCTGAAAAGGGAGGAATTCAGGAAGGCCACCTGAGTGTCGAAAAGCGTTTCCACCAGGGTGGTCTGGTAGTTGATGTCGACCACCTTGCCCCGGACGCCGTCGCAATCGATCCAGTCGCCGACGCGCAAGCGGCCGCCCATGAGCTGGATGCCGTAGATGAAGTTGTTGAGGATGTCCTTGAGGGCCAGACCGATACCGGCCGACAGACCTCCTGCAATCAGCCCCAGCGAGCGGGTAGGGATATTCAGCGTAATAATGAAAAGGTCGGTATAGACGAACCAGATGAATACGCTGATGAGGCTGTTGCCCAGGGACAGGTTGATTTCATTGTTCCGTATGGATTTCCGATTGTGCTTGCGGAGGAAACGATGGTATTTGAAGGTCTGCCACAGGGTGCGGATCGCCCTGTTCGCGTAACGGAACACGGTGAACATCCCCGTCAGGAACAGGATGCTGTACAGGGAAACCTGGAATTCGCCCTGGCGGAGGAAGGGAACCTCGAAGATGGTGCGATACAGGTCGTTGAATTCAAAGATGTTCAGCGCCCAGTAAATGCAGGCGGGGAGGGAACAGAGGACAAGCAGCGGAATCAGGACCTCCCGGATGAGATCGTAGAACCAGGTGGCGTGGAACAACAGTTGCTCCTTGGCCTGACCGGTAACGTAGGTGATCCTGTTCCGATATTCCTCTATCCGTTTGTCCATCCGCTCCTCCTTATAGAGCAGCATCAGGTCCCAGACGGAGAGGATGGCCAGGATGAGCGCCAACTGGAAATACCACCACACCAGAATGATCAGTGCCAGGAAGATGAATCCGGCCCAACTGATTCCCAGGGCGATGGTCGTAATGCCGAAGGAAACCCATCCGATCACCACGTCGGTCTGGTCCGCCTTCCCGCTGCGCCGCAAATTGGCGGCCAGCTGCCATAGCACCATACAGAGGAGCAGGGGCGGGAAGAAGAAATTCAGGAAGGCATTGGGCACGAACAGCACCCGGAAGGTAATCACGAACAGGGCCGAGAAAACCGTAGGCAGGTAAATCCGGACACTGTTTTTGAGTTTGTCGGGCTCCAGCCGGATGATCAGGGCCATGTTGATGGCCATGAGCAGTCCGATGAAGGTGTGCATGATGCGGATGGCCTGGCGAACCAGATCGTCATTGGAACCTTCGTAACTGAGAATGAGGAACAGGACGCAGCCCAGCAGCAGGGCCAGATAACGTCTCTGTTCCTTGGCTACCCGTTTCCCTATGGGTTTTACAAAACGATAGACAGGCATCAGCAGGAGCGCCGACAGCCCCCAGAGAATGAAAAACGACAGGAAATAAATGAGCACCCAGTAAATCTTCAGGACATTATACATCCGGCTGTCACTGGTGATGGCCTCGATGTCGTGCTCGTCGTAGCCATTCTTTATCCATTCCCGCAGGGCGGAGAGACTGTACTTTTCGGCCAGGGCATCCTGGGTCGCTTTCCAGTACTCGCCGGGGTTCTTCAGGATGCTTTGCCAGGGCGTCTGCCCTTCTACAAAGACTTTGTCTTCAAGGATGTCATAGTAATCCCGGGCGTACTGATACGATTCCTCCATCCGCAACATGGCTTCCCGGTAATGGGTGCTGTCCGCTATTACCTGTTCCCGCGTCTCGGCGTAGAGTTTCAGCAGTTCGGAGGCGTACAGGAGGCAGGAGTCCCGGTCTGTCTGGCCGGCTTCGCTCAGAATGAATGCCGGGACGCTTTCTTCGCCGGAGGCGGCATCCTGCGCTGCATTGAAGGCCAGGACGGCTTCCACCTGCTCTTGCAGTTCCTGCTGCAGGAGACTCGCGTTCTGTAACAGGTGCGCGTCCAGGGTGTCGTTATGGTAAGCCAGGCTGTCCGGCACCACTTCCACATCCCGGAGTTCCGGCGGAAGGCGGCGGAGCGACTCGATCAGGCGCGCATACCGGTTGATTTCCACGTCCAGGGAGGAAACGATGCGGTCGTAAGGCGTACGGTTTTTGTTGAAGTCGGTGAACTCCTGAGCGACTTTCTCCAGGGCATAACTGATGTCGAAGGTATAGTCCTGCTTCTGCGAGTAGAGCATCAGGGACAGGTCATTGCACTTTTTGACGATGTCCACCATCTTCCAATGCTGCACGGCATAGCCGCTTTCCATCTTTTCCCGCGTGCTGCTGATCTGCGTATAGTCGCGATACAGTTCCCGGCGCAGGTTGGAAAGCGTCGCGTCCAGGCCGAGTCCTGTAAATACGGCCATAGCCGGGACCGCCATCAATAGCAGTGCCGCGAGGAGAATGAGAAATTTACGTTTCTTCATATTCGTCAGGGGTAAATAGACTAGAACTGAAAATAGATGAAAGGCTGGGTGTCAGCGGTAACGAACTGATAGACCAGCAGGATGACGGCGACGGCAAGCAGGGCCATCAGCGGCAGGGGAGTGCCGGCGAACGCCAGGCGGTAGCGCCGTTTCCAGCGTTCCGGAATCCAATGGATCAGCAGTCCGGCGATGACCAGCAGGAAGACGCGGCGGTATTCGAAGCAAATCGTCGGGATGGTCGCGGGGTTCCAGGCGGAGCCGATCTGATTGACCATGTCGCGTGCGGTCTTCCAGGCCACTTCGTTGGCGGTGGCGGGATCGAGGTTGGAGCCGCTGCGGAAGAACAGCCGGGTAAAGGTGATGAAGGTAAAGGTCTGCGCCACGCCCCAGAATACCCCGAGTGCCTTCCGCAGACCGCCCTCGGGCTTATGGGAGACGGCGGCGTTCAGGGCCCGTATCAGCGTGACGGCGCTAATGACCGCGCTCCAGACCAGCAGGATGTTCCAAATCGGCGCAGGGAAGCATTGCTGCATCGCCAGGACAAAGCCCGTCGCGAGCAGGCAAAGCCCGACGCGCCAGCCCCATCGCATCTCCTTCCAAAGGATGTAGATGATCATGCCGATGCCGTTCAGCCCGCCCCAGATGATGAAATTCCAGCTTGCGCCGTGCCACATGCCGCCGAAGAGCATCGTGATGAAGCGGTTGATGTTTGAGATGATTTTCTTGCGGTGCTTCTGGCTGAAAATGCCGATCAGGGTCATTGAAATACCGCTTATGGCGATGATGGCGGCGACGAGCGCACTGCCGGAAAGGATCAGCGCCACCGCGGCAAACACCAGGATCCAGAACCAGGTTCCGAAACTCGCCCTGCGGTTGCCGCCCAGCGGAATATATAAATAGGACTTGAGCCAGCGGCTCAGCGACATGTGCCACCTGCGCCAGAAATCCTGGGGGTTCGTCGCCTTATAGGGCGAATTGAAGTTCTTGGGCAGGTAGAAGCCCATCAGGGCTGCGACGCCGATGGCGATGTCCGTATAGCCGGAGAAATCGGCGTACACCTGCAGCGAATAGGCGAACAGCGCGACCAGGTTCTCGAAGCCCGAAAAGAGCAGGGGATTGTCGAACACGCGGTCCACGAAGTTCACGGCGATATAGTCGCTCAGGATAATCTTCTTTGCCAGACCGTTCAGAATCCAGAAAACGGCAATCCCGAAGGCTCTGCGGCTCAAATTGAAGTTCCGGTGCAGTTGCGGGATGAATTCGGATGCACGGACGATGGGACCCGCCACCAACTGCGGGAAGAAACTCACGTAAAAGCCGAAATCCAGCGGGTTCCGTACCGGTTTCACCTCATCGCGATAGACATCCATCGCATAACTGATGAGTTGGAAGATGAAGAACGAGATGCCCACCGGCAGCACGATCGCATCGACCTTGAAAAGTTCCCTGCCCGCCAGCATATTGCCTGCCTGCGCGAAAATGTCCGTTACCGCGAACTCGATACCGGTCAATTGCCTGAGCACATCGGCAAAGAAATAGGCATATTTGAAGTAGCAGAGCAGACCCAGGTTGATGGCGATGCTGAGCGTCAGGAAGAATCCGCGCCAGAAGCCGCCTTTGCGGCAGCGGGCCATCCACAGCGCCAGCAGATAGCCTGCGGCGATGGCGAAGAGCAACAGCAGGACCGACAGCCCGCTCGTCCGGTAGTAGAAGAACAGGCTGGCCAGGAAAAGGAAAGCGTTGCGCAACAGCGGCCTGCTCCCGATCAGGGCGAAAATCGCGTAGACCACCCCGAAGAACGCCCAGAAGTAGAACTGGGTGAAAATCAGCGGGGAGTCCGGATTGAAGAGCAGGAAGGTTTCCATCTACTGTCGCTTGTGCGTTTTCCTATATTGATAATAATCGTAACTCACCATCAGGGAGTTGTAAAGCAGCCGTGAAGCGGTCTCGGCGCCTTTCCGGGTGAAATGGATGTAGTCGCCGCCCGCGAGCGGGGGATTCTCCCTGACCCAGCGGGGCATCGAGCCCTTGCCTCCCATGGCCGCATAGAGGTCCCAGTACGCCGCTCCGCATTCGTGCGCGGCGCAGCGCAGCGAGTCCACCATCGCCGGAAGTTGGGGATAGGTATCCATCGTCCCGCGGATGTTCGTGCTCATGTCCGAAGGGCTGATAAAGAGGATACGTGCCCCGGGAGCCCGTTCGGAAAGGTACTCCAATTCCCTGACGACCAATTCCTTATAGTGCGATATGGCTTTCTTTCCCGTGCAGGCGGGTACCATATTGCCGCCGAACTGGTAGATGATGAGGCGCACGCGCGCATCCGCGTAGTAATCCTCGAGGCTGCGGGCATCGATGCGGGTAAAAATCGTTCCCGAGCAGCCGCGCATCGCCGCATTGTCGATGCTGACGCCGCCTTCCTGATCCAGGCTGATGCCGTATACTTCCGCTCCGGCGCCGATGCTGACTTTCGCGCGCGAACTGCTGTCCGGGAGCGGGAAACGGTAGAAGCAGACCTGCCGCCCGTCTGCGCAGGGATTGGCGACGAAGGTGCTGTCGCCGCAACGGATGCGGAAAGCCTTGGTAGGAGGGGCGGTGACGACGGTCAGGCGGTTATAGCAACTGCTGTGCGCGCCGGCGCCGCTAGCCGGGACAACGCTGAATACGCAGTCACTGTTCAGGCGGGAAGAGCGTCCGGCGGGGCCGTAATGCCCGTCGGCCCGCGAACCTCCGCCGAAATAATAGGCGGAATAGTGGCTGGCATTGCCGTTGGTCTGCGTCGTCGTCGTGATGGTGAAGTTCTTGGTGCAGGGGAGCAGTCCCGGACCGCCGCCGCCGAAGCGTTCCTGCAGGAGTTCGCGCAGCGTGGCCGACATCCGGTCTTCCTCGATCTGGCTGTCGCCGTAATGGATGATGCGCGTAGATGCCTCCATGCCGCGGTCGAGACTTTCGAAGAGTTCGTCGAAAAGGGCGTAATCCCCGTCCGGGAACTGGATGCGCGCCGGATCTTCGCTCAGGTAGGCGAGCAGGCGTTCGTTCTCCAGGGAATCGCGGCGGGCGGCTTCCGCCCGGGCCAGCAGTTCGGCAGGGTCGATCTGCGGAGCCGGCTCTTCTTGGGCCGGAAGGACCGCGTCCAGGAGTTCCTGCGGGGTGGGGAATTTCAGCGTGAGGGTCAGTCCGTCTTCAGGTATCATGAAACTCAGCATCGCCGTGAGGGCGAATACTGATACGATGAATAGCAATACCTTTTTCCGGGACATAGAATGCGAAGATACGGAAAAATTGTCAGAACTTCTGCCGGAAACGTTCTTAAAGAATTGTGCTTACTGATTTTACTTCTTTTTCGTACTGTTTAGCGTATTTTGAACTAATTGAATAACAATCACTTATAAAATGAGAAAAAATTTTTTCAAAAAATTATTAAAAATATTTGTAAATTAAAAAATAATCCCTACCTTTGCATTCGGGTTGAGTAAGTGACCGCTCTGGTCCGTCAATCCTATTGGTTATTAGTTTTAGTGTTATTAATTATGTGGTTAGTAGAGTTGTCGCCCGTGAGGGTCACAACTCTTTTCTTTTTTTGTGTCCAGTGCGCAATTTCTTGATTTTTTTACTATATTTGTGGATGAATAGGAAACTATTAACCTTTTATATTATGAAAAAGTTAGTCTATTTAGTCGTGGCTGCCTTCGTCGGCGCACTGGCTGCGTCCTGTGTGGACAAGTCTTATGACACCAACAATCTGGACACGAACGCTACGGTCAGTCTTGAGATCACCGCTGAGGAATCACCCGTTTCCCCGGTGAATGAACTCATGAAATATGACAACGATGAAGCCGAGGTGACCCAGACCCAGAACGAGAGCGGTGAAACCGAAATCACCGTTTCCTCTCCTGCAACGGAGCCGGTTACGACGGAGATCCCTCCCCAGCAGGTTGAACAACTGAATCAGGGCGAGGAGCTTTCACTTCCTGCGGCTTGCGATATGGTCGTCAAGATCCCCATTTCCAAGAAATTCCCCAAGGATGATATCTTCAAGGCCCTGGACAATCCTCACTTCATCATCAAAGTGAAGAATGAACTGGGTATTCCCCTGAAATATACGGCGACGGTGACCAATAAAAAAGCGGGCAAGTCGTTCGAAATCGAGGCTGAAATCCCCGCTATCCCGGAGAAGGAAATTTCCGTGATGGTGTCCGAGAAGGCGAATCTTGCGGAAGGCAAGGCCCAGAGCGTCGATGCCAAGATTATTTCCGATAAGCCCTTTGCCGAAATCTTCAAGGACAGCCCTGAAGAGTTGAAGATTGAAGACGCCAAGGTTTCCAAGTTTGTCGAAGTGCCGAAGTCGGGCGAAGTCCCCACGGGTGCGGTCTCCGGTGCGTTGGAGTTCACTGCCCAGAGCGTATTCCCCTTCATCGTCAAGAACGGCGAGCCGTTTACGATGCGTCACGAATTCGACCTCTCCGGTGCTGATTTCTCTGAGTTCATTGCCATTACGGCCCTTGAGGCGGACATCATCGTCAAGCACAGCCTGCCGCTGAAGATGTCCCTGGCCCTGGTGGAGCCTGCGAATATCTTTGTGGAGTGCCCCGAGGTCAATCCTTCCCTGGACGGCCAGCAGCTGACCCAGGAACTCACCGTGAAGGCGACCTGCCCTACGGGCGCGACCGCATTTCCCAAGGCAGTGATCGACCTGACTGCCACACTCTGTGGAAACAAGGCCACCTATGCCGTCAATGAGGATTCCACCACCATCTCCGTGGATGTGAAGCGGAATTCCGAAGGCAAGCAGCTGATTCGTGTGACAGGTAGATTAGGAGACAAATAACCAATTATAAATGAAACGAATTGTATTTTCTTTGACTGCAGCAGCGCTTTTCACGCTGCTGCCTTCCTTGCGTGGCAATGCTCAGGAATTGAAGAGCGCGTATTTCCTGGACGATTATGTCTACAAATATGAGCTGAACCCCGCGATGCATGATGCCAAGAACACGATGATGTTCATCGGCTTTGGGCTCAACGACATTGGCATTAACGCGCAGACTAACCTGGGTGTCAATAACTTCCTGTTCCCCATGGACGGTCAGTTGCTGCTCTTCCTGAACGATAAGGTTCCCAGGGAGACCTTCCTGGCCGGCATCCCCGAGGTGGGTGCGAAGCTCAACGTGGATTTCAGCCTCAGCCTGCTCTCCTTCGGTTTCAAGGTAGGTAAGAATGCTTTCCTTTCTTTCGATACCCGTCTCCGCTCTGCGGTGAATCTGGGCATGAGCAAGGATTTCCTTGCCCAGATCAAACCTCTTGAGATTTCCGACAGGAAGGGAACGCATTACGAGTTCCAGTCGATGAACGCAGAGACGAAGGCCTACCTCGAGCAGGCCATCAGCGCTTCCTTCGAGGTAGCAAAGAACCTCCGTCTCGGCTTTACGCTGAAGGGTCTCTTCGGTCTTGCGGCCGCGAAGGTCCACGCCGACAACCTCAAAGTGGATTTCATCGAGGACGAGGTGGCTAAGGCCAGCGCCAATACCGAGATGTATCTTGCTACCACGCTCCTGGCTTTCCCCAAGACCGCTGACGGTTATGATTTCGAGCATCCGGGCTTCGGTAAGGTCGGTATCTCCGGTTACGGCGGTGCTGTGGACCTGGGTATCAGTTGGGAGTCCGACTTCGGTCTGGACCTTTCCGCTGCTGTTCTTGACCTGGGTGCCATGATGTGGAACAAGAATCTTTACGGACAGAACGTGATCAAGGACCAGATCATGGAAGGCAAGAATGTCACCGATTATGTCAATCAGGTGTTTGCCGTCCAGGATGCTCCGATGCGCAACGTCGGCATGCTGACCACGACGGTCAATGCCTGCGCCCGTTATCACATGCCTTTCTACAAGGGACTCTCCGTCGGTCTGCAGGGTACTTACGCCATCCAGACCAATCGCTATGACGTCCGTGCTGGTCTGACCATCAGTCCTGCCCGCTGGTTCAGCCTTACCGCGAACTATGGTTGGACCGATTACGGCGGAACCTTCGGTGCTGCGATGAACCTGCGTCCCGGCCCCTTCACCTTCTTTGTCGGTGCAGAGACCTGCTTCTACAAGTTCATGCCTCAGGGACTTCCCATCGGCCCGCTCAACACGACCGCAAAACTGGGTGTCCTTATCTCCGTGAAGACCAAGAAATCCTGATAGTTCATGGAAAAACTTGATATTATCCAGACGATTAAAGAGGGCGTGAATTGCGCCCTCCAAAATTTTGTATCCCTGCTGGTCGCTATTGTGCTCTATATCCTGACGATGTGGATTCCTTACCTGAACGTAGGTACTACCGTGGGAATCGTCAAATTCGTCATTGCGATGAGCCGCGGTGAGGCGGTGGATCCGCTCATCCTCTTCAAGAAGGAAAACTTCGACAACCTCGGTAACCTCTTCCTCTTCCTGGGCTTGGAAGCAATGGGCCTGTTCGCCGCTGCGTTCTTTATGCTCGTACCGGCCATCGTGCTCGGTATAGCCTGGAGTTTTGCGCTGTACTTCCTCGTGGACCGCAATATGCGTCCCGTCGAAGCGCTGGACCTGAGTTTCAAGGTGACCAATGGTGAGAAGTGGCGCATCTTCGCTACGGAATTGCTGCTCGTGATCGCCATCAGTATTTTGTGTGGTCTGTTGGGCTCGATTCCCAAGGTCGGCGCCTTCCTCTCGCTGATTGCCTCCATTTTCTGCGCGGTGGTCTGCGTTGCCGTGGAGTCCGTGATGTTCAAGCACTTCAGTGCGAAGATCCCGGAATAATTCTTTGAAGGACTTGCGAAGTCAGATTATTTTTCTAACTTTGCAGTCCCTTTGGTGATTTGGCCGAGTGGTTAGGCACAGGTCTGCAAAACCTGCTACGGCAGTTCGATTCTGCCAGTCACCTCTTCTTGGAAAACGGTCCCTTCCTCATTCGGAAGCGGACCGTTTTCGCGTAAAAGTGCTTAACTTTGGGCTATGAAACCTGCTTGCCTTATCTTTGCAGCCCTGGCGCTGCTTTCCGCCTGTGAGGGCCCTGTTCCCCCTTATGCCGTGATGGCGCACCGCGGCTCCACCTATTGGGCGCCCGAAGAGACCGAGAGCGCCTGGCGCTGGGCCCGGGAAATGGGCGCCGATTACCTCGAATCCGACCTACAATGTACCAAGGATGGCGTTATCCTCGCCAACCACGACGAACTCCTGACCCGGACGACCGATATTGAGACAGTCTTCGGTCCTGAGATTCCCGCTACCCGCAGGGAGTTCTATCTTTCGCTCGGATTTGCCGCCGACGATGTCGAAAAGCAGTTGCAATGCGATGCCGAATCGTTTATCCCCTATATCGCCTCTTCCTATTATTATGTGGAACTGCTGATGCTGGATGCCGGAAGTTGGTTCAATGAAGACCGGCCCGCGCAGGCCCGCGCCGCTTATGTCGGTAGCCAGTATGTCTCCGCGCTGCAGGACCAGATTGCCTATGCGGAGGGGCGGATGCTCCGCCGCGATTCCGCTGGCCGCCGCATCCTTTCGTATCGCCTCAAGGCGGATTATGTCGGCAAAAGCCTGGCAGAAATCCGTGCGGAAGCGAAGGAAGGCGGGGATTATATGGAATTCCTCGATTACGATTTCTCAGAGGCCTATGTCGATGATCCGGCCGACAGCGGCCACCGTCCCGGCATTTACATCGAGTTCAAGGAACCGGAAGTCAATCCCGAGGATATGGAGCAGCGCGTCTATGACATTCTCGATGCCTGCGGATGGAACATCATCACCCGGAAGCCTGAGGAAACAGCGTTTTACAAGGACGGACTCGTGCAGGTGGGCAAGACGCGCGGGAAAGTCATTCTGCAAACCTTCTCGCCGGCCTCCCTTGTCCGCGCCAATGCGGTGTTCAAGGGGAAGTTGCCGATGTGTTTCCTGCTCTGGCCGCCCTGTCCCGAAGAGATTCCCGGCGGGGACCTGGATACCGAAGCGGGCTTCCGCGCCATCCTGGACTGGGCAAAGGCCAACGGGGCGACCATCAGCGGTCCCTCCATTTCCGGTGCGCCGAATGATTATGAGGAACTGAATCATCCCTGGCAGGCGAAACTCGTGAAAGAGGCGGGCCTGCTGAACCATCCCTATTCTTTCGATTCGCTGGAGCAGATGGAGGAGCAGATCGGCCGCTCCGACGGTTTCTTTACCAACCGTTCCGACCTGACCCTGCAATACTTGATCGACAAGGGCCTGCGTGCCGGCAAAATCAACCCTTCGGCGCCGTCCACGGTGCCCGATCCTGTCGCTACGCTGGAGCGGCTGGGGTATTAAGAATTAATCTTGATCTTGGAGAACCGTCACTACGCTTCCGTTCACGCGGAAGCGGACGGTCCTGCCGCGATATTCCAAGGCATAGACGCGCTCCGGATCATCGTGAAACGCCGGGCGGGGATCCTGGGAAAGGATTTCCGCCAGGGCGGCTGTATCCGTTTCGCCCAGTGCCGAACGTAATGCTTCCGGAAATTCGACCTGAAGCGGCTGCCATTCTACACTGTCAGTATAGCCGCCGCGGGCCTGGGGGAAAGCATCGGCATAGGGAAGATAGGGCTTGATGTCGTAGATGGGCGTACCGTCCGCCAGGTCGGCGCCGAGGACAGTGATGCCGTCCGGGCTGATGCGCTCGATCCGCACGCAGGAGAGCCCCAGGGGATTGGGCCGGAAAGGGGAGCGGCTGGCAAAAACGCCTACCCGTGCATTGCCGCCCAGCCGCGGTGGACGGACGGTCGTTTTTCCTTCGGGCGATGTCCCGTTGAGTGAAAAGCCCCAGATCAGCCAGAGATAATCGAAGCCCTCGAGGCCCCGCAGCGCTTCCGTGCCGCGGAAGGCCGGTTCCAGCACCACTTCGCCCTTGAGCGACGGGGCGACGCCGCTCTGGCGCGGGAGTCCGAATTTCCCTGCCAGCGGAGCGCGGAAATAGGCGACAGGTTCCAGGATCATTCGCCGAGTTCCGCCATATAGCGCTTGTAGAGGGAATCCAGTTGCGCCTTGTTTTCCTTCTTGATCGGAGCACCTTCAGGCTGGGTGGCGCTGACAATTTTCAGGGGATTGACCGGTTTCCCGTTCTTGGTGATGCGGAAATCCAGATGCGGCCCGGTGGAATGGCCGGTAGAGCCGACATAGCCGATGGTCTGTCCCTGCTTCACGCGGACGCCGCTCCGGATGCCGGCGGCGAATTTCGAGAGGTGCAGGTACTTCGTCTCATATTCCTTGCGGTCGTGGCGGATCTTGATGTAGTTTCCGCCGCCGCCCTTGTCCCATCCGGCAAAGACGACCGTACCGTCACCGATGGTGTGGACGGGCGTTCCGGTGGGCGCGGCATAATCGACCGCAGGGTGCATCTTTCTCCTTCCGGTTATGGGATGGATGCGTACGCCGAATCCGCTGCTGATGCGCTTGAACTGCAAGGGCGCCTTGAGGAAGCCCTTGTCGCTGCGCAGGCTGATGCCTTTCTCGTTCCAGTACTTGTTGCCGTCTTTCTGGTCCAGATAGACAGCGGCGGCACGTTTCCCGCCTTCGCCGGTATAGAGGGAGAAAAAGACGGTATCTACGCGCAGGGGCTGTCCGTCGCAGGTTTCCTGATTATAAATCACGCGGAAGCGGTCGCCTTTGCGGAGACTGAAGAAGTCGATGGTCCAGGCATAGATGTCCGCGAGCTGCATGATGAGGTCGGGGGAGGCGCCGTCCGCGAGCAGGGCATCCCAGAGCGAAGTCTCGATGCGGATGTCCGAAATGCGGCGCTCGTGCGTCAGGGGCTTCTCCACCTTCCAGACCGCGAGGGAATCGAAGCACTTGAAGACGGTGCTGCGCACGGGATTCTGCGGGTATACGATGTAGCGCAGGGATGCGAGCGTCGTGTCTGCGTAATAGACGTCCAGGCTGTCGTGTGCCCGGAAATCGCGGCTGACCTTGAAGACACTGTCGCAGATCTGCGTCAGGATATAGGCGTTACCCGGCGTGGCACCCAGTTCCTGCAGTGCGCCGGCGAGGGTCTGCCCGTAGCGGATGCGATAGCCCTGACGGATCAGTGTATCCGTCAGGAAACCAAGGGGATAGACGGTATCCTTTTGGAGGATTTCCGCATCGGATTCCGGTGCCTGCCGTTTGCAGAAGCAGCCCGGGAGCGTAAGCAGCAGCCCCAGTGCCGCCATCAGGAAGAATTTCGTTCTCATCGGGAACGAAGATAAGGAAATTTGCGGAAAAATGAAAACGCCCGGGGGAAACCGGGCGCTTGGAGAGTGGGACCTGGCAGATTCGAACTGCCGACCTCTTGCGTGTGAAGCAAGCGCTCTAAACCGACTGAGCTAAGGTCCCGTTCTTTTTGGGGTCACAAAGGTATAAATTATTTGTTAATTCACCAAATAATCTTATCTTTGCACCCGAATTCTAAAAAATCATTGCAATGAAGAAGCAAACCCATCCCGAAACCTACCGACTTGTAGCTTTCAAGGATATGTCAGACGAGACCGTCTTCATCACCCGCAGCTGCGCGACCTCCAAGGACACGCTGGAAGTGGACGGTGTTGAGTACCCTCTCGTGAAGCTTGAGATTTCGAACACGTCTCATCCTTTCTACACCGGCAAGATGAAAATCGTCGATACCGCCGGTCGTGTTGACCAGTTCTATCAGAGATACAAGGCCAGGAAGAAGTAGTTCCTTATTTAATCCGGTAAGGAGCTTCATCGTAGAGCAGAAAGCGGCGTGCCTTACGCACCCACTTCTGCTCTTCGCTTTTTATATGCTCTTCCACGATATCCGCGCCGATGCTCCCTTTCAGGAATTCCGTCATCACCGGATCCGCCAGCCGCGTATAGAGCGCATCGCTGATGCTGAACTGCGAGTAGCGTTCGGCGAAGAAGCGCATCAGCGCCAGCGTGTGACCCAGGGATTTGTACTGGACTTCCGGGGTCAGCAGGATCTGGTAGCCGAAGCAGCGCTCCCCGGCGTACAGCCCTTCGCCCGGCACGAAACTGCAGGGACGCATCAGCACGCCTTCCGGGGCGGGCGGCGTCAAGGCCGAGGGTTTCAGGAAGGGTGCCCCGATCCACTCGTACGGCCGTCCCGTGCCCAGCCCGGGATTGAGACTCGTATCGGCCCAGAGCACGCCGCCGGTGTACATGATGGCGGAGAAGAGTCCGGGAATGTCCGTTGCGGGAGGCACCGCCCAACTCATCAGGGCGCGCCCCGATGAAGAGCAGTCCGCGCTGATGACATGCAGCGGGTAAGTGGCTCCGGTCTCGTCGTAATAGAGCAGGCAGAGTTCTCCGAGCGTCAGGCCGTGCCGGTGCGCGACCTTCGGCAGGAAGACGTCGCTTTCGCCGGCCGGCATCGTGCCTTCCACGGCGCGTCCGAGCGGATTGGGCCGGTCCACGATATAGAGCGGCGGTGCCGAATCGAGCGTTGCGAGCGCGGACATTAGCCGCAGCACGTCGCCGGTATAGCGGAAATGGCGGGAGCCGGTATCCTGAATCTCCACGACGATGGCATCCAGCGCGGCGAGTTTCTCCAGCTCGAAGTCGATATGGGCTTCCATCTCGCCCTGGGGCAGCATCAGTTCCGCGAGGTTGCCCCGCGCCGAGAAAATGTCCCAGGTGTACCCCCGCTGCGGGTCCCAGCAGGCGGGGGAGGCGAAAACGCCTACGCGCCCGTCACGCAGGGCCTTGTCCAACTGGTTTTCCAGCGGCGTGGTACGGAAGGAAAACATCGCGTCAGGCTTTCTCCATCAGCGAATGTGCAAAGGCGACCACCTCGTTCCCCAGGGCTTCGGCAGCCTCCTGCGTCGGGGCTTCCGCATAGATGCGGATGATCGGCTCGGTATTGGAACGGCGCAGATGCACCCATTTGCGCTCGGCTTCGAAATCGATCTTCACTCCGTCGATGGTATTGAGTTTTTCAGCAGCGTAGCGCTGTTTCATCGCTTCCAGGATGCGGTCGATCATCGCGCTGTCGCTCAGGTCGATGCGGTTCTTGGCGATGAAATAGGCGGGCAGCGTCTGCTTGTAAGCGCTGGCGCTGAGTTTCTTGTGCGCGAGTTGGCTGAGGAAGAGCGCCACGCCCACCATCGCGTCGCGGCCGCAGTGGGAAGCGGGATAGATGACGCCTCCGTTGCCTTCGCCGCCGATCAGCGCACCCACCTTGTGCATCAGGGTGGTGACGTTCACTTCGCCCACTGCGGAGGCGTGCCAGGTGCCGCCCCATTTCTCCGTCACATCGCGCAGCGCACGGCTTGACGAGAGGTTGGAGACGGTATGCAGTTCTTTTACGCCCTGCGCCACGGCCCTTTCCAGCAGGTAATCAGCCACGCTGACGAGGGTATATTCTTCGACGAAGGGTTTGCCGTCCTCGCAGATGAAGGCGAGCCGGTCCACGTCCGGATCCACGCTGATGCCCAGGTCCGCCTTTTCCCGCACCACGGTCTCGCTCAGCGTGACGAGGTTGGCGGGCAGCGGTTCGGGATTATGGGCGAAATCGCCCGTCGGGTCGCAATTCAGTTTGATGCATTCCACACCCAGTTTTTCCAGCAGGCGCGGCATAATGATCCCGCCTACGGAGTTGATGGCGTCCAGCACCACCTTGAAGCCGGCAGCGCGCACGGCGGGCGCATCCACGGCCTCAAGCGCCAGGACGGAAGCGATGTGCTCGTCGGTAAAATCGTGCTCGGTGATATGTCCCAGTTCATCGACCCCGGCGAAATCGAAATCGCCGCTTTCGGCCTTGGCGAGAATCTCCGCGCCCTGTGCGGCCGTCAGGAATTCGCCCTCTTCGTTGAGCAGTTTCAGTGCATTCCACTGCCGCGGGTTGTGGCTGGCCGTGAGGATGATGCCTCCGTCGGCCCCGCTGAAGCGGACTGCCAGTTCCGTCGTAGGGGTGCTGGCGAAACCGCATTTCACGACATCCACGCCGCAGGCGATCAGGGTGCCGCAGACAATCTGCTCCACCATTTCGCCGCTCAGGCGCGCGTCCTTACCGACGACCACTTTATACTTCCCGCCGGAAGCGGGGGCCTTGCGCTCTTTCAGGCAGGCGCAGTATGCATAGGTAAACTTGACGATGTCAGCAGGGGTGAGGCCCTGGCCTTCGGGGCCGCCGATCGTGCCGCGGATGCCCGAGATGGATTTAATGAGTGTCATAGGCTCAAAGGTAAATAATTTTTCGCAGAAAGTTGTTAAATTTGTTCCGCTGTGACGTACTATTTTCAGGTCATATTGCCCCTGCGTTTGACGTGGATGCCTTTTTACGCTTCCGCGGAGCCCGTCGCCGTGGGTGAGCGGGTGCGTGTGCTTTTCTCTGGAAAGGAGTATGTCGCCGTCGTCTCAGCCCTGAGCGCGCAACCGGATGTGGAACTTTCCCGCATCCGTCCCATTATCGGCGTGGAACGCACGCTGGAGCCGGTCAGTGCGCAGGAACTGGCTTTCTGGCACTTCCTTGCCGATTATACGCTCTGTACGCTGGGCGAGGTCTATCACTGTGCCTATCCGGCGACGCGTACCGATGCGGAACTGCGCAAGGCGCGTGCGAAGAAGGCGGTTTCCGGGGCAGCGGACCTGCATCCGCGCCTGGATGCGGCGGCCAAGGACACGCTGAAAGCGATTCTGGCGGGATTCGACGAAGCCCGCCCTGTCCTGCTGCAAGCCGGTGCGCGCGATAAAGTTTATGCGGAACTGCTGCGCCGATGCCTGGACGCGGGCCGGAGTGCGCTGCTGCTCTCTCCCGGCCGGAGTGCCGAAGCCTGGGAAGGCAGTGCGCGGGTCTATACGGCGGGAACGAGCGCTTCCGAGCGCCGCGATATCGCTTCCGCCGTCCGCGCAGGCGGTCCGGTCTTTGTCGCGGGCGGTCCTGCGGCCCTGCTGCTGCCCTGGACGACCCTCGGGCTGATTATCGTCGATGCGGAGGAATCCCCGCTGCATCGGCGGGAAATGACGGCGCCGCGTTTCAATGCCCGTGATGCGGCGGTCTGGCTCGCGGCCCGCTGCGGTGCTTCCGTCCTGCTGGGCAGCGATTTCCCTTCGCTGGAATCGGCCCTCAATGCCGCTGCTGGCAAATATATCAAGGTAGAAGCGCCCGCCGCTCCCGCCGCCGTCCCTGAAATCATCGACACGGTCGCCGAAAGGGGAAAGAACGGTATGAACGGTTCTTTCTCGCTGAAATTGCTGGAGCGGATGCGCCTGGCTTTCGAGGCGAAGCGGCGCGTGCTCTTGCTCCTGCCCTGGAGCGATACGGACAATGTGGAAATCGAAGCGCGGGCTCTTTTCCCCAAGGCTTCAACGCGTTTGTCCGTGTTGCCTTTGCGCAGGGCGACTCCTGCCATTCTGGTCCGGCAGGGGCTGACGGCGCTGCTCTGTGCGGAGTTTATGCTGAAGGGCGAGGATTTCCGTACCGATGAAAAGGCTTTCCGTGCCCTGTCCGGCCTGTGCCGCGATGCGGGGGAGTCGCCGCTGCTGATTCAATGCGCCCAGGCGGAGCATCCCGTGCTGCATTCGCTGCTTTGGGCCGATGATGCGGCCGCCCTTCCTGCGCTCTTGCTTCGCGAGCGGGCCGCCTTTGGCCTTCCTCCTTACAGCCGTATCGTGGATGTGGTCTTCAATGACAAGAACGAGAAGCGTCTGCGCTGGTTCCTGGGCGAACTTTCGGAGCGGCTTGCTGCGCTGCCCTTGTTGCCTGTGCAGGAGGTGAAAATTCAAAGCGGCAGGGAGCGTATCCGCATCATCCTGCCGCGTAATGCTTCGCTTTCGGCCCGGAAGCAGGGGATTTATGGCGCCGTGACTGCCTTCTGCACCGAACGCAGTTACGCCAGCCACCTCACCCTGGAGGTCGATCCGCTGTAAAGGCTACAGTGCTGCGATCTGTTCGACGGAGAGTCCGGTGGCTTTGGAGATCTGTTCCAGTGGAAGGCCCATATCGCGGAAGTTCCGGGCAATAGACCGGGCTTTATCTGCTTCACCTTCTTTACGCCCTTCGGCCTTGCCTTCCTCCCGGGCCCAGGCTTTCTGCGCGATGATATCGATTTCGGTTCTCATAATGCTCTCGTATTTGTGCTGCGTCGCCACGTCCATATTGGCGAAGGCAGAGCGTTCATATAGTTTTCTTATAAATTCGTCTTCAAAGTT
>JAEEJZ010000050.1 GCA_016282145.1 Bacteroidales bacterium | reverse complement strand
TGAACCTCCAGTATTAAATAGAGCAGGCCGTAGTATCGCCGGAAACAGCTGCCGGATCTGACTGAATATACCACCCCCCGACGACTTTCATCAGAAAGCCGTTTTCAACAAGACGTTCCTGGTGGGTCCTGCTGATTTCTGAAGACCTGATTATAGGACTGTTCTTCGACTCTTGTAACTGTCTCAGGGCGTCAAGAGACTGTGCAAGTTTTTCTGAAGGTATTGCCATATCTTTGTAATGTTACACGTTAATTCTTGTTGCAAAGATACACTTTAATTTTTGCTGCGCAAATACAATAGGATTTTTGCCGCAAATATATGTGTCGGAATGATGGGAGAATTTTAAATTTCCCTGACTTTATCAATGTGTCACCCAAATCACCTGCGAAATATGCCTTACAACTGGATAAAGATTAACAAACTCCGTCCCAGGTCATGTATCGGGAACCAACTATTTAACCATCCGGCAGTTTGCTCGAATGAAATGACCGGCCGATGTGGTTTTATTTGTATCTTTGCGATGACTATGCCGCCACGTGCCTGATCACGCCGAAGCTATTGGCTTGGGTACACGCAAATACCATATCGTCATCATCGACAAATAAACCTATGCAATAATGAAAGTTCTTATCCTACAAGGCTCTCCGAGAGCCAATGGCAGCACCGCCTGGATGGCGGAGGAGTACAAGAAGGCTGCTGAAGCGGCCGGACATCAGGTGACGCTCGTCAATGTCTCCAGAAAGAAGATTGCCGGCTGCCTTGCCTGCGAGTATTGTCATACAAAAGGCAACGGGGCTTGTGTCCAGAAAGACGACATGCAGGAACTCTACCCGTTGATGGCCCAGGCCGAGGTCCTTGTACTGGCTTCGCCTATCTACTATTTTACGATGAATGCCCAGATACAATCACCCATCCAGCGTATGTACTGTGTAAACGCACCGGCCAAGGTGAAGAAGATGGCATTGCTGGTCTCCTCTCATTCTCCGGGTGTCTATGATGGCGCCATTGCCGAGTATAAAGATATCTGCAATTATTGGAAAGCCGAAGACTGTGGCATCGTGACCGCCAAATTAGACGAGCAAAAGACAGAGGAAACAAAAGCAAAGATTGCTCAGATTGTGAAGAATCTCTAAGCCCCCCCTGCGCCGTCCATATCGACCTTTATGACGACGTAGCCGGAGTGATTCCCTATGACAAGATTGAGAACTATGATGTTGTCTCATTGCTTCTGTATCAGGAAAAATCTGAATAAGGCTGACTTACCCTCAGCAACCATCAAATTGCTTCTAGCAATAGCTCTCCTTGTACTCTCGACCGCATTCTGCGGTGCCGCTGTTCGCAATACGAAACCAGCCTCCGTCCGCAGTCTGAAACTATCGCCGGGAGATACGGTCAGGATAATCGATGGGGTGTATGAGATGGTGACCGTACGCCTTTGCGGGAGAGGCACCCTGGCGGATCCCATTGTCATGATGCCCCAGACTCCCGGGGGTGTGGTCTTCTCGGAGGGCAGCAGGGTGTACCTTGACGGAAGCTATCTTGTCGTGGAGGGTTTCCGCTTCGAAAAGCAGCAGGAGGGCTACAATTTCTTTAGCATGACCGACACCACCTCCCACTGCCGCATTTCCGAATGCATCTTCGACGGTTCCGCCTGCGAGTTCGCGCCCAAGGGCAAATGGGGGAATTTCGTGCAGCTGCGGGGCTCGTATCAGGAAGTCTCGCATTGCGCGTTCCTGGACAAGAAGACAATAGGCGCCATGCTAGCCGTGAACATACAGGATGGCCAGGCCGTGCACCATGTGATCCGCAACAACTTCTTCACCCGTCCCAACACGTTGATGAGTTCAAAGGGAGTGCAAATAAACGGGCAGGAAAGCATACGCGTAGGCAGCAGCACCTTTTCCATGAAGGATGCTGGCTGCACCGTAGCGGACAACTGGTTCCTGCACTGTGACGGGGAGGTCGAGATTATCTCCAGCAAGAGCTGCTTCAACGTCTATGAACGCAATCTTTTCGAAGAAAGCCGGGGCACCCTTACCCTTCGCCACGGCAACGACTGCATCGTCCGCGGGAACTGGTTCATCGGCAAGCATAAGAACGGATCAGGCGGTGTCCGCATCATAGGGGAGAGGCACAGGGTAGAAGACAACTATATGCGGGAGCTCCGTGGTTACGGTGCTCATTCGCCAGTGAGCGTTATCAGGGGTTTCGAGAACCCTAAACTGTCGGACTATTATCAGGTGACGGACGTCGTAATTAAGGGCAACTGGCTGGTGGACTGCGATTTCGGTATGCAGATAGCTATCGTCGGCCACCCGGAGAACGTACTGATGCCGGAGGGCCTCAGGATTGAGGGCAACACCATCATATGCCATAGAAAGAACCAGATAGCGGTCGAGGTCTATGACATGCCCGCTTTAGACATAAAATGGACGAATAACGTAATATGGGGAGGAACTATTAATGGAGTGGAGTTGAAACGCGCTAGGAAGGAACCCTCCGTACCTGATTTCAGCGCGCAGATGCAGAAGGTCCGGGACAATGCCGGCCCTAGCTATTGGAAGCCACAGTTTGATAACTAAATATGGACACCGAGGTCCTCGTACTGGCTTCGCTTATCTACTATTTTACGATGAATGCCCAGATTCAGTCGCCCATCCAGCGTATGTACTGTGTAAACGCTCCCGCCAAGGTGAAGAAGATGGCACTGCTGCTGTCGTCTCACTCCCCGGGTGTTTACAGCGGCGCCATCGCCGAATACAAAGACATCTGCAATTACTGGCAGGCCGAAGACAGCGGTATCGTGACAGACAAGTTAGACGAGCAGAAGACCGAACAGACCAAAGCAAAGATTGCTCGGGCATTTCACTTTCCGATGCAGAACCGCTCAAAGATCCGTCCAAGGATATCGTCGGTGGTGATTTCGCCGAAGATGGAGCCCAGGGAGCGGGTGGCACTGCGCAAATCCTGGGCGAGAAGATCGCCGGTGAGGCCGGAGTCCAGACCGGCGGAAACACGGCCCAGGTCCTCCAGGGCGGAGTGCAGTGCTTCGTAGTGGCGGAGGTTGGTGACGAGCGTGGCATTGTCCGGGGAACCCAGGTCGCCGACGCTTTCCAGGAGCCGCTGCTTCAAGGTTTCCAGGCCTTCTCCGCTGCGGGCGGAAATGTCCAGCAGGGAGGGAATCCCCAGTTCGCCGGCCAGTTGATCGGGCGGCCAGTTATAGGTTCCGAAGGCCGGATATTTCAGTTCCAGAATGCCATAGACCCGGTCGAAACGCGGAAACTCCTCGGGCGGAATCGCGTCGTAAGCATCCACCTTATTCCGCACCATCAGCAGCGTCTGGGCAGGGGAGAGCCGCTTCGTAATCTCTTCGCAGGCCTTGCGCAATTCATCCAGCGGCGACAGCCCGTCCAGTACGCCGATGACCACCTGCGCCTTGGCCATACTCGCATACGAGCGTTCGATGCCGATGCGCTCGATGGCGTCGGTGGATTCGCGCAGCCCGGCGGTATCGATGAAACGGAAGCGCACATCGCCGAGCACCAGCGTCTCTTCCACCGTATCGCGCGTCGTACCGGGAATATCGGAGACGATGGCGCGTTCTTCGCCGAGCAGGGCATTGAGCAGCGTGCTCTTTCCGGCATTCGCGGCACCGGCGATGACGACGGGCACCCCGTTCTTGATCGCATTGCCCGTCCGGAAAGAATCCGCCAGCCGGGAAATCTCCGCGCAGGTTTCCGCCAGCAGCGCGCGCAACTTCGCCCGGTCGGCAAACTCCACCTCCTCCTCGCTGAAATCGAGTTCCAGTTCCATCAGCGAAGCGATTTCCAGCAGACGGTCGCGCAGCGTACGCAGCCGCAGCGAATACTGCCCGCGGAGTTGGTTCGTCGCGATGCGGTGTGCGGCCTGCGTATCGGCGGCTATCACATCGGCCACCGCTTCCGCCTGCGCCAAATCCATCTTCCCGTTCAGGAAAGCGCGGCGCGTGAATTCTCCGGGGCCTGCGGGCCGGCAGCCTGCATCGGTAAGCAATTGCAGGATGCGGGAGACGATGAAGGGGGAGGCGTGGCAAGTGATTTCGGCACTGTCCTCACCGGTATAGGAATGGGGCGCGCGGAAAAGGCTGACAAGCACTTCGTCCACTTCGGGAATCTCGCCGAACTTGATGCGGGATGCGGGCGCAGACGCGGCCGTCCCTTTCCGGAAACGGACGACGGAATCCACCGCTGAAAAGCAAGCGGGACCGCTGATGCGGATGAGCGCAATCGCTCCGCCGGAGCCTGTTGCCGGGGCGCAAATCGTATCGTTGAACGAATGGATATCCATAGGCCGCAATTTTTTTTCAAAAATAGCAAAGTGTTTGCGATTATCCACTATCTTTGCACCAATTTATGGACCTACACTGCGAATATTTCCATCCCGAACTGGAGACGCTGGACAGAGCGGGGATTATAAAACTCCAGTTGGAAAGACTGCACCGTACGCTTGAACACTGCATGCAGTCCGAGTTCTACCGCAAGCGCTTCGCCGAAGCCGGTATCCGCCCTTCGGACATCAAGACCCTGGAAGACCTGCGGAAAATCCCCTTTACGACCAAACAGGACCTGCGGGACAACTATCCCTTCGGACTGAGGAGCATCGCGCTCGAGGATTGCGTGCGGCTGCATTCCTCCTCCGGAACCACCGGCAATCCCACGGTCATCCTGCACAGCAAGCTGGATCTCGAGCAGTGGGCCCAGGCGGTCGCGCGCTGCCTCTGGATGGTGGGCTGCCGTCCTTCGGACGTGTTCCAGAACAGTTCCGGCTACGGCATGTTCACCGGAGGTCTGGGTTTCCAGTACGGAGCGGAACTTCTGGGGATGCTCACCGTTCCCGCGGCGGCCGGCAATACCCTGCGCCAGATCAAATTCTTCACCGATTTCGGCACGACCGTCCTGCACGCCATCCCGTCCTACGCCGCACGCATCTATGAGGTGATGTGCGAGCAGGGAATCGATCCGCGCAGGGACACGCGGCTGCGCACCCTGGTCATCGGAGCAGAGCCGCACAGCGAAGACACCCGGCGCCGCATCGAGGAGATGCTGGGGGTAAAGGCGTACAACTCCTTCGGAATGAGCGAGATGTGCGGTCCCGGCGTAGCCTTCGAATGCAAGGAGCAGAACGGAATGCACATCTGGGAGGACTACTATATCGTGGAAATCGTTAACCCCGATACCCTCGAGCCCGTTCCTGACGGAGAGGTCGGGGAACTGGTCCTCACGACGCTCAACCGCGAGGCCATGCCGCTGCTGCGCTACCGTACCCGCGACCTGACGCGGATCCTGCCCGGCGAATGCCCCTGCGGGCGGCATCACATCCGGCTCGACCGTATGAAGGGCCGCAGCGACGACATGATCATCCTCAAAGGCGTCAATATCTTCCCCATCCAGATCGAACAGGTGCTGATGCAGTTCAAGGAACTGGCGAGCGACTACCTGATCACCCTCGAAACGCGGGACAACAACGACACGATGCGCGTCGAGGTGGAAATGCAGGATGTGAACCTGGATGACTACGCGTCCCTGCAGAGACTCGAGCGCTCCATCCGCTCGCGCCTCAAAGACGAGATCCTCATCACCCCGGAGATACGGCTGGTACCTAAAAACAGCCTCCCCAAGTCAGAAGGGAAGGCTGTCAGGGTAAAGGATCTGCGTCAGCAGTATTAGTCTCTCGAAGACACCTTATTCATATTGTCGATCAGACTCTCGTTGGTCTTGAACTCGTCCATCAGGCGGGTCATGAAGTTCATGGCCTCGACGGGCGTCATATCGGCGAGAATCTTGCGCAGGATCCAGATGCGGGCCGCCGTGCTCTTGTCGAGCAGCAGGTCGTCGCGGCGCGTACCGGAAAGCAGGATGTTCACTGCCGGGAAGATGCGCCGGTTGGCGAGGTTGCGGTCGAGCTGGATTTCCGAGTTGCCGGTGCCCTTGAATTCCTCATAGACGATATCGTCCTGCTTGGAACCGGTTTCGGTCAAGGCCGTGGCGAGGATCGTCAACGAGCCGCCGCCTTCGATGTTACGGGCGGCGCCGAAGAAGCGCTTGGGCTTCTGCAGGGCATTCGCGTCGATACCGCCGGTCAGCACCTTGCCTGAGGCGGGCTGTACGGTGTTGTAGGCACGGCCGAGGCGGGTGATGGAGTCGAGCAGGATGACTACGTCGTGCCCGCATTCCACGAGCCGGCGGGCCTTCTCGATGACCATATTGGCGACCTTGACGTGCCGCTCGGCGGGTTCGTCGAAGGTGGAAGCGACCACCTCCGCCTTCACGCTGCGCTGCATATCGGTCACTTCCTCAGGGCGCTCGTCGATCAGGAGCACGATCATATAGACCTCCGGATGGTTGTCCGCGATGGCGTTGGCAATCGACTTGAGGAGCATCGTCTTACCGGTCTTGGGCTGCGCGACGATCAGCATGCGCTGGCCCTTGCCGATGGGGGCGAACATATCGACGATACGGCAGGAAGGATCCTTCTCGTGCCCGTGGCCGAGCAGGTTGAACTTCTCCTCCGGGAAAAGGGGAGTGAGGAAGTCGAAGGGGACGCGGTCGCGGATGAATTCCGGGCTGCGGCCGTTGACCATCTTGATCTTGACCAGGGGGAAGTACTTGTCGCCCTCGCGCGGGGGACGGATCTCTCCGGTGACGGTGTCGCCCGGCTTGAGCGCATTCTGCTTGATCTGCTGCTGGGAGACGTAGATATCGTCGGGGGAGTTGAGGTAGTTGTAGTCGGAGGAACGCAGGAAGCCGTAGCCATCGGGCATCACTTCCAGCACGCCCGTCGCCTCGACCGTCCCTTCATACTCGGGGAGCTTCGGCTTCTGGGGCTGGGCTTGCGCCTGCTGCTGTCCCTGGCCCTGCTGCTGTAATTGCTGCTGCTTCATCTGCTCGCGGCGCTCGAGGAAGCGCTGCTTGCGGAGTTGCTTGTTGCTCATTTCCTGCTGGGGCTGCGGCTGTTCTTCCGCAGGCTTGGGGGCTTCTTCCGCTTTCGGAGCCTCGGGCTTCGGCGCTTCCGCTACTGCTTTGGGGGCTTCGGGGGCAGGTTTGGCTGCTTCCGCCGCTGCCTTGGGCTTGCGGCCGCGTTTTTTGGCTGCGGGCTTCGCTTCCTCGGGGAAGAGGGAAGGGTCTTCAGGCTTTTCCGCAGGCGCCGCATCGGCGTTCTTCTTGGGTCTTCCGGGCTTGCGTCCGCGGGCCTTGCTTTCAGTGGGTTTGACGGACTCGGCGGCAGCTTCGGCATCCAGGATGGCGTAAGCCAAGTGCTCTTCGTCCAGCTTTTTCGTTCCCTTGATAGAAAGGGATTTTGCAATCGCATCGAGCTCTTCCCTGCTCATCGCACTGAGCTCGAATAGGCTATGTAGCATATTTCAAAGGGGTTTATTTTTAAGACGGGAGCAAAGGTAGGAAGAATTTTTCAATATTCCCATTACTTATCCCAGAAACTGCTGCTTTTCTTGAAGCGCAGGATATCCGCGAGCGCGGCGGCGTTGGCGGCGATGCGGAAACTGTAGGACTGCCAGGTTCCCGTCGGCACCCAGGAGACGGAAATGTTGAAGCAGTGCAGGTCGTAGGTGGCGCTGACCTGGGTCGTGGTCATCTTCATCGCCACGAAGTCGAAACCCGTCGAGGCATTCAGCGACAGTTTGGGCGTCAGTTTGATATTGCCGCTGATATTCAAGGTGTTGGAGAAAGAGTTCTTGGTGGTCACCTTGTTCTGCTCGCTGTCGAAACCGTAGTTGCGGTTTACGCGGAAGGAGTAACTCAGGTTGACGGACCAGGGTACGTTCGGGTTGGTGTAGTAAAGCCAGCCGCCGGGAATGAACTCCCCGGTGATGGGGTGGTAGAAGATGCGCTGGTAGTAGTCCGTGGTGCCGGTCGTCTGGACGCCTCCTCCTCCGCCGCTGCCGCTGTCTTTGCTGCCCGCACTGGGATCGCGGGAGCCGTCATTGCCGTTGATATGCCCTTTGCCGCTGATGGAGTAGGAAGCCGAAACGCTGGCGCTGGTCATACGCACGAGCCCCTGTCCCATCACGACGGCAGCCTTGTTGATGCGCCTTCCGCCGGGGCCGACGGCATAGGGATCGAGGCTCAGGCTGCCCTGGATGCCTACGGCGTTGAACAGGGTGGTGGAGATGTTCATCGAGATCGGATTCCATTTCAGCGAGTCCGCGAGGAAGTTGCAGCCCGTGGAGAAATTCAACTGGTCGATGAGTTTGACCTTCTTGCTGCCCTTTCCGGTCGTATCGGCGTAATCGCGCACCTTCGCCTCGAAGTTGTTGCCGATGTTGATGGTCATCGTGGCGCTCTGTCCCTTGCCCGGGACGCCGCCGAGTTGCCCTTCGTAGCGGTTGTACTCATAGGTCTTGTGCTCGCCGGAAACCGTCGTGTATTCCAGGGTGCGGTAGCCGTTGAAGGCCGTTCCTTTCTCCGGGCTGTAGGATATGTTCACGGAAGGGGAGATGATGTGCCGGATGGCCTGGATGCGCCGGAACTTGCCGAAATTGAAGGTTCCGTAGATGCGCGTATTCATCGAGATGGACCCGGAATAAGTCTGCGTGACGCCGAAATCCTTGAAGGCCCCGCTGTCTATCTTCTCGAGCTGGTCCGTCTCCGGGTTGTATTTGTATTCCGTGCTCCGGAAGAACCAGTTCATGCCGTAGGAGATCGACGGGTTGAAGTTCAGGTACTTGAGCAGCGTGAAACTCGGGAGGCCGATGGAGAAGTTATGCTGCATCCCGTTCTGGAACTTGTCCCAGAAGCCATCCTTCATGAACTCGCGCGCCTTGAAGCCGATCTTGTTCTGGAAGGTGGTGTTGTAGCCGAAAGAGATCTTCTCGTAAAAACGCTCCTTGCCCACGCGGTGCTTGCGTTTGAAGGGGTAGAAAGTGCTTACGCCGAAGGTGATGTTCGGCAGGGTCAGCACGTAGGAACTGTCGCGCGAGTTCTGGGAGTGCAAAGCGTTGACGGAGAGGTTGAACTTGCCGTTCCAGTTGCGCGAATAGGAGATGGAGGAGGATGTCTGGCTCTGGAGCGCTTCCTGCACCGAATGGGAATTGTAGCGGCTGTTGGAAGGGCTGGAGAAGTTTACCGATGCGCTGAAGGAACTCCCCGGGTGGGCCTTGGAATCCTGCTGGTGCGACCACTTGAGACCGAAGTTGCTCTGCTCCTGGTATTCCGGCGTGCCCTTTTCTCCGGTCTTGTCCACCGAGTAGTTGACGGAGATGTTGCCGGTGAATTTGTATTTGAGCAGGTAGCGGGAATTGACGTCGATGCCCCAGGAGCCCATCGTGTAGAGACTTCCCGTCACGGAGAGGTCCAGGTAATCCCCGAAGACGAAATACATACCCGCATCGCGCATATAGAAACCGCGGGCCTTCTCCTCGCCGAAGGTCGGCATCAGCAGACCCGTCGCCCGCTTCGGCCGCTTGGGAATAAAGCCGAAGGGGAGGCCGACAAAGGGCAGGTTCACGTCTTCCACCACCAGGTTCGCCGGGCCGAAGACCGTCTTCTGCGTAGGCTTCGTCATCACTTTCGCCGAGGAGAGCTTCAGGTAGTAATGCGGGTTCTCCGCATCGCAGACCGTATATTTTCCCTTGGTGATGTTGATGGAATTGTCCGGCATCAGTTTGACGTTCCTGCCGTGGAGTATGGCATCGTCCTCGTTGGTGATGACGTTCGTGATGCGCGCCTTGCGGGAATTGAAATTGTATCGGACCTCCTCTATATTATAAGTCTTTCCGCCCTGGGTGAGGACCGGCCGCCCGATCCACTTGCCGGCGAGCGAGTCATAGACGCCCCGGGCATAGACCGTTCCGGTGTTCATGTCGTATTCCATGAATTCCGAGGTGATGCCCATGTCCTGGTATTTGACGGAGACGTCGCCGTAGTAGAGAATCTTGCGCTGTCCGTTGTCGAAGAGTTCGACGATGGAGTCGCGCGCCTGGGAGAAAGCCGGCAGTTCCAGCGAACTCTTGGAAAGCAGCGCCAGCGAATCCTCTCGATGCAGGGAATCGACCCGATGCAGGGAATCCCTTCGGGCGAGGGCGGCGGAATCGGGCAGTTCGGGCTTCTTGGGCTCGATGCGCGGGCCGAAGACACGGCCCCTTCTGGACTGCGCGGCCCCGTCGGGGGAGACGGACAGCAACAGGAGAAGCAGGCTGCACAAAAGCAGCGCAAAGCGCAATATGGACTTTCCCGAATGCAATTTATTTACTATATTTGCAACCTACAAAGATAAATGATATTTCTGAAACACACAATCTGCGCGGCCGCCTTGCTGTCTTTTTCCCTGCTTTTGCAGGGACAGGGACTGAAGTTCAAGACGGTAGTGCTGGATCCCGGGCACGGCGGCAAGGATGCCGGAGCCGTGTCTGCGGATAAAAAGACGATGGAAAAATCCATCAACCTGGACGTCGCGCTCAAACTGGAGAAACTCATCAAGGAGAAGGCGCCGGACCTGAACGTGGTGCTGACCCGCCGGACCGACGTGTTCATTCCTCTGGGAGACCGGGCGCTGATTGCCAACAAGGCGGATGCGAACCTCTTCATCTCCCTGCACGTCAACGCCTGCCCGCGCAGCGGCCCCAGCGGCTATTCCGTCCACGTGCTCGGACAGTCGTCCGCCAAGGACCGCGACCTTTTCGCCTTTAACCGTGAAATCTGCCGTCGCGAGAACTCCGTCATCTATCTTGAAGAGGACTACAGCACCCGCTACGAAGGCCTGGATCCCAACGATGAGGAATCGTTCATCTTTATGCTCCTGATGCAGAACGCCCATCTGGAACAGAGTATCCGCTTCGCCGCGATGGTGGACGAAAAGATGAAGACGGGCGGACCGTTCCCGGTATCGCGCGGACTCTCGCAGGATCCCTTCTTCGTCCTGTGGAAAACGGCTATGCCGTCAGTGCTCGTCGAGATGGGCTTCATCAGCAACGCCGGAGACCTGGCGCAGCTGCGGACCGAAGCGGCGAAGGATAAAATCGCACAAAGCCTCTTTTCCGCATTGCTCGACTATCGAAAAGAATACGACGAGAGCGTTTCCACTGCCCGATAATCCGTAAAAGCTTATTTGTAAATCTTCCAAATAAGCACTTTGCAACTGAGGGGCATACTGGCAAGTTTACAAAAATTAATCATCTGTAAATTAGCGAGTTGCGATATTTTGCAAAAGAAAGCAATCCTCTTGTTTATTTAGGACGAAAAAAATTAAAAAACAATACGAGAAAAGTTTTTTTGTAAATTTTTTTTCGACCACTTTTGCAGTCCAATGAACGGACAGGCAAAACACATCGACATCTGGAACGACTTCCTTCACATCGTGGAGCGAATCATCGAGCCCCGTCCCTTCACCACTTGGTTCAAACCCATCAAGCCCCTGTCGCTTGAAGGTCCGACCCTGACGGTGGAGGTGCCGTCCGATTTCTTCCGTGAATTCCTGGAGAACCAGTACCTGGATGTGATCCGGATGACGCTTCGTCGCGTCATCGGTCCTGACGCCCGGCTCATCTATTCCGTGCGCCCCGTCCAGACCCAGCCTGCGATGACGCTCAACGCCCAGTACGGGACGGCCCCTGTCAACAAAGCAGTCAGCCTGGGTAACCTGCGTACCGACAGCATCACCAATCCGCTGGTGCTGCCCGGTCTCAAGAAAGTGGAGATCGATCCGCGCCTGAATCCCGTCTATTGTTTCGAGAACTTCGTCAAGGGGGAGTGCAACCAGATGGGTCTGAGCGCCGGGGTGAGCATTGCCGAGGCGCCGGGCAAGACCCCCTTCAATCCGCTGTTCATCTTCGGCGGCCCCGGTCTGGGTAAGACCCATCTCGCCCAGGCCATCGGTATTGCCATCCATAACAAGTTCCCGGATCTCATCGTGCTCTACGTGACCGGAAGCCAGTTCAAGTCACAGTATGTGGATGCGACGACCGTCCACAACAAGCTCAACGACTTCCTGCACTTCTATATGAAGATCGATGTCCTGATCATCGACGATATCCAGGACCTCCAGACCGCCGGCGGCAGCCAGGGCGCTCTTTTCAACATCTTCAACCACCTGCACCAGAACGGCAAGCAGCTGGTCTTCACCTCGGACCGTCCGGCGGTGGAACTGCGGAATTTCGAAGCCCGGATGCTCTCCCGCTTCAAATGGGGACTCTCGGTGCGGCTCGACCGTCCCGACTATGCCACCCGGCTGGCGATGCTCAAGGCCCGCCGCGACCGCGAGGGCGTCCTGATTTCCGACGAAGTGCTCGAGTACATCGCCGCCCACGTGAAATCCAATTTCCGGGAGCTCGAGGGGGCACTGGTCTCCGTGATGGCCCACGCGACCCTGACGCATCAGGAGAATTCCGTGGAACTGGCCGCCCGCATTACCGAGAACATCATCGGCGAAGATGCCGGCGACATCAACATCGCCCGCATTCAGGACAGCGTCTGCGAGTACTTCAACATCACCCGCGACGAACTGCTCTCCAGCTCGCGCAAGCGCCAGATCGTGCAGGCCCGGCAGATCTCGATGTACCTGAGCCGCAACCTGCTCACCAACTGCTCGCTGGCCACCATCGGCAGCGAAACCGGCGGGAAGGACCACGCCACGGTCCTGCACGCCTGCAACACGGTCAGCGACCTGATGGCAACCGACCGCAGCTTCAAACGCTACGTCACGGATATAGAAGCCTCCCTTGCCACCTCGGAAAACCTCTAACGCCATGCTCGTCAGTCCCTCCTTGCTCAGTGCCGATTTCCTGCAACTCGGTGATGCCGTGCGTATGCTCAATGCCCACGCCGACCTGATTCATCTGGACCTGATGGACGGCGTGCTGGTGCCGAACCTTTCCTTCGGCTTCAGCGTTACCGATGCGGTGAGCCGCGAAGCCGCGATACCCCTGGATGCCCATCTGATGACCATCCATCCCTGGGAATGGTTCCCGCATCTGGCGAAAAAAGGCGCCGCTTACATCAGTTTCCACCTCGAAGCCGCCGGGGCCGATGCCGCAAAGCATCTTGCCTCGCTGCGCGCGATGGGCGTGAAAGCCGGACTGGCGATCGACCCGGATGTGCCCGTGCAGAAACTTTTCCCCTACATCGGCAGCGCGGATTTCTTCCTCATCATGTCCGTTTATGCGGGCTTCGGCGGACAGCGCTTCATTCCCGAGAGCCTGGAGCGCATTGCCGCATTGAAAGCGGAACTCGCACGCAGGGGCGACCGCGCGATGATCGAAGTGGACGGGGGAGTGTCAGCCGCCAATGCGAAGGAGCTCCGTGAAGCCGGTGCCGATATCCTCGTCGCGGGCAGCGCGGTCTTCGGTGCTCCGGACCCCGCAGCCGTTATTCGCAGCCTGAAATCGGCGTAGCGGCAAAGAGCGCAAGCAGCGCTTCCAGTTCTTTCTCGAGCGAATAATCCTTACCCGTCAATTCCTTCAGGGACACCGGATTCGGCAGTTCCGGCGGCCATACGGTCTGATTCAGGTCCAGGCCGATGCCGATGATGCTTTCCGTGACAAAACTGCAGTCGAGGATATTTTCAATGAGAATGCCGCAGATCTTGCGGTCGCCCACCCAGATGTCGTTGGGCGGCTTGACCCAGGCCTGCACGCCATGCGCGGCAAGATAATGCGTCAGAACACTGGTCACATAGGTATTGATGGCGGCCAGGTTCCGGACATCGAAGGCCCCTTTCGGAAAGCGCCGGAGCAGGGTGAAGGTAAGGTTCAGTCCGGGTTCGGAGGTCCAGGTATGGTCGCCCTGTCCGCGTCCCGCCGTCTGTGTGCGGGCCGCCACGATTGACAAATTGTCAAGTTCGGATAACTGCCTGCGCACCTCTGCGTTGGTCGAATCGAGGCTTTTGTGCCAGATAATGCCTTTTTGCATGGAATTTGTTATATTTGCACAGCAAATTTACTGAAAAATAACCAAAGATGCCACAAAACAAGAAGAACGGCGGCAAGAAAAAGAATACCGGAAGGGTGAAGATTGTCCGAATCAACCTGTCCTGGGTTTTTTATATTCTGCTTATATTGGGACTGGGCTATATGCTGCTTGGGAAAGGCGGCAACCCGGCCAAGAAAATCGAATGGGACCAGGTGCAGGAGATGGTGCGCGAGGGCGATGTGAAGAGCATCACCTTCACCCGCAACGAGATGCAGGGAGCCGTGTCGCTCAAACCCGAGCGCGCACAGAAGTATGCCTCCCTCTTCCCGAACAACGAACTGCCCAAGAGTGCCCCGCAGTTCGTCTTCCTCGTTTCCGGTCGTTTCTATCCGGAAGAGGAGTTTGAGCGCCTGAACGCCGACCTGCCCCAGGCAGACCGGGTCAAGGTCATTATGGAGAACGACGAGCACGTCTGGGGCGAACTGCTCCAGTGGGTGATTCCCCTTGTCTTCATGGTCCTGCTCTGGGTCTGGATGTTCCGCGGCATGGGGCGTGCGATGGGCGGCGGTCCGGGTGGCCCCGGCGGCATGAATCCCTTCAACGTCGGCAAATCCACGGGGAAACTGGCTGACAAGAACAAGGTGAACGTGACCTTCAAGGATGTCGCCGGTCTGTACGGCGCCAAGGAGGAAGTCGTGGAGATCGTCGATTTCCTCAAGAATCCCAAGAAATATACCGCGCTGGGCGGAAAAATCCCGAAGGGAGCCCTGCTCGTCGGGCCTCCGGGCACCGGTAAGACCCTGCTCGCGAAGGCCGTTGCCGGCGAAGCGAACGTGCCCTTCTTCAGCATCAGCGGCTCCGACTTCGTGGAGATGTTCGTCGGCGTAGGTGCCAGCCGCGTGCGCGACCTCTTCAACCAGGCCAAGGAGAAAGCCCCCTGCATCGTCTTTATCGATGAGATCGATGCCGTCGGCCGCGCCCGCGGAAAGAATGCGGGCTTCTCCTCCAACGACGAACGCGAAAACACCTTGAACCAGTTGCTGACCGAGATGGACGGCTTCGGTTCCAACAGCGGCGTCATCGTCCTGGCGGCCACCAACCGCGCCGATATCCTGGACAAGGCGCTGATGCGTGCCGGCCGCTTCGACCGCCAGATCCACGTGGACCTGCCCGAACTCAAGGAGCGCAAGGAAATATTCGAAGTGCATATGAAGGGGCTGAAGGTCGAGAAGGACTTCGATGTCGATTTCATGGCCAGGCACACCCCGGGCTTCTCCGGCGCCGATATCGCCAATGTCTGCAACGAAGCGGCACTGACCGCCGCACGCCGCAATAAGAGCATTATCGACCGCCAGGACTTCCTCGATGCGGTGGACCGCATCATCGGCGGACTGGAAAAGAAAGGTTCCATCATCACTCCGGAGGAGAAGAAATCGATTGCGCACCACGAGGCCGGACACGCCGTGGTCAGCTGGCTGCTGCCGCACGCGAACCCGCTCTTCAAGGTGACGCTGATCCCGCGCGGACAGGCCCTCGGTGCCGCCTGGTACCTGCCCGAGGAGCGCAAGCTCTGGCGCAAGTCGCAGATGATGGATGAAATGTGCTCGCTCATCGGCGGCCGCGTGGCCGAAGAAATGGTCAACGGAGAACCCTCGACCGGCGCACAGAACGACCTCGAACGCCTGACGCAGATGGCTTACAGCATGATTCAGTTCTATGGCATGAGCGACAAGGTGGGCACTCTTTCCTATTACGATTCCACCGGCGCCCGCGGCTATGAACTCATCAAGCCTTACAGCGAGAAGACGGCCGAGATGATGGATGCCGAGGTCAAGAAACTCGTGGACGAGATCCACAAGAAGACCCGGGACATTCTGGAAGAGCATAAAGAAGGATTCTTGGCAGTAGCCGCACTACTTTTGGAAAAAGAAGTTATCTTTGCGGAAGACGTGGAACGAATCCTTGGTCCGAAAGTGAAATGAAGAATTTGACGCTACGCACACTCTTTGGCATCCTCTATGTGGGGATTCTGGCGGGTGTGCTCTTGTTTTTACCCCATCAGCTGCATATTTTCGTGGCCCTTGCCGGCTGCCTGATGATGCACGAATTCTACGCCAACTCCCTGGGCGAGTCCTTCAAGGCAGCCCGTATCCTGGCTGCGCTGACAGTCGTGCTCACCTGTTTTTCGCTCTGGTACGTCCGCACGGAACAGGTAGGGGAGGAAGCGCTTGCTTCAGGGGTGATTCCGCTGCTTTGCATTCCCATTACGCAGATTTTCAGCAAGGAGCGCTTCGAGTTCGGTAAATTCGCCTACCTGTGCACCGGACTGCTGTACATCGGCGGACCGGTGGCGCTGTTGCCGGTGCTGCTGGTGCGCGACGGCGTCCCCTCCGGGCTGACCATGCTCTGCTTCTTCATTCTGATCTGGTGTTCCGATGTCGGCGCCTATTGCCTCGGCTCGCTGCTCGGACAGAAGCCCAATTCCAAGAAACTGGCTCCCCATATCTCGCCGAAAAAATCCTGGTGGGGCGTAGTCGGCGGCATCCTGCTCTGCATGGGCGGTGCGCTGGCGCTCTGGGCCCTCCGGCTCCTGCAGATGCCCTGGTATCACTGCCTGGCACTCGGCGTAGTCATCTGCATTTTCGCTACCGTCGGTGACCTGTTCGAATCCCTTTGGAAGCGGACTCTGGGCATCAAGGACTCCGGCAACGCCATCCCCGGACACGGTGGCTGGCTGGACCGTCTGGACAGTAGCCTGACCGCTATTCCTGCCGCAACGATTTACCTTTCCATTTTCCAAATCATCTGATGAAAATCGACAAGAATTCCTATGGAACCCTTGCCCTGGTCTATCTGGGGAGTGCCGCCGTGCTGATCCCGGTGTGGATCTTTTCGAAGAATCCCTGGGTGCTATGGCCCGTCACCATCGTGCTGGGCTGGTTCTGCATCTGGCAGACCCGTTTCTTCCGGGTACCGGTGCGCCGCCCTGTGGGCAGTTCCACCGTAGTGAGCAGCGTCGCTGACGGCGAGGTGGTCATCGTTCAGAAAATGTACGAAAAGGAGTTCCTCAAGAGGGACTGCATCATGGTATCGGTCTATATGAACTTCTTTGACGTGCACTCCAATTTCTGGCCCGTCACCGGGGAAGTGACGTACTACCAATACCATCCCGGCAAGCACCTGATGGCCTTCAAGCCCAAGGCTTCCGAGGATAACGAGCACACTTGCACGGCCATCCGCACCCCGGAGGGCCGCGACGTGTTTTTCAAGCAATTGGCCGGCACCTTTGCCCGCCGTATCGTCTGCTATGCCAAGCCCGGACTGAAAACCGAAGCCGGTGCCCAGTGCGGCATCATCAAATTCGGCTCCCGCATCGATATGTACCTTCCCCTGGACGCCAATATCCGCGTCAAGGTTGGGGATTACACGCGCGCCTGCGAGACCGTCATCGCTGAAATCTAAAAGTAATAACCTCTAAATAATTCACTATGAGAAAGATTGCCTTTGCCCTCCTGGCCGTCGCGGGCCTTTTGCTCTCCGCTTCGGCCGTCGCTGCGCCTAAAAAGGCGGCAAACAAACCCGATTTCCGTTATGACATCGAATATGTCAAGAGCGTGGGGACCGGGATTTCTTCCATCAAGGTCTGGAGTTATGCCTCCAAGGCGCAGGCAGCGATGAACGAAAGCCGTCGCAATGCCGTACACGGTATCATCTTCAAGGGTTATGCCGGGGCCGGAGCCTCCTTCAGGCCGCTATGCAAATCTCCCTCGGCAATGACGGACCACGCGGATTTCTTTGCCACTTTCTTTGCGGACGGAGGCGACTATATGCGCTATGTCTCTTCCGTGCAGGAAGGCAGTGACGAGGTCGTAAAATTCGGAAAGGAATACAAATTTGGCCAGATTGTCAACGTGAATGTCGGTGAACTCCGCAAGGCGCTCGAAAATGCCGGTATCATCAAAGGCCTTGGTGCCGGATTCTGATAAATTTTCCGTCCTATGAAAAAGTTCCTCATTACTTCGCTTTGCGCCCTGCTGGGGTCGCTGGCGGTTTTTGCACAAGTCCCTACGACTCCTTCCGTCCCTTCCGTCAATAAGGGGAAATATACGGATTACACCATTCAGGAGAGTGGCTTCTGGTGGGGCGGCGAATTGCTTGGCGGCGTGTTGGCCAACGAATTGTCCGTTTACGGACCGATTCAGGCCCAGGTAATCGCCGGTTACCGCTTCAACGAGTTCTTCCAGCTCGGTGGCGGCGTTGGTGTCCGTTATTATATCAACAATCTCTATCGTAAATCCCGCTCCGGAATCGCTGTCCCGCTTTTCCTGGATTTGAGGGGCCTGATGATTTCCGGAGAATACCGTTCCGTCGTTCCCTGCTGGAGCCTGGACGTCGGTTACACCTTCAATGATGGTGTCATGTTCTCCCCGATGATCGGTCTTCGCTTCGGTGATGAAGAGCGGCATCACTTCATCCTCGGTATCGCCTATATGGGACAACATTCAGTTTTCAACGTGGAAGGTATCCTGCTGAAAGGCTTCCTTCACGGCGCGATGCTTAAACTGGCTTATGAATTCTAGGATTATGAAAAAGAACATTCTGTTATTACTGGCAGCAGCGGCGCTTTTGTTCGCCGGTTGCGCTGCGCAGAAAACCACCTCTTCTTATTACAATTCTCCCACTGCTCTCATCCGCTATGACGCTGACGGCTCCATGGTGCTCAGGGCATACGGTTCCGGCCGTACCGGCGCCAACGCCAGGGAGCAGGCCTGGAAGAACGCCGTCCGTGACGTCATCTTCAAGGGCATCAACGTTCCCGGCAATCCTATGGCATCCAAGCCCCTCGTGACCGAGGTGAACGCCCAGGAAAAGTATGAGCAGTTCTTCAACGCCTTCTTCCAGGACAAGGGATATTACCGTTCCTTTGTTACTACCGAGGACCGCAAGCCCCTGTCTTCCGTCAAGGAGGAGAATAAACTCGAGATGAAACAGGGAACGACCTTGCGGGTCCTGCGTCCTGAACTGAAAGAATACCTCAAGGAAAACGGAATTTTAAAGTAATATGAAAAAATTGATTCTTGCAGCGGCGGCGGTATGCCTTTCCCTCGTCGCGATGGGACAGGCCAAGAAGCCGTCCATCATGGTGGTTCCCAGCGATCTCTGGTGCAATCAGAACGGGTTCATGACGACCTATGACAATCAGGGTGTGGCGACCTACATTCCCGATTATCGCAAGGCCCTCATGGAAAACCCCCAGCTGCTTCCCGTGATTTCGCAACTCAACGGCCTCATGGCTGACCGCGGCTTCCCCCTGAAGAACCTGGAGTCCGTGCTCAAGAGCATCGACAATTCTTCGGCTGAGATGGCGGCCGTTTCTGCGGCAGACGGCAGCGGCGTACAGTCCAACCCGCTGATGCAGTTGCGTAACCGCGCCCGCGCCGACATCATTATGCAGCTTACCTGGAGCGTCAATACGATGGGCCCCAAACAGTCCGTGACCTACACTCTCCAGGGACTGGATTCCTACACCGACAAGGAAGTAGCGACTTCCACCGGTACCGGCGCCCCTTCGTTTACCGCCGAGCTGCCCGTACTGCTCTCCGAAGCGGTGAACGCGCACATCGACGAATTCTGCGACCGTCTCCAGGCCCATTTCGAAGACCTGCTCGAAAACGGCCGTGAGATTTCCCTGGACATCAATGTGTTTGAGAACGATGAAGGGATCAACCTGGAAACCGAATACGGTGACAAGGAACTCAAGGAAATCATCGAAGACTGGGTGAACGAGAATACCGTGAACCATCGTTACAACCTTGCCGACGATACCGAACTCAATATGAAGTTCGAATCCGTTCGTATGCCTATCTATGACGAGAAGGGGCGTGCCATGGCAGCCAATCACTTTGGCCGCAACCTGGTCAAGTACCTCAAGGGCGAGCCTTGCAATATCCCGCTCATCAAGCAGATCAACGCCGGACTCGGCAAGTCCATCATCATCATCGGCAACAAGTAATCGATCGACCTATGAATTTCAAACACATTATCGGCATCGCTTCCGCCCTTCTGCTCTTTGCGGGAGCCGCGAATGCCCAGGCACCCGCCGCCGGCGAGGTCCCTGCCATCCCGATTTCCATCTTCTTCTCCGAGCAGTCCACCAACGTCCCCCCCGAGGCCGTAGCATCACTGACCAACAAGATGCGTGCTGCCGCCTCCCGTAACGGGCTCGGCGCGACGGATGACAACAACCAGTTCTTCCTGACCTGCCAGGCCACCGTAGAGGAGAAATATGTCATTCCCGGACCTCCTCCCAAGTATTTCCAGAAACTGGACCTGACCTTCTACGTGGTGGATTCCTTCACGAAGAAGATCTTCGATTCCGTAAGTTTCCCCAGCCAGGGTGTGGACCAGTCCGAGACCAAGTCCTATCTGGCCTGCTTCCGGGCCGTCAATCCGTCGAATCCTAAACTCGGCGCCTTCCTTAAAGGCTCTGCAGTCAAGATTGCACAGTACTATGAGGAGCAGCTGGAAAACATCATCACCCGCGCTCAGAACGAGGCCAAAGCCTACAATTACGCGTCGGCGCTGGCTATCCTCTCCCAGGTGCCCGAAGCTATTCCTTCATATTGGAAGGTGATGGATACTGCTTCTGAGATTTATCAGAAGTATATTGACGATGAAGCCAAGCGCAACCTGGCCAAAGCCCGCTCCATCTGGAACGCCGGCCAGGATGCCGCCGCTGCGGCTGAAGCAGGGGAGTATCTGGCGCTGATTCTGCCGGATTCGTCCTGCTATCCGGAGGCGATGAAGCTCTCCGACGAAATGAAAGCGCGTGTCAAGAGCGATATCGACTACTATCGCAAGCGCGAAGAAAAGCGCGAAGACCGCGAATACGACCTCAAGAAGCGTGAGACTGAAGCCTGGAGGGCAGTGGGTGTCGCTTATGGAAATAATCAGAAAGCCAACGCCTATTATAATGCCTGGCTTTGGTAACCGCTTTGACCTATGAAAAAACTATTCCTTATCGCATCGATGATGCTTGCCGCCACGGTGGCGGCCCTTGCCCAGGATGCAGCCAGCGCCGACGGGCGCGCAGAAGACGGCTCCCTGATTAAATACCGCCGCAGTTCCCTGTACTCCGTGCTGATCAAGCATTCCGGATTCCAGTATGCCACCGAGATTGAAGGGGCTTTCCGCGTAATTCCCATTCCGGACAAGTTCAATGACCATAACCTGCCGATGGAAACCCGTTTCATCGAATCCAGCATGGATAAGATGAAGCAGGGCGGTAAGAAAAAAGCGGAATCGAACCTGGCTGACATTGATGCGTTCATCGCGTCGAATCACGTTCCCCGCGAACTGGTAGCCAAGTGGTTCGACCGCAATCCCGCGACCGGAGCCTTTGATATGAACCTTATCCAGGAGCGCGGTTTTTATGACGCTTCCCAGGCCGATATCAAGAACGCCGGTGAAACTGACCGCAATATCGCCATGCTCGGCGATGCGGGCGAGGACCTGATCGGCAAGACCTTTATGATCGTCAACGACATCACCTTCGTAGATAAGGGCAAAGCCTCAGAGGTGGCCGGAAAATCCGTTGCCATCCTGGGCGGAATCGCTGGGGCCCTGCTGGGCAGCAGTGCGGTCCGTGACCTGGGGAATATGGCGGGTGCAGCTGTCAATGAGATTGACGGCTTTACCGTGAACATCACCACCTACCTCTACCGCCTGGACTGGAACGACGAGATAGCCGGGACCTTCTACAAGGATTACTGGTACCAGGGCGCAAGCGATCCCGCGCGCAGGGCGGCTTTCGACGCCTCCGACATCTTCAAGCTCTCCTACATCGGTGAGACCCGGACTTCCGCTGAGAATGTCTCCTCCAAGAGTTTCTCCAAGAAGAGCAAGGAGGAACAGATGCTGACGGTTTGTTCCCGTGCCATCGATAAGGCCATCGTCCAGTTGCAGCGTTCCTATGACGAGTTCAAGGTCAACGTTCCCATCTGGAAGATCAATACCGAGGACAAGACCGTCCAGGTACAGATCGGTCTCAAGGAAGGCGTCAACAACAAGTCTGAGTATGAAGTGCTGATGGGCGTTATGGACGAGAACGGCAAGCGCAGTTACAAGCGCGTTGCGATGCTCAAACCGGATCCCGAGAAGATCTGGGATAACCGCTTCGGTGCCCTTGACGAGGCTCAGGCCATTGCACAGGATATCGCCAACGGCGATGCCCCTGCCGACG
Source organism: Bacteroidales bacterium (assembly GCA_016282145.1). Taxonomy (GTDB): domain Bacteria; phylum Bacteroidota; class Bacteroidia; order Bacteroidales; family UBA932; genus Cryptobacteroides. The sequence goes on along the minus strand of JAEEJZ010000050.1, from coordinate 12,386 downwards.
CCAAGCCCGGCGAGGTAGCCTCCGATACCAAGGACAAGAAGGTGAAGGGTGACAAGAAGGAAAAGACGAAGGGAGATCCTACCCTCGGCGCAACGACCTTCAAAGTCACGATGGGTATGGAAAAGATCATGCCCGGCTGCCTGGTGCGCGAAGTCACCATCAAGCGGGAAGGCTAGACAACTTCAGGTTCTAAAGAAAAGAGGGTGACTTTATCGGTCACCCTCTTTCATTATCAAAAGCCAGTAAAAATTACCAGCCCAGGATCTTCTTGAAGTCGTAGTCCTCGGGGTTCGGTACATAGGCCTTGGCGGCCTCGTAGTCGGCGGGAGTGATGTAGTGGCAGATGTTCTTGTAGTAGTTCTGCGCAATACCGCCCTCGATGTCCACGCGACGCGGGGGAATCTTGCCCTCGGCGTTCTGCAGGTCGTGCAGATAGAGGGGACGGGCGTTGCCGAAAGCGTCCACATAGACCATGCAGCCGGTCTCACCCTTGGCAAAGAGTTCGTAGGCACCCATCGCCAACTCTGAGCAGTAGCTCAGGTCGAAGGCCACGGGATCCTGGCAGCGGACGTCGTAACCGATTTCCACGGGACGGGTCTTGACCTTCATCCCCACCTTCTTGAATTCCTTCTCCAGGATATCGTTGAAGAGGACCGCCTTGGAGATCTTGCCGAGTTCCGGATGGCCGTGCTCGTCATAGGTCATATGCACGCCGGTCGCCTTGATATCCTCTGCATCCAGATCGTGGAACACGCCCTCTGCCACCACCACGGTGCCGTAGGGGATACCCAGGATCGTGCGCTTGAGAATCGCGGAAAGGGTCAGCTTGATGATCTTGTCCACCGAAATCCCGGTCTTGTTGAACATCTCGGGGATGATGGTCATCGGGCAGTGGGTCGCCTCGCCGATACCCAGCGCGAGATGGCCTGCGCTGCGGCCCATTGCGGAAATCAGTAGCCAGTTGCCGGAAGTGCGGGCATCCTCATAGACCGTACGGGCGATGTGCGCACCCTCGTTCTTGGCGGAGTTGAAGCCGAAGGTCGGCGCGTTGTCCGGCAGGGGAAGGTCGTTATCGATGGTCTTGGGGACGTGGATGTTGCGGATGGGATATTTCTTGCTCTCGAGGAACTTGGCGATGCGGTTCGCGGTGGAAGCGGTGTCGTCGCCACCGACGGTCACGAGCAACTTGATGTTGTACTCGGAGAAAAGGGGCAGGTTGAAATTCTTCTCGAAATCCTCGTCGGTGGGCTTGAAGCGGCTCATCTGCAGATAACTGCCACCGCGGTTGAAGTAAGCGTCCGCCTTGAAGAAATCGATGTCCTCGGTACGGGGATTCTTGGAGAAAAGTCCGGAATAACCGCCGTGCAGGCCGATGACGCGGTAACCGTGAGCGAGGAAGGTCTTGGCAACGGAGCAGACCACGGTGTTCATACCGGGTGCGGGGCCGCCGCCGCAAAGGATGATGATGGAGTCTTTCATATATACTACTATGCGTAATTTGAAACGCAAATTTAGGGATTTCTTTGTAACTTTGCAATCCCATGCCGCAAACGGACAACATACGGCGTCTTTTCGACACGATAGCGGGGGATTACGACCTGCTGAACCACCTGCTTTCCCTGGGTATCGACCGACGATGGAGGCAGCGCGCCCTGCGCGAAATCTTTAGCCCGGGGCAGCCGCAGCGCATCCTCGATCTGGCCTGCGGCACGGGCGATTTCAGCATCGCCATCGCACGAAAAATGGCTGAAGGATCGCAACTTACGGGGCTCGATCTTTCCGAAGGGATGCTGGCGGTGATGCGGAAAAAACTCGCTCGCAAGGGGCTCGAATCCAAGGTGCAGACCCTATGCGGCGATGCTTGCGCGACTGGCCTCCCGGACGCTTCCTTCGACCGCATTACCATCGCCTTCGGCATACGGAATTTTCCCGACCGCGAAGCGGGCCTGCGCGAAGCCCTCCGGCTGCTGCATCCCGGCGGCAAACTGCTGATCCTGGAACTGTCGGTGCCGGAGAATCCCGTCATCGGCAGCATTTATAAACTGTATTTCAAACACATCCTGCCCCTGATCGGCGGTGCCGTTTCCGGCGATTGGAAGGCTTACCGCTACCTGCCCGCTTCGGTGCTCGCGTTCCCGAAGCGTCTGGAGTGGATGGAGACGATGCGCCGCTGCGGCTTTGCCGAAGTAAGACACCGCGCGTTGAGCCTCGGCATCTGCCGGATGTATATCGGCGTAAAACCTTTAGAGTCATGATGGTTTCTGCTTGTATCCGCTCGATGCGCCTGCGCACCCTGCCCCTTTCCCTTTCCGGCGTCGTGACCGGCATCTTCATCGCTGCGACGCAGACGACGCTCCGGCCGCTGACCGTCGTCTTCCTGCTGCTGACGACCGTGCTGCTGCAGATCCTTTCGAACTTGTCCAACGAGCTCGGCGATACGCTCAGCGGCACCGACAGCGCGGACCGCAGTGTCGCTCGCTACTCGCTGCAGGACGGAGAGATCAGCATCGAGGAGATGAAGCGGCTGATTGCATCCACCGTGGTGATCTGCTGCCTGAGCGGCGCGCTGATGGTCTGGTTTGCGATGGGGACGCTGGTGAGCCGCGAAGCGCTGCTGCTGCTGACGCTCGGCGCCCTGGCCATCCTTTCGGCAATGCGCTATACGCTCGGGCGCCATCCTTACGGCTACCGCGGCTTCGGCGACCTCTACGTCTTCCTCTTTTTCGGACTGGTGTCGGTCTGCGGCGGCTACTATGTCTGCACGCGCAGCCTGGACCTTATGCCGGCGCTGCTGCCCGCCTGTACCATCGGTTGCTTCAGCGTAGGTGTACTGAATGTCAATAACATCCGCGATATGAAGTCCGATGCCGCCACGCGCGTGACGGTGGCGATGCGGCTCGGCCAGACGGGGTCGCGGGTCTATCAGACGCTGCTGATCTTCTGCGGCTGGGCACTGATCATCATCTATACGCTCCAGCATTATACCGGTCCGATGAATTTCCTCTACGCCCTGACTTTCCCGGCGTATCTGATGCACGTAAAGGGGACCTGGCTGCGGCGGGACAGCGCCCTGGATCCGATGCTTCCGCTGCTGGTCCTCGGCACCTTCGTCTTCGCCCTGCTCTTCGGAATCGGGCTAAATCTCTAAGACGGCAAAATCCCAGGCGTCGGCAGTGAGGGGATAGTCGCCCTCCGCCCGCACCGGAACGTGCAGACGCACGCTGGCGGGCTTGTCGCTGAAATTGCAGAAAATCAGCATACAGCGCTCCTGATTGAAGCGCAGGAACGCAAAGTGACGCTCCGGGTCAAAGCCCGGGGAAGCGGCATTGCAGTAATTCAGGTCCCAGTTTTCTCCTTCCCGGCATAGCGGCGATGAAGCAAGTTCCAGAAGCGACTGCCAGCGGGCCAGTACGGCGGTATCGCCCTTGGCGAGCGTTCCGCCATGCAGATATTTATGCAATTTGCGAAGCGATGCCGGATGCACCCAATTGAAGATGGAAGTGCGGCCGTCCGCTGCTTCCGAAGCGTTTTCCCCGAGTTCCCCGCCCGCATAAAGCATCAGCGAAGCCCGGTTGAACAGGGCTGTGACGGCGGCAAGGGCCATCGTCTTTTTCGGATTGCCGGCATAGGCGCTGCTGCACAGGCGCTGTTCATCGTGGTTCTCCAGGAAATTCAGCATCCGCTCCTGCAGACCGCCGAGTTCCTGCCAGTTGCGCGTAATCGCCGAGGTTCCGCAGAAATGGAAGAAAATTCCGCGCAGGATATCGTAAATGCCGGATTTGTCATAGAGCAGATCAAAGCCTGCCTCCGTAAAGGAGTGGTAACCCTCCCGGCCATAGACCTCGGCGACGAAGAGCAGGGAAGGGAAGGCCGCACGGGCCGATGAGATCATCGCCCCGCAACGGTCCGGGCCCACGAGTTCCACCATATCGCAACGGAAGCCGTCCACACCTTTGGCCGCCCAGAATTTCAGCACTTCGGCCATACGGGAAAGGGTTTCCGGGTGATCGTAATTGATCTTGCGCGTATCTGACCAATCGTAGTCATAATGGCCGAATACCGGAATGCCGCCGTGCGCGTCCGCGTAATCGCAGGAAACGTGATTGGGAACGAAGTCGATGAGCAGTTTCAGCCCGGCACGGTGAATGCGGCGCAGCATCAGCGAGAACTCCTCCATACGCCGCTCCGGCTCCTGCGCCAGATAGGGATTCGTATCGTAGTAATCGCAGATGGAATAGGGACAGCCCGGATCCCCTTTGACGAAGGGTTTTGCGGACGCGTGCCGCGGAATTCCCGTAAGGTACAGGTAATCAACGCCAAGCGAGCGGAGATACGCCAGGAATTTACCGTCGATGTCGGCAAAATGACCGCGTCCCCAAAGCCGGGGCAGCATCTGATAAACGATCCGCTTGCTCATCGTCTCCGGAATTCAGAAAGGACAATGGCGGTAGCGGCGGCCACATTCAGGCTTTCCGCGCCGTTGCCGCCGAAGGCGGGAATCGTCAGCCTGCCCGTCACCTGCTCAGCGACGGCCGCGCTGATGCCTGAACCTTCGTTGCCCGCGATGACGAGCGCATCGGCGGGAAGTTCCGTCTGATAGATGTTCTCTCCGTTCAGGAAAGTGCCGAGCACGGGAAAGCCCGCTTCGCGCCACTGCGCGCAGATTTCAGGCAGGGGAGCGTAATGCACTTCCTTGCGGAAGACGGCGCCCATCGTCGCCTGTACCACCTTCGGATTGTAAAGTTCCGCGCAGTCGGGCGATGCGAAGACGGTGGGGATGCCGAACCAGTCGGCCATACGCAGCAGCGTGCCGAAATTGCCAGGATCCCGGATGCCGTCGAGCGCCAGGCAGAGACCTCCGGGCGCGGGCAGGGGAGCCTCGGCCTTTTGCCGCAGGACCGCCAGGGCGGGAGAAGGGCTGCTCAGGCAGGAAATGCGGGACATCGCCTGCTCCCCGATCTCGTCGCGCCACCAGCAGTGGAGCACTTCAAAACCGGAGTTCAGCGCCTCCCGGACCAGCTTTTCGCCCTCGACGATAAACGCCCCTTCGCGCTCCCTGAATTTCTTTTCGTGCAGGGAGCGGACCCATTTTATTTCCGCATTGGATATCACTGCGCAAAGGTCCGTAATTTTTATTAAATTTGCAATTTGATGAATGGCAAAACGCTCATAGGCGTCCTTCTGGCGCTTCTGCCCCTGCTCCCGTCCTGCAGCACCACGCGTGCGCTCCCGGAGGGGACCTATCGGCTTGCAGAAAACCGCATTGTCGTTCATAAGGAAAAGGGGGATGTGCCCAAGAGCGAACTGACCCCCTACGTCAAACAGCGTTCCAATACCTACTTCATCCTGGGCTGGAATCCTTTCCTGAACATCTACAACTGGGCAAAACCAGGTTCCGAGGACGGCTGGTCGCGTTTCTGCCGGAAAATCGGACAGGCCCCCGTCGTGCTGGACGAGGCCCAGATTCCCACGACGCAGAAGAACCTGGAAGAGCGGCTCCGTTATCTGGGATGGTATAATTCCCAGGTGGATTCCAAACTCACCACCCGCGGAAGGCGGGCCATCGTCACCTACGATGTCCATCTCGGGGAACGCTACAAGATCGACGATATCCGCATCCACCTGCCGGAGAGCAATCCGGAATTCGCCGGCGACTTTATGCGGGACAGCGCGAATATCCTGATCCACCCCGGCGACTGGCTTTCCGAGCAGCTGATGGAGCAGGAGAGCGTGCGCAGCACCGCCGCGATGCGCAATATGGGCTATTACGACTTCAGTAAGAACCACTTCGCCTTTGTCGCAGATACTCTGGCAACGCCCGGGAAACTGACCCTGGACTACAATGTCCGCGATTATACCCGCAATGAGAGCCCGCAGCAGGCGGCCCCCATCCGCAAATTCCACATCGGCGACATTACCTTCGAGCATTCCCCGGAAGTGCCCTTCCGCCCGAAGGTGCTGCTCGAGTTGAATACCCTGCATCGCGGGGATGTCTATTCGGAAAAGGCGGTCAATACGCTCTACAGCCGGATGTCGGCCCTGCGCCTCTTCAACAGCGTTTCCGTGGAGATGACGCCGTCCGACACGGCGACCGTCGATTGCCGCATCCGCCTTTCTGAATCCGCCATCCAGGGCTTCAAAGTCAATCTCGAAGGCTCCATCAGTTCCTCCGGACTCTGGGGCATTTCGCCCAAGATCAGTTATTTCCACAAGAATATCTTCCACGGAGGAGAGTGGCTGAACCTCAATCTGCAGGGCAATTTCCAGTTCCGCTTCCGCGATGCCACCCGGGCGACCGAAGCGGCGTTTTCCGCCTCGTTGAGTTTCCCGAAATTCCTCGGCCTGCCTTACAGTTTCATGAAGGGGCCCCGCATTCCGAGGACGGAGGTCGGCCTTTCCTTCGGCTATCAGGACCGGGCGGAATACCAGCGCATCATCTCCTCGCTCAACTATGGTTATTTCGGGCTGATCAAGGACCGCTGGCAATATCAGTTCAGTGTCCCGCGCATCAATTTCGTCTACCTCTTCAACCTGAATCCCGACTTCAAGCGCATCCTGGACGCGAATCCGATGCTTAAATACGCCTATCAGAACCACTTTGACGCCGGTGTGGGCGGCAATATCTTCTACACGACGGACAACGACGTCGTCCCCAAGAGCAGTTATGGCTTCCTGCGCGCCGGTATCGACCTTTCCGGAAACTTGATTTCCGCCCTGCATACGGTGCTGCGGCACGATGATCAGGGACAGGCGCTGGTCTTCGGTTCGCCCTATTCGCAGTACGTACGCTTCGAAGTGAATGCCGGCAAGATCATCCGTTTCGGCCGGGAGGATGAGCAGGCGATCGCGATGCGGGCCGTACTGGGGGCCGGTTACGCCTACGGCAATTCCTCGGTAATGCCTTTTGAAAAGCAGTTCTGGTGCGGCGGTGCGAACAGTATGCGGGGCTGGCAGGCCCGGGCGCTGGGTCCCGGCGATGCGCCGAAGGACTATGCCTTCTACATCCCCAGCCAGACCGGTGAGGCTAAGTTTGAACTCGACATCGAATACCGCCGGCCGCTGTTCTGGAAATTCGAGTTCGCAGCCTTCGCCGAATGCGGCAATGTCTGGAATATCCGGGACCGCGCGGACGGTTACGGCAGCATCCGTGATTTCTACAAGACGCTGGCGGGGGACTGGGGGCTGGGCCTCCGGCTGAACCTCGATTTTATCCTGATCCGCGTCGATGCCGGCTTCCAGCTTTACGACCCCTGCCTGGAAACCTGGCACGGGCCGGAGGACTGGTTCCAGAACGGTTTCAGTTGCGTCCATTTCGGCGTAGGCTATCCTTTTTAGTGCATGATTCCTTCCATCGACATCCTCGATTACGATTATCCGCTGCCTGAAGAGCGGATCGCCAAATATCCGCTTCCCCGGCGCGATGCCTCCAAACTGCTGTATTACAAGGCCGGACAGGTCAGCGAGTATGTGTTTTCCGACCTGCCTTCGCTGCTTCCGCCTTCTTCGCTGCTCGTTTTCAACGATACGAAGGTAGTGCCCGCACGCCTCTTTTTCCGTCGCGACAGCGGTGCCCGCATCGAAATCTTCTGCCTCGAACCCCTGCTGCCCGCGGATTTCGAAAGTTGCTTCGCGGCGACGGAGAGCTGCGACTGGAAATGCGTCATCGGCAATGCCAAGCGCTGGAAGGACGATGTGCTGCGTTTCGACGGTTCATCGCCCGAACTGGATGCACTGGCCCTGCGCGCCGAACTGCTTTCCCGGGACGGCCGCACCGGCAGCGTGCGCTTCCGCTGGGATGGGGGAGTGCCCTTTTCGAAGGTGCTCGAGGAATGCGGGAAAGTGCCGATTCCGCCCTACCTGAACCGCGATACCGAAGCGATCGACCTCGAACGCTACCAGACCACTTATGCGCGGATCCGCGGGTCCGTCGCGGCACCTACGGCAGGGCTGCATTTTACCGATGCGACCTTCCGGGCGCTGCGCGAGCGGGGCGTGGAACTCGAGCGCGTGTGCCTGCACGTGGGTGCGGGGACCTTCCTTCCGGTCAAGGAGCGGATGGTGGAGCATCATCCGATGCACCGCGAGCCCTTTGTTGTCAGCGCGGCGCTGCTGTCCCGCCTGCTCGAAGCCAAGCGCTCCGGAACGCCGGTCACTGCGGTGGGAACCACCTCGGTACGGACGCTCGAATCGCTGTATTACGCTGGAGTCAGTTGCATCGAAAGCGGTGCGCCTGCCGATATCGGCCAGTGGGCTCCGTACGAACGCGATTATGCCTATTCGCTGGAGGAGTGCCTGGAAGCCCTTTTGCGCTATTTGGCGGAGCAGGGGAGTGAGCGCCTTTGCATCGGCACCCGCATCATTATTGTCCCGGGCTTCCGCTTCCGCATCGTGGACCGCCTGATTACCAATTTCCACCAGCCGCAAAGCACTCTGCTGCTGTTGATTTCGGCATTTTTGGAGGGCGACTGGAAGACGGTGTACCGCTATGCGCTGGCCCACGATTTCCGTTTCCTCAGTTATGGGGATTCCTCCCTCCTTTGCAAAAATTAGGAAAGTTTTGTAAATTTGCACTATTATGAGCGAATTGAACTTTGAAGATATAAGGCCTTATACCGATGCCGAAGCGCTGGTGGCACTGAAACGCATCGCGGAAAGCGAAATGGTCAATTCCATTTCCGCGTATCTGTGGCCGGGACAAGATCCCGAAATGGCCCGCAACATCCTTCGATCCTGTAAGGATATTGATGCTTTCCAATCCAAGATTATGATTCCTGCCATCGAGGCTGTCCTTGCGAAGAGTTCCAAGGGTCTGAGTTTCGGTGGCATCGATATTTTAAAAGGGGTTGAAGGCCGTTTCCTGGCCATTACCAACCATCGTGACATCGTCTGCGACCCTGCCTTTTTCCAGTACATGCTCTTCACGAACGGACTGCCGTTCTCCGATATCTGCATTGGCTCTAACTTGCTGGATAACAAGTTTGTAGAGGATGTCATGCGCATCAACCGCATGATCAAGGTCAACCGCGGTATCGCCGCCCGGGAACTGTACCTGTCGTCCCTGCGCCTCTCCGCCTATATGCGGCAGGTGATTACCTCGGGGGAACGCTCGGTCTGGATTGCCCAGAAAGAGGGGAGGACGAAGAACGGTATCGACCGTACCAGCCAGGGCGTGCTCAAGATGCTCGATATGAGCGGTGAAGAGAGTTTCGACGTGAACTTCGGCGCGCTGAAGATCGTGCCCATCGCCATTTCCTACGAATATGAGCCCTGCGACATCCTCAAGGCCCGTGAACTTTACCTGTCCCGCACGTCGCGCTATATCAAGCAGCCCGGCGAGGATATGATGAGCATCCTGACCGGCATCCGCCAGCCCAAAGGCCACATCCATATGGAAGCGGCGCCGCTGATTGGCGATGACGAACTGCGCGAGGCCTCCAAGCGCGGTGGCAACGAGCGCTATCAGTTCATTATGAAACTGATGGATCGCCGGATTGCCGAGCATTACAAACTCTGGAAGACCAACTATATCGCAGCGGATATGGTAGAGGGCGGCTCCCGCTATGCCGGCTTGTACGATGCTGCAGACAAGGAAGCCTTCGGCGCCTATCTGGAGAACCGGCTGGACTCCGTCGGACCGGATTTCGAGAGGGCAGAGATGCGGCATTTGCTGCTGGGCATCTATGCCAATCCCGTCAAAGTGGCAGAATCGTTGTAACATATTTAATAACAATAACTTATGAAAAAACTATTCATTGTTTTCGCGCTGCTTGCCGCGGGTTTCTCCGCCTTGGCACAGCCTCGTGGTATCGGTTTGCGTGAAGGTTGGTGCAACCTGATCGAGGTCAGTTACCAGCACGCACTGGGCAGCAAGATTTTCCTGCAGGCTGATTTAGGATTCGACTACAATCTGACGACCCGTATGGTTTATCGTGATGGTAGCCTTATTCCCAGCGCTGAGATCAAGTTCCATCCCGGCGCGATGCTGACGACTACGGCCAATATGATTCTTTTTGAGCCCCAGTGGACGGCGGGAACCTGGCAGATTTATGCGGGTACCGGCATTAGCCTTGGCTGGGCCAATGACCGCGGATCCAAGTGTAAGGACTGTGGAGAAATTCATCGTCAGGGTATGGGATTTATGTTCTCGTTCCCGTTGACCGGCGGTCTGTCTTACCAGTTCAACATTCCCATCCGCCTGGCTGCCGAAATCCGTCCGCAGATCGGTTTCCACATGGCGAAGAATTATCCTTCGGGAGATTTCTGGCGTATCGGCTTCTACGATTACGGTCTTTATGGTTTAATTCCGTCCATCGCGGCATATTATACCTTCTAAACTCACACTTGGCCAACTGTTACACAATTTATATTATGTTAACATACGGCTATGGAAAGAGCCCCCTATCCGGGGGCTTTTCAAATTATATAGGTATTTCTGATAAGGCTTGCCGGATTGGACGAGTACCCAGAAAGTCCGTCAACTCCATACCGTCCACATACTCCAGTACGATTGATGGCCCCAGGCCGGGAATTGCCTCGAAAGCATAGACGGAAGCGATGTTGGGATGCTCCAGTCCGGAGGCGATTTCGTACTCCCGTTTCAGGATTCCCGGAAAAGCGGGAGAATCGCCGCAAGCGCTCTTCAGGAGGTAATACCTGCCGTTTTTCACTGCCCGGTAGGTACAGGCGTACGTGCCCCGGTTAAGAAGCGTGATGGCGGTATAACCGCTCTCCCCCGCCCCTGTCTTCACATCGACCGGAAATAGTTCAGATTCCGTTTGAAAATTTTCGAGAAAAGGCATAATTATACGAAGGAAGGGAACGCCTTAAACATTGTCAGCAAGGAGATTAATTCGTTTTTTAGGCCATTTCGTACGAAATTCTTCATCTCACCTTCGGTCAGTTCTCCCAAGCCGCTGATTAAGTTCTTTTCAGAGATATCCTCGATACTTTCGATACACTTGTTAAGGTATTCATCGATGGGCATTTCCATACGGGTCTCAACGATGGATCTATTGATAGAGGTTCTTTCTTTCAGGAAAAACCAACAGTCGAAGACATCCCTGCTTGTAATTTCGGTCCTGTCGAGAAGGGCGCACAGTTTATGGGCAAACATATCTTCCTTGACCATAACGCGCAACTGAAGACCGAGATAATTCCGGATTTCATAGTGACTCTCGTATTCGCGTTTGGATATCTCAATCTTCAGTTTCCTTTCGCCAATCCCATAATCAAGCACAATGATGATTCCGTAGTGCTTAATCGCCTCATCGTGGATATTCCCGTACTTCAAAACAACCTTCCTGATTCGCTCATATACTTCTTCCTCTTTCTCGGGGTACGGTAGATTAAAGTCCAAGTCTGTCGAAAAACGCGGCAGACCATAAAAGAACATCGCCGCTGTCCCGCCCTTGAAAGCCAGGACGGAAGACAAAAGCGCATCGGAGAAGATGTCCTTCAGCAACTGCAGCATGAAGAATTTATGTTTGTTCGTATCCATTATCCAAGTATTTTTGAAACCCGCTGTTCAAGTGTTTTGCTGGTGTAAATGGGAAGAAGCGATAAAACCTTTTCCTTATCCAGGACAAAGGGATTATCGAAGCAGTAATTGCCGCTCAGGTACAGCATGTCAAGGAAAGCTCTTTCCGGGGAAGCGATGTTGACGTTGCCTTCACGAATGACCCCAGAGGTATCGATGAGGATTTCACCCTTGATTTTCCGGTACCGGTACACTTTTCCATCAATCGCAAGAGCGCGGCTTAGATTCCCGACGGATGTGATTTCATCACTATATTGGAAAACGACTCCTGCCCTTTGCAGTACATATTCCAGAGAAATATAGGAAGGCGTATACAACAGGCAGGCAAGTTCCTTCTCATCATAACCGGGCTTTGCGTAAATCCCTTTACGAGGATTAAGGATTTCACCCTTCCGGACATATCCGATCATTCTGTTCTTGAGAGTGTCCCTTTCCAGCCCCTGACCATAAGCCAGGGCAATCCTTTGCATAGTAAAGACACTTGCTTTGTCCTTGTAAATATCCAGGAGAAGTTGATTTTGTAAACCCATAGTGGTTCCTTATATTACTTTCAGTTCACAAAAATAGGAATAAATATCTGGAACTGCAAAACAAGGCACGACACGGCATGCTTGCACATTACCTCAGAAAGTTGTTCTTTTGTAAAAGCAATCATAAGTCTGTTTCTTTAAAGTTGAACTTACCAGGTTCTTTTTTAGCTCTTTAAAGTTACAATAGTTCGTTAGTTTTATAGTTTTTATGCCACGGCGCGAACGCCGTAGAATAAGAGTTCTTTGAAATCAGTGTTATTTAATCGCAAGTTCGCATGTTTCGCGGACATTGCAATAAATCGATCCACCATTGCAGCGTT
>JAEEJZ010000007.1 GCA_016282145.1 Bacteroidales bacterium | reverse complement strand
AAGTTTTTGTACTCCTTGCTGCCAAACTCTTTGAGAATGTAGGTCTTGCCTACCTGACGGGCACCGTCAAGGACGAGGGGCTTATGGTCTCTACGAGACTTCCACTCAAGTAGTTTTTCGTATATTTCTCTCTTCATATTGCAAAAATTCTGACGAATATGAGATTGTATTTAACATAAATTCGGACGAATCGCGGAGGCAAATATACATTTATTCCGACGAATACGGAAATGTTTTCAACAATTCTGTACTGCTCGCTGGAAGTAGACACGGAAAGATTTTTCCGTTAATACTTATTTTCGAAAGTAGACACGTCTTCGTAAGTGTCCTTGCTATCAGCGAGTTGCCTCTTCTTCTGGATGAACTTGGGTTCAGGGCTTAGGACCCTGTTCTCAAAAGTTTGTTTCCGTGGCAATTCTCCCTGTAGCATACCCCAATAATCGGGACCAGAAAGTTCCCAGCACCACTTTCCCAAATCTTTCCCGATTACGGTTCGATTTCTCCAGCATCGGGTGAACCGTAGGTGGTGAATTTGATTTCGTGTGAATCCTGGAATACAGCGTGTGAGGGTTGTCCGGGTGATGAAATAGTTGTACATTTGCACAGATATTATTACCATGGACAATACCTTTCTGGCATTGATGATTCCTTTCCTGGGCACGGCGCTCGGGTCGGCCTTCGTCTTTTTTATGAAGAAGGCGATGCCGGATCTGCTCCAGAAGATTCTGCTGGGCTTTGCATCCGGTGTGATGGTGGCTGCATCCGTCTGGTCGCTGCTGATTCCCGGGATGGAACTGGGCGGTGTCTGGCCTGCTACGATCGGCCTTCTTGGCGGCTTTGCCTTCCTCTTGCTGATTGATCAGGTTACTCCGCACTTGCATCCTGTCGGCGGTCCCGAAGGCCCCAAGAGCAAACTTTCCAGGACAACGATGCTTGCGCTTGCCGTTACCATCCATAATTTTCCCGAGGGGATGGCCGTGGGTGTAGCCATTGCCGGGGCGCTGAGCGGCGGAGCCGGAATGACGCTTGCCGGAGCCCTGGCGCTGTCGCTGGGTATCGCCATTCAGAATGTGCCGGAAGGCGCCATTATCTCCATGCCCTTGCGTGCTGCCGGTAACAGTCGCTGGAAATCCTTCTGGGTGGGTGCCCTGAGCGGCATTGTCGAGCCTGTCGGCGCCGTGCTGGTCATCTTGCTGGCATCGGCCGTCACCCCGATCATGCCTTATCTGCTGGCTTTCGCAGCCGGTGCCATGCTCTACGTCGTGGTGGAAGAGTTGGTCCCGGAAGCATCCCAGGGTGATCATTCTAACATCGCTACCGTGGGCTTTGCCCTTGGCTTTGCCTTGATGATGGTGCTGGATGTGGTGATGGGTTAGTTACTTTGTAAGACTATGAAACATAGATTCAACCTTGCCGTTATACTCCTGCTGCTTAGCTGTAGCGGGGCACCTCGCGCCCAGGCGGTGATTTCGGTCGATCCGGCTGCCGTCCGTGGTCCGGTGAAAGCGATGAATGCCGCCAACAACGGCCCCACCGACAACACGATGGAAGGCTACAAGGCCCTCAGGGTTCCCTATGCCCGGACTCACGACACGCCGCTCGGCACAGAATACGGCGGGCACTGTATCGACATCAATCAGGTGTTCCCTGACTGGAATGCCAATGTGAATTCCCCGAAATCCTACGATTTCACCAACAGCGACGTGGTTCTGCAGGATATACTCAAGGCCGGCGCGAAGCCGTTCTACAGGCTTGGCCAGAGCATTGAGCACCAGACCCAAAAGTACGGAATCTACCCGCCCCGGGACTATAAGAAATGGGCGAAGATATGCGAGCATATCATCCGGCACTACAACGAAGGCTGGGCGGATGGCTACCAGATGGGCATCGATTACTGGGAAATCTGGAACGAACCCGACCTGGATCAGCCCGACGACCGCTGGAAGACGGATCCCCGGACCTGGGCCGGCACGATGGAGCAGTTCCACGAGCTTTACGCAATCACGGCGAAGCATCTGAAAAAGTGCTTCCCGAACCTGAAAATCGGCGGCCCTGCATTCGCCAATCCGCGAAAGTATGGTCCTGCCTTCCTGGATTACGTGAAGGAAAAAGATGTGCCGCTGGACTTCTTCTCGCACCATATGTATCACTACAAACCCGCCCGCATCGTCGAAGATGTACGCATCATTCGCAAAATGCTGGACGAGAAAGGTTTCGGAAAGACTGAGTCCATCCTCAACGAATGGAACTACAATCGCGGCTGGGACAAGGCGGCCGATTTTTACGGACGCAAAATGCGTCCCACGGTCAAGGGAGCGGCCTTTGTGGGTGCCGTAATGTGCGCGTGCCAGAGCGAGCCCTTGGATATGCTGATGTATTACGACCTTCGCCCCAATACGATCTGGTGCGGGCCCTGGGCATCTCACCTCTACGACATCCGGCCGCCTTACTGGCCGCTGTACTATTGGGCGGAACTTGCGGACTATGGTACCCAGGTAGCGTCCACCTGCGATACGGACGACATCTATACTTCTGCGGCCCTGTCAAAAGACGGCAAGCTGCGCCTGATGGTGGTAAATTATCATAAGGATGACTCTTATGATACTCCCTGTGATATCACGTTGAATCTTCCTGACGGCTGGCTGGTCACCGGAATCCGGCTGACCGACAGTCAGGGAATGGACCGCCGCCCTGACGTGACGGACGTCCTTACCCTGGAAGCCAATGCCGTCGTGCTGTTTGAAATGGAGAAGATTCAACGCTGACAGCGTTAATCTCCCAGCCGGATGACGCTTCTGTCGTCTTCCCGGTTCTTCTGGGCACTCTTTGCGGGCTTGAAGGAATGGAAGTTCCAACTGATTCCCAGCCAGAACATCCGGCTGCGGTTCTTACTGTTGTTGAGCAGCGTGAAAACCGGGTTGTCGGAATGCACGTCCCAGCGCCGGGTGTTGAATACATCTGTCAGTAAGGCCGATACGCTGAGGCTGTTCTTAAGGAAGGACTGCTTCACGCCCACATTGCCATAGTGAATGGTCCGGGTAGTGAACTGCGGAAAATACTGTGGTGTGGTCACGAAATATTGTGCCTGGATTTCCATTCCGTTATACGGCCGGAAGGTCAGGCTGATGTTGCTGTTGTTCGTCCATCCCTGATTCCGGATGTCGCTGCCCTTGTAATTTCCGCGGGAGGCGCTGTAGAACGTATTGCAAGCCAGGTCCAGCGTGAACCAGCGTACGGGCGAATACCGTATGTCGTGGTCCAGACCTGTCTTGACATCGAAAGCGGCATTGACGTACGTGGTAACCAAGATGTCTAAGTCAAGGTAGGCTACCTGGTTGATGTAGTTTTGTGTGTAGCTGACGTAGGCATTGCCGCTGAGCGTGAGCTGCTTTCCGGTATAGGAATATCCGATGTCCAGTTTATTGGCCTTTTCCGGTTGCAAATGTATGTTCCCGGTCTCGTAGGTCTGCCTGTCGATCAAGTTGATGTACGGGTTCAACTGCGGATAGCTGGGGCGTGAAATACGCCGGGTAAGCGCTGCGTTCAGCGACCAGCGCGGGGCGACACGCCAGTTCAGCGAAAGGCTCGGGGACAGAAACCAGCAGTCGCTGTGGGTGTCCAGAGCTTCTTTTTCGCTGTGAAGCGTGACGTAACTGTATTCGAATCGGAGACCAGCCTTGTATTGCAGTTTCTCCGTGAATTTGCCGGAATACATCGCATAGACGGCGGGAATGTATTCCCTGTGCGTCAGGTCATTGCTGAACGGAATGGACAGTACCCATTCCTGGGTGGCATCGTTCCACTCGAAAAGTTTGTGGTCGATGTTGTTTTGCCGGTAGGTCATCTTCACGCCCGTCTCAAACTTGCCCTTGTCCCACATCGTCAGGTAATCTGCCTGCAGGGAGGCGATGAAAGGATGACCGCCGGATTCGGACTTCTGGACCATTTTTCCGCCCTCATAATAGAAGGAAGGCCGATGGCCGGTGATGCTGGAGACCGAAGCATTGACGCTGAATTCTTTCTTCCCGGGGTCGAACAGGTGCCGGTATCCCAGCATCCCTTCGAAGTTCTCCCGGTTAAAGCTGATGTCGGTCTGGCGGGTTCCGTTGAAATCCTGGAAATTGTTCATCCGGGGCAATGCCACTTTGAAATCGGCCGTCAGGATATCCTTGGGTGTAGCCTTGAACTGGAAATTGATGCCTGCATTATGACCGGATGTCTTTTTGGTGGCGTGTATCAACTGGTCCACCCTGGTTCCGCTGCTCACGATCTGCCGGTGCAGCTCGCTGTCAATCAAATCTTTCTCGTATTTCCCATTATAGTTGAAACGCACTCCCCATCGGCCCTTGTTGTAGTTCAGGGCCAAATTCCCGTTCAGGAAGCCTAAAAAGCCATAGTTAAAGGCCGCCATGGCGTTGAACTGGTTGGCCGACTGCTTTTTGGATATGATATTGACGATCCCGCCGGTACCCTCTGAATCGTACTTGACATCCGGGCTGGTCACAATCTCGATGCTCTGGACGTTAGCCGCCGGAATGCTCTCCAGGCCTCCGAGCGTAGTGGGAATGCCGTCCAGCAGGATGAGTACGTTGCTGTTTCCACGGATCGAAATGCCGCCGTTGCCGTCCACATTCACCGATGCCGCACCGCGGATGACCTCCAGTACGGAGCCCGTTGTCGCAGCGGCGCTGCCTGACGTCTGGATGCGTGTCTTTTCCACGCTCACGCTTTTTGGGGACTCCCCGGCTATCACGACAGCCTCATCCAGAACGGTTGGGTCTTCTTTTACGACAATGTTGCCGACATCCAGCATCCCTTTGCCAGAGCACTCCAGTTCCCGCTTCAGGTCCTTGTAGCCAATGGAACTGATGCGCAGGACTAAATTGCCGTTGAATGAGCCATTTACCAGAAAGGCCCCGTCTTCTCCAGTCATAGCGCCTGCCGTTGTCTTTCCGGCTGCTTCCAGCACGACAGAAGCATACATCACCGGCGTACCATCGGCCTCAACGACCCGCCCCTTCACCCCATTCTGGGCGAAGGCGGCCAGAGAACAGGCCCCAAGTATCATCAATATGAGTAATCTGCGCATGCCGGCAAATTCCGATTCGTCCGTTCAAAGGTATATATTATTGCTCTTAATCGCAATCTGTGAGGATGCCTAGTGCTAAAATAATGAAAATCATAAATAATTTTATGAAAATCGTAAAATAAGTACTACTTTTGCCCTTTGAAAGAGCAACCCTAAACCCCAACGGCACTATGAATGATTCAACCCGAAAGAGCATCAGAAGGCTCTCCATTGCTACCCTCATCCTCGGCGGACTGACGCTTGCGTACGTTTACTGGGAGATGATTGCCCAGTTATGGGTGGACAGTTATATTTATCCCCTGAACTGGAATCCGGACATCAAGGCCTGGCAAATCTTCATCCTTGTGGCCCGTTTCATCGGCGTGACAGCGCTTTTCATCCTTTGCAGCATTTTCCTGTACCGGACCAACCGGGGCCTCCCGGAAGGAGACATTTTCCCGAAAGCCAACATTTCCCTGATCCGCTGGACGGCGCTGGTAGCCGCGCTTCTCGCCTTTGTCCACAGCAACTACGACGCCGTAGTGAAGGGCGAATCCGCCTTGATGCTCGATTCCGGCGTCTTCTTGATTCCCCTTGTCGTCCTCCTCTTTGCAGGCCTTTACAAAATGGCTTATCTGGCAGCCAAGGACAGCCATCTTGCGATATGATTACGGTGAATCTGGACAAGATGCTCCTGGAGCGTCATATGAAACTCTCCGAACTTTCCGAAAAGATCGGCATCTCCATGACCAATCTTTCTCTGCTCAAGACGGGGAAGGGCCGTGCCATCCGCTTTTCCACACTCAATAAACTCTGCACGGTGCTGGAATGCGTTCCGGGCGATATCCTGGCGTATCAGCGCGATCCGGAAGGCACTCCGATGGAGGAAGATATCTATGCAGAGTAGCCTGCTCTAGTGGTAAAACAAAAAGCCGAAATAGACGCGCGGGCCGTGGGGAAGAAGCGATGACCTGCTCAGGGCGCAGAGGTAATCGACCTTGAGCGTCAGGTGCAGGGGACCGGCGATATGGAAGTCGCAGCCGATAAAGGGGTCTATGGCCATAAAGCCCTGCCGATGATAGCGGGTTCCGTCGATGGGAGCCCAGGCGGAAGCGGCTTCTTCGAACATCAGCAGCGTCGTCATGGCGCCGCCGCCGAGGGTAAGGCCGACATAGGGGCGAAAGCGTCCCCAGGCGGCATAGCAATCCGCCAGCAGGCCACCCCAGCCATATTCCAGATAACTTCCGTTGCCCCGCTGGTTGAGTTTGGAAACATAGCCCTCGCCACCTACCCGGAAATGCTCTCCCAGGTGCAGGTGAATGACGCCGCCGATGCCCAGGGGTGCCCCCTTTGCCTCATAGCCGATGGCATCCAGATTCCCGCACAAAAACCCGCTGTGGACCATCATTCCACCGTCAAAGCCGCGCAGGACTTTCTTTTTCTGGGCCGATGCCGCCAGCGCGAGCAGCAGGCAGAATGTTATCAAAACAAGCCGTTTCATAGTTTCCCTTTCATTTCAATGCGACGGGCCTCATAGTATTCGTGTCGGGCAGGGTTCTCCGGGAACCAGCCGCGGAGTACCCGCTTCTCCTGCAGGAACATCTCGCCGATGCCCCAGAGACAGGAAAAGGCAAAGCCGCCGATGATGGTGGAGAGCGTATCGTTTTCCACGAACAGGGAAAGGGCTGAGAACCCGAGCCCCGCTACCAGCCAGATCCACCAGCTTTGCTTCCCCCAATAATACTCCATCTTGATGACGGCAGGGTGACAGATACCGATGCTCAGGAACACGGCTGCGCCGACGATGATTCCGCTGAAGTTCATATCCCGCTACATTTTCGCAGGCAAAGATCGTAATAAGCAGCGGAAGATTTTAGGCCGATAAAGGCAGGAATTAGGATTATCCTTGCATCTTTTTCCGAAAGGCAGATGGCGTTATACCCGTTTCTTTCTTGAAAAGACGAGAAAAATAGGACTGATCTTCCACGCCGACGGAGGCGGCAATGTCTATGACGGGAAGGTCGGTGGAAGAAAGCAGCCGCTTGGCGCGCTGGATGCGGACGATATCGATCCAGGCTCCGACGCTGCGGCCGGTAGCCTGCTTCACCAGCCGGCTCAAATAATTTTCGCTGATGCCGGCTTCATCGGCGTAAAAAGCAATTGTCCCCGGCATCCGCCCGGCGTCAAATACCGACTCCAGGAAAGAACTGACCGCAGCGGGCAGTACAGCGGGCAGGTTGGGCTTGAGCCGCGATAAAAGCAGGTCCAGACCCTTTTCTACAAATGCGCTGTCTCCTTTCTCGAAGGAAGTGGCGAGCATATTGAAGAGTTCCGCCATAAAGGCGCCTTCATCGAACCAGAAGCCCTGATGCAGGGGAGCGGACAGGTAACGGAGCGGCTTGGAATCCGCAAGCATCGACGGCGCAAAACCGCCGGTATAACCCATGGCACTCCGATAATAGCGGATGGCGAAGGGATGCTGCTGGGGAATCAGAAGGATCTGCCCCGGCTGGCACAAAAAAGGCGTCCCGTCCACATTCACCAGCACTTCACCGGAAGTGACGTAGATGAAGCCGATAAGCGGCAATTGCGCTACCGGAGCCTCCGCGGGCTTGATCAAGCCCATCGTGTCCATCCTCCTGATGAAGAAAGGGCACGATGAAAAGTCCGCATCGGGACTCCAGTGGGGTTTAGGCTCCATAATTGGTATCAGTCACCCAGCTTCTGCAGCAAAGCGGTATATTTCACCCGGATGTCGCCCAGGATGGACCGCCAGTCCTTCAAAGTTCCGTCCAGATTGTCCGAGACGGCCTTGAAACAGTAGAAGGAGAGACCGTGCATCGTGCAGAACCTGGCGACGGCATAGGCTTCCATATCGAACAGGTCATACTGCGAGGACAGCGCCTTGACCTGCTCCGGATTGAAAGTCTGCGTACTCATGAAATAATCTCCGGAAAAGATCGAGCAGCCTTCGCGCTGCAACTCGATTTTATCGTAGACGAGGTCGCAGCCGCCATTGACAAAGCAGCGGCAGTTCAGGATTTCGCCGATGGGGAAGTGCGCGGAGCCGGCGCTGCCGATGTTCAGGACCACGGGATGTCCTTCTTGCCCGCGCTGCTCATACCACTCGACCAATGCACTGAACATCCGCATTTTGCCCATTCCGGTGTACACGACGGGGAAAGGGACCTCGGACTGGGAGATCTCGTCTTTGTCCGCCACGAACAGGACAATCTCCCGTCCCTTGAGTTCGTTAAGTATCTTCTCGTCAATCATAGCATTTTGTCTTTATCTCTTCCATCCCAGTTCCCGGTGACGATACCGTCCTGCAAAACGACCGGCCAGAAGTTGCCGCTGCTGTTGTGGGCGCGGGACCTCAGTTCCTCGGGCAGCACGATACTCCTGCTCTTATAGCCGATGAGGTATTCGTCGTAAGCGGGAAGGTAATGCACGCAGCCGCTGCGCCATCCGCGCGTCCTGCCGTCCTGATGCACGAAGAAATCGTATCCCTTCCAGCGCTCTTCCGTAAGTTCCTTTTCGATGGCGGCCATCCCTTTCCGGCAGTCGTTCAGCCCCAGTCCGCTCCACCAGGAAAAATCCTCCAGGGTCGCGGGGCCGTGGCTGCGGAAGTATTTTCGCGCTAGCAGCGCAAGGGCTTCCTCCCGGGGCAGGGGACGTGCGTCCGGTACTTTGTCCGCCACCAGGGCGCAGGTCCGCTTGAGGGGCGTCAGATCGCCGCTGCAAAGCAGTCCGGCATATTCCGCCAGGCGGATGTGATAGGAAAGCCGCTGGTCGTCCATCTCCATGCCGATATCGCCCAGTGCCGCCGCAAAGTCGCTTTTCAGCACGCTGCGCCGCTTCGAAAGTACATCGGCAAAAACCTGCTGCACGGCCGCCTGCTCTGCCTCCGGGATGCTGACGCCGTTGGTCTTCATCCAGCTGCGCAGGCCGCGAAGTGCCGGCTCGCGGCAGAGTTCCAGCATCCAGATCAGATCTTCGCCCGCCACCAGTTGCCATGTAGTGCGGAAAAGGTGCGTGCGCACGATCCGCCCCTCGTTGAACTCCTTTTCAAAGGCTTTTTGGGAGGGCTTCCGGCAGCGCATCGTCACCGCCAGCCGCATCATCGCGTAATCCTGTGCCTGTACAGCCCCCATCCATTCCACCACATCGTGCGGTGAATTGAACTGCGGGCAGATCAACTGCTGGTTCAATAGCCTGGAGGATACAGGATTCATCCTATCAATACACCAGCCGGAGGTCGTCCAGCCACATACGGCTTTCGGAAGAACCGGTAAAGTAATCGCCCAGACGGCTGGAAGCCGCGGAAATGACGATATGGGTGGGCAGCCGGAAATTGTCGCGGTAGGCGAGCGGGAATTCCACCTCTACCCAGCCGACCGTGGAGCGGTCCATGACGTGGGAGCCGTACGCGATGACGGCCGGGGAATCCGGATTGAAGAAGGTGCTCTTGTCTGAAGTATTCACGCAGACGGGGCTCTCGGGGAGACCGCCGTAGGTGCGGTAATCCCAGTCACCCAGCGCCACGAAGATCTGTCCGTTGTCCGGGCTTCCGGCGTGGATGCTGTCGCCTTCGGGGGCACCGCCGAAGCAATCCACGATGCCGCAGTTATACTTGACCCAGACGCGTACGGCACGCGGCCGGTCGGTGAACGGACGGCCGAAGTTGACCGTCGCCCCGGTCGTGCCCTGCAACTGGCCGAAACTGCCGCAGAAAATATTGCCCGCAGCGAATTTCACGATGACATAGCGCGACACGAGTCTGGCGCTCGCCTGACCTTCCATGAAATCTTCGGTATCCGGAATGCTGATGGCGTTCGCGGCACCGGCCATCGTAGAACCGATATTACCGCTGTCCCACCATTTCGAGGCGCCTGCGCCGTACCAGGAGAAATAGTTCTGCGATTCCGCGTGCGAGAATTCCTCGAAGCCTGCATTGGGCAGCTGGGTCTCGGCACCTGTCGTAAACTCCTGGATGCCGGTTTCTTCCTCATCGCTGTAGGCGAGACATTCATAGCGGCTCAGCGGCTCCAGGCCTTCGATACAGGCGATAAAGCTGCCTCCGGCGGTCTCGATGTTCTCCGCTTCGATCCATTCCTCCGCTCCGACGGCGCGGTAGCGGAAGCCGTTGTTGCGCTCTGCGGGCGCATCCGCGCGGAGATAGCAGTTGCGGGCCCGCGGGCTGACGGCGCTCAGTTCCACCGACATATCGGACTGCTCCGCGTAGATGGTCCATTCTTCACGTATATCGCGCCAACTGACCACCACCTGGATGGCGTCGGTGAAATCCAGCACGGTCGAAGGAGCCAGCGAATGGATTGATATCTCCCGGGGACCCAGTTTGAGCGATTTCACCATGACGTGGTTCATCGGCGTCGATTTGGAAACTTTCAGGAAAATCCGGTGCGTCGCCGGGTCGATCACCGTCTCGCCGATCTGTCCCTGCACCGTGAACCAGCGCTCGATGCTCTGCGTGGCGCAGATCTTCCAGGAATAATCCTGATAGGTGCTCAGCGTGAAGGACAGGGGAGTGCGCAGGTCAAAGGTCCCTTTCAAGTCTATCGAAGAGCGCGTATTGGGATAATTGAACGCAACCGAGCGAATCGTAACCGCAGACAGGTCGCAGATTTCGTCCATATCCAGCGTCACCGTGCGCGTTTCCTCGTCAATGGCGATGCCCACTGAACCTTCCGCTTCCACGGCGGTAATCGCCGCCCGCTGATACGGCAGGGGAATGTCGTTTTTGATGCAACCGGTGGGCGGAAGCATCAAAAGCATTGCGATAATGCAGGCGAAAAGTGTGTGCCCGGCTTTGATTATGGAAAAATTTTCTGTGTCAGGTTGAAGACCGTCGGCACCCACGCGACGTAAGTGGGAGGGGCCCATCGCCTGCGATGGGAGGGATAGCCCCGAAGGGGCGTAGTCTGAAACCTGATTCAGAAAATTTTCAATCATAGTCGGACTACAAATAATAGGTCAATCCAAAGTTAATGTCGGTCAGCGACGGCTTGATGTTCGCCACGAAGGTGTCACTCTTGCCGCTCAGGACGCCATTTTCGTAATTCCGGGCAAAATTATAACCGATTTTCGCCAGTCCCAGTTCGAAATTCAGCGACAGGCGGTTCATTACGAATACTTCGAAGCCCGGGCTGAACACCAGCGCGATGCTGCGAAGGTCGTTATTGTTCGGTGCCGCGGCGACGCGTGCGTTAGAGTAGTTAATGGCGACATCGGCATAGATGGCGCAGATGCCCCTTCGGTCGATGCCGAAGTAACTGCGGTGGAAAAGCGCTCCGCCGAAGCGGTTCAGTACGCCGCCGACATCGCTGATGTTCAGATCCAGTCCTTCCATCGGCAGATTGACGGATGCATTCTGCACCTGCAGTTCGGCCCAGGTATAGGAAAAGCGGATGCCCAGCATCTGATTGCGGTGATAGCACCAGGAAAAGGACGGGGCGATGCGCATGAAACTGACTTTTCCGCTGATTCCGGTCAGCAACTGGAATGCCTGGCTGTCCGAGGAGTTCATATTGAAATATACCCCCTGGACGCCGAGTCCCAGGCTGTTTTTCTGCATGAACGGCTTGCGCGTGGCGGTACTGTCCGCATTGGCGGCACGAAGTACCGTGAAGGTCAGCAGCAAAAGGCTGAGGGTAAGGATCTTTTTCATCGCCGGCCGTTATTGATGTAATACGAAAGTCCTACGGAAAGCGAGAGGAAGTCCACCATGAAATTCGCGGCCATTCCACTGCTTCCGCCACCCTGGACCTGGTTGTGCACCTGGTCGGAGCGGGTGTAACCGAATTCCAGCAGTCCTACGCGCAAATCCATGGCCAGGTGCTTCGTGATGAAGGCCATCACACCGGTATTGACGCCGATGGTGGCGCTGAAGCCGGTATCGAAACTGCCGCGCACATCTTCGCTGCGGGCATCCTGCACCTTCGTCTGGCTGCCGCCGACGGCCACTTCCGCATCGGCGAACGCAGAGAAGCGGCCGTTGCGCGTAAGGGGACGGTAGTAGCGGAAAAAAGCGGCGCCAAGGTATTTCTGCCGAAGGTAGGTATAGTTCTTGACATCCATCGTGATGTCGCCGAATCCGGCTGAAGCGCTGTCCAGCCCGAGATAACCGCGCGAATACTTGCCGCGGATGCCGATACCCATGTTGTCCGCGAACATCCAGCAGACCTGCGGGCTGACATTGATAGCGTGGGACTTGGAGGTAATGCCCGTCACCACCATGAACTTGTAATTGTCCTGTGCGGACGAACTTACGCCCAGGCTGCCGCCGAACATCCAACTGCCCTTCGGGGCGATGACCGCCAGGGGTTTGCTCTCGTCATAGCCGCGGTCGTACACGGGCCTTTGTGCCCAGGCCGTACCGCCTGCTAAGAAAAGAAGCAAATACAGTAAGGAAAGGCAGGGCCTATTCATACAGGAATTCAACTTTGTCCATCCAGAGCTTCGCACTGTCGCAACCCGTAAAGTAGTCGCCGAACATCGAAGAAGCGCAGGAAATGATGATATACTGCGGTTTCGTGATCACGTCCTTCCAGTCGATGGGAATCGTGTACTGCTTCCAGACATTGTGCGAATTGTTCGCGTTTCCGGTCAGCACCAGTTCACCGTAGGCAAGCGTGGCGGGATCCGTGTTGTAGTTCACGAAAGTATTCGTATTGGTCGTATTCACCTGGACGGGGGAGTCCTTGGTACCGCCGTAGTTCTTCGGCGTCCAGACACCGAGTGCGATCTGCACGCGGGCACGGTCATAGTCGTCCTTCGTCACGGTTTCTCCGGCAGGCTGGGAACCTATGCGGTTGATCTTTCCGGTGGAATATTTCATCCAGAGGCGGAGCGCCGTCGGGCGGGCGGTGAACGGACGTCCGAAGTTGACGATACCGCCGGTGGTGCCGACAAGGCCGCCGAAGGAACCCGTAAAGAGGTTACCTGCAGCAAACTTCACCACGGCCCAGGTGGACTGGAGACGGGCGGACTGCTTGCCGTCGATCTTCTCGGAGGTATCTACGACGGTAATCACGTAACCCATGTCCGCAGAACCGCTTACGCCCGTAGCACCGTTACCGGAACCCCACCAGGGATTGCGGCAGTTCGGATCGCTGGCGCTGGCGTTATAGAACTCCGAGTAGGCCCCGCTGGCGGAGGTCGATGTCTCTTCGAAACTGCCGTTGGGCACGGCCGGAGCGTCTTCGGTGGTGAACTCCATCGGGTCGCCCTGCACCGCACCGCCGGCTACCAGACGGTAACTGTAGGTGGTGGAAGGGGTGAGTCCTGTGATGACGGCATCGTAGGTGCCTTCGGATACCCGGTTGGCCGCTTTGCTCTGCCAGTTGGTCCCGTCGGTACTGTACTCGAAGAAAATGGTGGAAGGATCGTCGAACTCACCTTCGTCCACATCCGCGTGCACGGTGGCGTGTCCCGCCCAGATTTCATAGTCGGCGGAAGCGACAAGTCCGGTGGAGACCGGTTCGAAGATGATGATGTCGTCGATGGGCTTGAGCTCCGTATCCACGTAGATATTGAAGTCCACGTCGCCCTCGCGGACGGTGTACTTGATGGTCAGTTCGTAGGCTTTGCCGGGCTCAATGCCGGAGATGACGCCTTCCTTGACCACGGGAACGCCGGTCTTGGCCTTCTCGCCCTCGAAACGCCAGGAGAAGGACGGCTCGTCCAGGTCGCTGACGAGGAAGAAACCGGGCGTCCCGGCATTCTCCGCGTTATAGACGAGGCTGTTCTGGGCATCGGTGCCGATGGTCAGGGTATAGCCCGCCTTGAGGTTGGCGGGAACGTTATTCTTGAAGACGACCTTCGTCACGGCGCTGCTGACGCCCGCTTCCACGACAACGTGCGTGTCAGAGCCGCCGTTGATATCGAAACTCTCCGAGCCCTTGTAGCTGATCTGCTCGAAGTTGGCCCTGCGGGGATTCTCCTTGGCCGCTTCGCCAGCAACGACATCTACACGGTAGCTGTTCGCGGGAAGATAGATTTTCTCGGGCATTTCGCCATAGCGGTATTCTTTGACCATACCGGAGAAATCGGCATAATAAATCCGCACCATGGCCGATGAAAGCAACTGAGTCTCATTCATCGCCGCTTTCGAACTGCCTTCGAGGTTCACGCCGACGTACAGAAAGCCCGGCTCCGTTTCCACGGTCTTGCAGGACGCTGCCAGCGCCGCTGCAAAGAGGATGATAGCAAACTTTTTCATTATTGTACAATCATTGTGACAGCTACCTCGTTGCGGCAGTTGTTGTTATCCGTAACTTTCATGGTAAAGGTATGGGAACCGGCAAAACCGAGGATGGGTGCCTGTGCGGCACTCAGGTCCAGGTGCACTTCCGTTGCGCCCAGCAGGTCCGACCCGTGCGGGAAGGGGACCACTTGGAAGATGACTTCGGATTCCGCGGAGGGATTCACGAGGTCCAGTTCCGGGCCGCCCGCCGCCTGGACGGCGCCGAGGAAGGCGGAGTTGGTAGACTCGATGACGACACCGAGTTTCTTGATGCCGCCCGGCGCCATAATGATCAGGCGCAGGTCCATGGCGCCCTGCTCCAGCGTGGGAACGACGATGTTGGAGAGGTCATCGAACATCGTGCAGTCCGGCTCGAAGAGCAGGCGGATGTCGCCGTCGCCCTTGGGGGCTTCGGGATCTTCGCCGATGATGTCGAGCTGGGGTGCAGCGATATAGGCCAGCAGGTCGGCGTCTTCAACATAACCGTTGACGGTAATGTCGATGGTCGCGTCACCTTCGGCGTTGACTTTCTTGATGAAGCGGATCTGTCGCAGCTCGCCGGCCTTGATGCCGCTGATGACCTTGGTCATCTTCTGCGTACTGCCGTTCACCTTCCCACTGAAGGTAACCACCATCGTGGTCGCTCCGCTTTCCAGGGAGAAATAGCCGATGCGCTCTTCGCGGATGATGTTGCCGCCGTTGTACAGGAGGTTGTAGGCCAGGGGATAGCCGCTTGTGACTTCGACCGAGGCCTTGCCGTCACCGGTCATGATTTCCTTGAGCGCGTCGTCATAATCGACGGTCGCGGCGCACTGGAGGATCTTACAGGTGATGTCGCCCAGTTCCGTCTTTTCGCCCGCGACGATGCTGAAATCCGTCGTGGCGCCATAGACCGGTGCATCGAAGGCGCAAATCTGCAGGGTGCCGGACAGCACCTCAAGGCTGTAATTGCCTGCGGACAGTTCGATGCCGTATCCGCTCTGCTTTACTTCGGCATAGGTGACGCTGCGCACGAGTTCGGCATCCGCGTCATAGACATTGATAATATAGTCGCCGGAGGCTTCGGTCGTGCTCTTGGAGACGACCTCGACATCCAGACCGCTGTGAATCGTGAAATTCGCGAAGGAAAGGATTCCGGTGGTTATTTCTTCGTGACGCCGGAAATCTTCGTTGCAGGAAACGGCGCATACGAGTGCCGCGGCTGCCAAAATAAGTCGTAAGCTTTTCATCAGTTCAGTTCCTCCTCTATGCTGATGGTTTGTGTCTCGTCGTTAAACTGGATCTCGAAGGAAGTGCCTTCCACGTTGCTCACCTCGATCTTGAGCGTGTAGAGCGTGGCGCTCTCCAGGCCCGTGAACTCCTTGCTGAAGAGCACGTTCTTGCCGCCGGTCGTGGTAAAGTTCCCCTCGAGGGTGAATTTGAAGGCGTCGATGAACAGCCCGCTGTCGACCGTAAGGGGGAATTTGTTGCCCAGACCCGTCGTGACGTTGAAACTGCTCGAGGAGAACACCTGCTTGAAATAGTCGCCGGTCGTTACCTTGATGATGCAGTTGGAAAGCTTGGGCTCCACATTGACATTGACGCTCTCGTAGGCGATGACCACGAACTCCTTGAGCCCTTCGAAGCAGGGCTTGGCAGGGCCTTCCTCCTCGGAATTGCCGTAAACGGCCTTGATCTCATATTCTCCGGCGGAGAATTTGGCGCTGGGGTCCCAGTCGGAGAATTTCCCGCTCCAGGCTACGGCGCCCGCATAATTGGTCAGTGTGAGGTCAAAGTCCGCCGCAGCGGGAAGGGAAGTGTAGTCGGCTACATTGCCCTT
>JAEEJZ010000049.1 GCA_016282145.1 Bacteroidales bacterium | reverse complement strand
GTCCCGGTTACGGGCAGGTTGCTCACGCGTTACGCACCCTTCCGCCGGTCGCCGGCAGAGTATTGCTACTCCCCGCTGCCCCTCGACTTGCATGTGTTAAGCCTGCCGCTAGCGTTCATCCTGAGCCAGGATCAAACTCTTCTTTGTATATTTTTATACTTTAGCTTGAAACTGACGTTCTCGTTGATTTTGCTTGCTTGTACTTGTCTTTCAATATTGTCAATGAACTAGCCCTCGTTTCAAAGGGGATGCAAAGGTAAACACTTTTTTTTAATCCACAAATTTTTTTGCGGATTTTTCATACCTTTGTGTACTATGGTAAACCGATTCATTTTGAACGAAGTTTCGTACTTCGGTCCGGGGGCCCGCAAAGAGCTGCCCGACGTGCTTTCCCGCATGGGACTTCATAAAGCCCTTGTCTGCTCCGACAAGGGTCTGATCAAGGTAGGAACGACCAAGCTCGTCACGGATGTCCTGGACGGCGCGGGCTTCCCCTACGAGATTTACAGCGAAATCAAGCCGAATCCCACCGTCACCAACGTCAAGGAGGGAATCGCTGCCTTCAAGGCCTCCGGCGCGGACTGCCTGATCGCCATCGGCGGCGGCTCGTCGATGGATACGGCGAAGGGCATCGGCATCGTCGCGAACAACCCGGAATTCTCCGATATCGTGAGCCTCGAGGGCTGCGCGCCGACCAAGCACAAATCCGTCCCCATCATCGCGCTGCCCACCACGGCCGGAACGGGTGCCGAAGTCACCATCAACTATGTCATCATCGATGAAAAGCGCCAGGCCAAAATGGTCTGCGTCGACCCCAACGACATTCCCGCGGTCGCCATCGTGGATCCCGAACTGATGTACTCCCTGCCCAAGGGCCTGACCGCCGCGACCGGCATGGATGCGCTGACGCACGCCATCGAGGGCTACATCACCAAGGGCGCCTGGGTCATGTCCGACATGTACGAACTGCAGGCCATCAAGATGATTGCCGAGAATCTTCCTACGGCCGTCGATGAGCCCACGAACCCCAAAGGACGCGAAGGCATGGCGCTGGCCCAGTACATTGCGGCACAGGCTTTCTCGAACGTGGGTCTGGGTCTGGTGCACGGCATGGCCCATCCGATGGGAGCCCTGCACGACATCCCCCACGGCGTAGCCAACGCCATCCTGCTGCCGACCATCATGGAATTCAACCTGCCCTGCAGGATTGAGAAATTCGGGGTCATCGCCCGCACGATGGGCGTGAATACCGAGGGAATGAGCGCCGAACAGGCCGCCCACGCCGCCGTCGAAGCCGTCCGCGCCCTTGCGGTGCGCGTAGGCATCCCGCAGCATCTTTCGGAACTCGGCATCTACGAAAAAGACATCCCCGCCCTTGCGAAGCAGGCCATCGCCGATGTCTGCACGCCCGGCAACCCGCGCGAGGTCACCGAAGCACAGATCGTCGAACTCTACAAGAAGATTCTGTAAAGGGCCCTGCCTTTTGCATTTTCAGGCAATAAAATGAAATGCCAGGGTCCCGGGGGCCCTGGCATTCTTCATTTCAGGTCAAAATGTGAAATCAGAGGGCCTCGATGTCAGTTACGTACGTATAGATGAAACTCCGATTCTTGTCACTTCCGGTAAAGAAACCGGTCACTTTGACATTCTTGCCGTCGAAAGAGGCATCCAGTTTGCCATCTCTCAAGCTGCCTTTCTTGGCCGCGCCCTCTACTACAAGATTGGTGTAAGTACCGTCCACCACATACTGGCCCGTCGCACAGAAATAGGTGGCAGGTTTATCACTCGCAAGGAAAGCGTCAAAGGTCGAAGTGATGTCCTGAGGTTCCGGCAGAATTACCTCAGCGCCCTTCTCGACTACAGTCACCGTGGGAGCCTGAGCGGATTCAATCAGCCCGTTGTAGATGCTGATTTTTCCCGACGCGGTAACGATATCACCGACCTCCACCGCAGTGGCCGGCTTGTAGAGGTAGAAGCAGGCCTTTCCGTCCGTAACGATAGCCGCATCGGACTTGACCGCCGCAACGACGGCTGTCAGGGAGAATTCCGAATTCTTCGGCAGTGCATTGATGGTGGACAGATCCGTATATTCAATAGCCGGGACTTCCGCTTCGCCTTCAATCATCTCTGTGAAGACGATGTTCAAGTGCTTTTTGCTGGAAACTGACTGGGCATAACCGCGAATGGTCACTTTCTTGTCGAGCATGGAAGCCAGGTCAAAACTCGCAGGGAGCTGATAAGCGGAGAAATCCGCATCCGTATAACCGTCAAGGTAGATGTTGGTATAATTCCCGCTCTTCTTAGGCGTACCCGTCAACTGGATATACTCCGTGGTTATGCAATTCGCTACACTGGAAGTTTTATCCTTGACGAAAGCGACATAGGCCGCCAGAGCGTCTTTATCCATTACCCTGGGCGTAGGGTACGTAACCGTTCCGGAACCTTCGGAAAGTTTCTGCTCCAGGATAAAACCATCTTTTTTATCGCAACTCATCTGAAGACCGAAGTTGTAGTGGGTAAATTCATCGATAATCTCGATTTCGTCGCCGATCTTATAATTGGCAGCCTGGAACTTCGCGCCATAATAGGCAAGGAAAGCGCCGGTCTCGTCGGCAAGGATATATCCGCTGTTACAGATGGCCATGATACGGCCCTTCACGTGGGCATAACCAGCCTTGATACCATCGGCAATCGTCATCAGGTCGGGAGCATTGGCGCCTTGCTTGACAACAACCTCCATGCTGCTGGATATCACTTTTTTGTCTTCATCGATGGTTGAAGAAGAGAATTCGACAATGCCGCTGCGGGGGATAACCGCTTCGTTGGAAAGGACATGGAAAGAAATCACGGCAGTATCTGCAGGGTTGGGTTCCAGCTTCGTAGGGATGCCATTGATGTAAGACATGGAAGACAATGCAATCCAGTCTACGTCCGGATTAACGTAAACACCATTGCCCTTATAAGCGGCCTTCACTGTGAATTCTCCACCTTCTTTAGGCATCTCGACCTGTTCCAAGTCAATCTTAACAAGGGATTTCACCAATTCAATCACGGTTACATCAACCAACTCGATCTTGTCACCGTACGTGGTTTTGGGTCCCTGAACAGTAATCTTGTCACCGTTCTCAATACCGAGGGAAGAGAAATTTTTCGTTTTTCCTTCCTTGTCGAGTGTACCGTAGATATAAATCTTCCCGGTTTCATCCTCCAGCCACCAGTTGCCATAAAGGGTATTTTCAATATTGGTGACGATACCCGTAACCGTGAAAGACTTGCCGTCGGCACCAGCGATAACCTCGGCACAGGTGGCCTTTACCGGGGCAAGATCCCCCTGACGGATAACGAGGAATTGAATCTTCTGGTTCTCTCCTTCACCAACAAGGATATGGAGTTCCTGTTCGCGTCCACCGTCAATGGCGTCGGCATGGAAAGTGACCTTGGTCTCACCGGCCTCTCCGGAAAGTGTTGAAGCGGTAAGCCAGCCAGGGAGGAAGTCACAAATATCCTTTTTGTTATCATCTTTCCCGATAACGACATCCTTGGCAAATGCCCAGGATTCCTTGGCGTTGATGGTCAAGACGGCATCGCCACCTTCAGCGGGGATGGACAGATAGGTTTTGTCCAGCTGGATAACATCGAGAGAAGTGGCGCCTTCTTTTTCGCAAGCGACGAATGCAAACAGACCCGCCGCCAGTGCGATAAATAATTTATTGAGTTTCATATTGGCTGTCCTTCTGTTAGTTAAACATATATTTAATACCGACGGAAGCATACCAGCACTGGCCTATAGTATGAACAGGTGCCCAGGTCTGGGTGCTGCCGTTAATGATGGCTTTGCCTTCCTTGTCCTTGGGAACAGCAAAAGTGGCATAGCCGTCTGCGTCGGCACCCTTGTATTCAAGGATGCGGCCGTCGTTGAGTTTGGAGTTCATCGACTGGGAAACCCCCCAGCTGTTATTGAAGAGATTCAGGATATTTTTCAAGTCTGCGCTGAGCTGGATAATGTTGACCGAATTGCCAATCTTGAATTTGAAGTCGTGCTTATAGGAGAAGTCAAGGCGGTGTACCCAAGGGGAGAAAACTGCATACGCCTCAGCGTACTGTCCCTGGTGCTTGCTCAGATACTCATCCTTGTGGACATACGCCATGAAGCTGTCACGGTCGGCTTCGGAGACGAAACGGAATTCGTTGTTGGCCACCTGCTCATCTGTAGGGATGTAAAGGGCGTCATATTGGTAGCCGTCACCGTTCATGTCGTTAGTCAGCATATAAGAGTAGTTATATCCACCCCTCCAGGCCTCATAAACGAGGCTGAAGTGGTTGCCGCACTTGTCGTTGTAGGTACCGGATGCGATGATACGGTCAGGGGTGACATACTGCGAACTGTGGAGTGCAATGTTGTTCGGGCCCTTGACGGAAGGGACATAGGTAAAGGCAGACTCCGCGTCAGAGCCGGGCATACCGGTAACCTCGTAACGTTCTACGTGCGAATAGGCTGCATAGAAGTTGAGTTCGGGAATCGGCTGCATCTTGGCAGACACGTTGGCGGACCAGCCGTAACCCAGATTGGTATTGCTCAGCACGAAGGTCTTGATGTTGTTGCGGAAGTTCGTAGGGTAGACGGGGCGATTGTCGGCACCGTTGAACGCCGCAAAGCTCTCAACGGGCCTGATGCTCCAATCAGACATGGTCACATCGTTCACTGTCTTGTTGAAGATGCCTTCAGCACTGATGGAGAACGGGAAAGACGTCGGGAAGCTATAGTCCACGGCAAGAGAGGTCTTCCATTCCTGAGGCATTTTAAATTTAGGGTCTACGGCATTGACACTGCCGGTAGGGACAGTTCCGTCTTCCGGACTAATCTTAGAGGGGAATCCCATTCCAATCAGTTTTTCCTGCAATGCCTCGCGGGTCAGGACACCACCCTTGAACTCAGCCATCACCTCACTCATATCCGCATATTTGGCCTTGACGGCATCCGGCAGATAATCGTATTTGGTCGAGGGGCCGAGAGAGAGCTTGGACTGCACCATACCACTGTTCGTCGGCATATTGGTGAAGAACACCAGGGGAATACGACCGGCAAAGAGTCCGGTGCCTCCGCGAACCTTAAGGCTCTTGTCTCCCAGGACATCCCAAGTGAAACCAATACGCGGAGACACCGTAATGGCCGCCTGGGGCCACAGTCCCGTATCGATATGCTGAAGAGAATAGCCGTAAGTCTGTGGATAATAGTTGAGCGCCTGGATAGCCGCATTGGTCATCAAGTCACCGTTATCGAAGAACAGACCGTCGAGGCGGATACCGGCGATGAGTTTGAAACGGTTGGATACCGCCCATTCATCCTGCACGTATAGACCGGCCTTATGGGTCTGCACCCTGGCGGCGGGGGCAAATTCCCCGTCATAGCCATACGTCAGGGCGACCACTTCCGGAGTAGCACCGCTGATGAAATCATCCACGCTGCCATAACGGTAATAACCGGTGCCGTTACGCATGTACTGGTTGTCTGCCATCTGATATTCATAGCTCAATCCGGCAAGGACTTTATGGTTGCCAAGGGACAGGGTAACGTCGTCCTTAATATTGGCCACGGTATTGTGCACGGCGTTGTTCCAGGTAAAGAGTTCATAACCGAGCGACATATACTGCACATTGTTTCCTGTACCGTCCTGAATGTCAATGAAGGGGAAATCCTTGGAATTGGAGCCGCGCACGTCGTTAAGCATGGAGAAGGTAGCCAGGAACTGATTGGACACCTTGTCACTGAGCCGGCTGTTGAGATCGACGGAAGCGGAATGTACCAGATTGTTCATCGAGTACATCGAATTCGCAAAACTCATGGAGTAGAGCGAAGTACGTGCATACGGAGAACGGGTACCGCCATCCATGGAAGAAGCGTTAGGACCATTCCAGACCAGGTTATTGGTATAGTTGTAACGCAGGGCAAGATGATGCTTGTCACTGATGTTCCAGTCGATGCGGGCAAGCGCCTTCATATTGCTCTCGTCAGCGGGGAAACTCGTGTAGGAGCCTGTGTCATATCTATATGTCTCTTTCACGAAGTCCTGCACCCTAGCAAGGTCGTCCAGGGAACAGTAGGAAAGGCTGCGGGCTTCATCGCCGATACCGTCTTTCGAGCCCCTCCAGCGAACCGCCACGGACGGGGACTTCGAATATTCGAAATTGACAAAGAAGAAGAGCTTGTTCTTGATGATGGGGCCGCCGAGAGTGAAACCATATGTCGTATTGCGGTCCGTATCACGGGCTCCTGAAATCTCGGTACCCGCTACGGTGTTGCCGCGCATATTTTCGTTGCGATGGTAAACATAGGCCGATCCCTTGAAGGTGTTGGTACCGGACTTGGTGATGGCATTAACGCCGCCGCCCTTGAAGTTGCTCTGGCGTACATCGTAGGGGGAAATGACCACCTGGAGTTCATCAATGGCGTCAATGGAGATAGGGTTGCCGCCACCGGGCAGGTTGGAAGAAAGACCGAAGTTATTGTTGAAGTTTGCACCGTCCACCGTGAAATTGGCGGTACGGCCGTCGGTTCCTGCGAAGCTCATACCGTTTCCTCCGTAGGGAGAAAGACGGGTCACGTCGGTAATGCTGCGGCTGACCGTAGGCAGGCTCATCATCTCGCGGTTGCTGATGTTGGTAGCCGCACCGGTCTTCTCTGCGGAGAACTTGGTGGAAGAAGCGACGACCACCACTTCATTCAGTTTCTCGGTAGCGGTTGCCAGGACGGCATCCTGCTGGGTCGTTTCACCCAAAAGCAGGACCAGGTCCTTCACCAGCATGGTCTGGTTGCCAATCAGGGAGAAGCTGACTTCATACGGGCCGCCGGGGCGC
The DNA here is from genome assembly GCA_016282145.1 of Bacteroidales bacterium. GTDB lineage: Bacteria > Bacteroidota > Bacteroidia > Bacteroidales > UBA932 > Cryptobacteroides. The sequence continues at coordinate 23,610 of JAEEJZ010000049.1, read as the reverse complement.
AAACCCTGAATGTTGTAACGGCCTTCCTCGTTGGCCACCCCGTAATACTGGGAACCGGAAGGGGTGTGCACGGCGATTACGGTCGCTCCCACGAGGGGTTCGCCCTTCTCGTCCGCCACCTTACCGGAAAGCGCGGATGTCGTGACCTGCGCATAGGCGGACACGGCAAATACTGCTGCCGTTACGCACGACAACAGGAACTTGAAGAATTTTTTCATAAAACGTTTATAGGGTTGAACAGTTTTTTCACTCGTTTTACGGCACAAATGTACTGCTAAAATCAGAGATTTTCAAGCGCCTTAGAAATATTTATTCTCCTGTCTGTGAAGGGCGATGAAAATAAAGATCAGCAGCGTGAAAGCCAGTAGCGAAGAGCCTCCGTAACTCATTAACGGAAGGGTAATTCCGATTACGGGGACAAGGCCGATGGTCATCCCCACGTTAATGAGCAGGTGCATCGACAGCAGGCCCGCCACACAATAGCCGTAAATACGCGTAAAAGCCTCGCGGCTCGCATCCGCATCCACGATGATGCGGCCGATGAGGTAAGCATAGAGCAAGAGCACCACCAGACAGCCGAAGAAGCCCCATTCCTCCCCCACCGTGCAGAAGATAAAATCCGTCGTCTGCTCCGGCACGAAGCCGTAAGCGGTCTGCGTCCCGTGCAGAAATCCCTTGCCGAAGAGCCCGCCGGAGCCGATGGCAATCATCGACTGGCGCACATTGTAGCCCGCACCGGCAGGATCGTCTTTGAGTCCGAGCACCACTTCGATGCGGTTGCGCTGATAATCGCGGAGCAGGTACCGGAACACGAAATTCGTCGAAAAGACCAGCAGCACGCCGGCGACGGCGGAAAGCAGCGCGCGCGTCAGGTAGCGGCGGCGCAGCCGCATATGGCGGATGGGACGGACGTGGAAAAGCAGGAAGAGCGCCAGGACCAGGCCGATGAACGCAAAGGGCACCCAGGCGGGGGTGGCGAGCGTCAGCACAAAGAGCACGATGGCCATCCCTATAAAAAATAGGTACCAGCCGGACATTCCCTCACGATACAAAGCGAGGAGGAAGCCGGCATAGACAAGGGCACTGCCGGTCTCCCTTTCCAACACGATAATCAGCGCAGGAAGGCCGATGAGCAGGAAGGCGCGCAGCAGGTTTCCGCGTGCGGAAAGCCGGAACCCGGCCTGGCTCATCATCATCGCCAGAAAGAGCGAAGTGGTGATCTTCGAGATTTCTGCCGGCTGGAAACTCACCGAGCCGACGGTAAACCAGGAATGGGAGCCCTTATGCTCGGCCCCCAGGAAAATCACCGCCACCAGCAGCACCAGCACCACCAGATAAGCGGGCGACGAAATCACTTCCCAGAGCCGCGGGTTCACGGCAAAGAGCACGACCATGCCCATCGCCAGGGCGACGAGGAACCACAAAAACTGCATTCCGCAACGGTAATGCAGGTCGAACATGGAAGAAGGCTCCGACGACTGGATGGAAGCATAAATGTTCACCCAGCCGATGAGCACGAGCAGCAGCCAGCTCACCACCAGTGACCAGTCCACGGTCTTTCTCAGTCCTCTGTCCAGGGTCGTCGTCATCGCTTATCGGTAAAATTTGGTCTTCAGGATCCGCTGCTCGCGGTCCCGGTGTTCATGCCGGATGGTCCCGGTCAGGTATTTCTCCACCATCAGCGTCGCAATCGGGCAGGCCCAGGACGCCCCCGAGCCGGCATTTTCCACATAGGCGGCGATGGCAATCTTCGGATGGTCACGGGGCGCAAAGCAGATGAAGACGGAATGGTCTTCTCCGTGGGGATTCTGCGCGGTCCCCGTCTTGCCGCAGATGTCCAGGCCCGGAACGGCGCCGGAGACGGCGGTCGCCCCCGTCCCGTAACCGGCATTGACCGCCCGCCACATCCCCGGAATCACTTTCACGAACTGCAGGGTATCCACGAGCGTATAATGCTTTTCGTGATACTTCGGATCGATGGAAATGCTTTCGGAATCCTTGACGATATGCGGGATGCGATACCAGCCGCGGTTGGCGAGAATCGCTGCAAGATTGGCGATCTGCAAGGGCGTAGCTCCGATTTCTCCCTGCCCGATGGACAGCGAGACGATGGTCGGGAAACGCCAGTGGTTCCGGCCGTAACGGCGGTTGTAGAAGTTTGCCGAAGGGATGTTGCCCCCGAGTTCGGCAGGAAAATCGCTGCCCAGTTTCTGACCGAAGCCGAAACTCATCACATACTGCCGCCAGGCGCTGAAAGCCGTGGATATCGAGTCGTAGCGCGGATTCTCCAGCACATTCTTCAGGACGTGGCAGAAATAGGCGTTGCAGGACATCATGATGGCCTCGTTCAGGTCGATGGGAGAGGGATGGTTGTGGCAGCCCAGGGTATGGCCGGAGGAGTATTGATAGCCTTTGTAGCAGGCATAGTGATAGTTGGGGCGAAGCACCCCTTCCTGCAATCCGATCAGCCCGTTGACGATCTTGAAGACCGAGCCGGGCGGATAGGAGGCCATCACCGTACGGTTGAACATCGGTTTGCCGGGATTGCGGGCGATTTCCGGATAGTGCTTCCCCACGTCGGAAAGCACGCTCACATCGATACAGGGACTGGAAACCATCGCCAGGATTTCACCGGTTTCAGGCTCTATGGCCACGACGCTGCCCTTCTTCCCCTGCATCAGTTGCTGTCCGTACTGCTGGAGATGCGCATCGATGGTGGTGATGACATCCTTGCCGGGCACCGCCAGTTTATCGTCCTTCCCGTCATTGTAGGCGGTCTGGACGCGGTTGCGCGCATCCCGCAGGTAGATATGGTAGCCCTTCTCCCCGCGCAGGTCCTTTTCCCGCGCAGCCTCGAGGCCGGTTTTCCCGTAATAATCGCCCGGACGGTATTCTCCGGGGTGCCTTTCCATATATTCCGGACTGACTTCGGAGATATAGCCCAGCAGGTTTCCGCCGGCATTGAAAGGATAGTCCCGGATGGTGCGCGTCTCGATTTTGAAGCCCGGGAAGCGGTATTGTTCCTCCACGAAGCGCTGACAGGAGATTTCGTCCAGCTGCTTGATGAACGGCAGGGTCTGCCAGCCGATGCGGCGCGCGTTGGCGGCGTAGTATTGCATCCGCTCCTTGATGAAGGCGACGGAAGTGTCCACCACCTCCGCCAGGGCGGCCGTATCGAAGCGGGACACTTCCCGGGGGGTAACCAGAAGGTCGTAACTCATCCTGTTGCCGACGAGGATGGCCCCGTTTCGGTCATAGATGATGCCCCGGGGCGGCGCGACATACTGGCGTACCATCGCATTGCGCACGGAATCGCTCTTATAGCGCCCGTCCATGACCTGGATATGGAAGATGCGTCCCAGCATCACGGCGACGAGCAGCGCCAGGGCGATGAGCAGTTTGTTTTTACGGTCCAGGATCATGGTCTACTGCCTTTCGGGGGTAAACAGGGAGACCGTAAAGAGGGAAAGGGCGGTACTGACCAGGGTCGAGAGCAGCACGCGCACCAGATTGAACCAGAAAGGCCGGGTCCCCGCTCCGTCCGCCCAGACATAGATGAGCATAAAGAGCAGGGTCGCAAGGACAAGGGCCAGCAGCACGGGCCAGAATCCCAGGCGCCGATAGGAAAGGTCCTCGCCACGCTCGAAGAAATCAGGGCCGAAAATCCAGCGCAGGATCCAGGTCCGGGCATAACCCACGGGCAGGAGCGCACAAGTCACCAGTCCCAGCATCCCGTCGGCGAAGAAATCGGTCAGAAAGCCGGCGATGAAGGCCACAGCCAGCGCATAGATGCCGCCTCGGCGCACCGGAACGCAAAGGATGGCCGCGGGCAGAAAAAAAATCGTCAGGTACTGCGAAAAATTGAACAGGTTCAGCAGCAGGATCTGAAGCACCAGCAGCAGTGCCAGGCGCAGGAAGTAAGCGGTATCACTCATGACTCTTCCTCCTTTTCCTGCCGCTGCTCCAGTTCGGCGATCTGGGCCCGGGAAGGATTCTGGGCGATGGTTACATAGCGCAGGGAGGAGAAATCCTGCAGCAGTCTCACCGCAATGCTGTTGGTGGCGCCGTCCTCGCGGGACACGCCCTGCGTGACGGCGATGGGGATGTCCGGCGGGAACACGAAGGAAAAGCCGCTGGTATAGACCGTCTCCCCTTCAGGGATCTCCACGTGCGGAGGAATGCCTTTGAGATAAGCCCGATGCGTGCTTACGCCATCCCAGACCAGGGGGGCCACCAGGCCGTTCCTGCCGATACGGGCGCTCACGCTCAGGAAACTGTTCATCAGGGTAAGGCCGTAGGAATAGCGTTTCCCGACCGCCTGGACGACACCCACCACCCCCTGCTCGGAAATGATGCCGGAATAAGGACGTACCCCGTCCTCCGAACCCTTGTTCAGGATGATGTAGTTATGCAGGTTGTTCCGGCTCATCTTCACGACGGTCGCCGGAATGTAGGTGAAACGCCCCTTCGTTGCCGCCAAGTGCTCCTGTTCTTCTTCCAGCCGGTCCATCGCCTGATAGCGGCGCAGTTCTTCGCGGAGCGCAAAATTCTCGGCGGCCAGCTGTTCGTTCTGTTCCCGGAGCCGGAAATGGCCGCGGATATTCTCTTCCGCCCGCCAGTTCATGGCCATCACCCGGTGCGAAAAGCGGTTGATCCAGATATTTTGTAGCGTAGCACTGCGGGAAAGGAGCACCAAAGCGGCAACCTCCATTATAATGAAGACTGCCGCCGTCAGGATCAGGTTTCCTGTCTCCTTTCCCCGGGTCATCCTATCTGATCAGGAAAGAGAAACGGTCTGTATTCTTGAGTGCCTCGCACGTTCCCCGGCCCACAGCGTGCAGCGGATCGTTCGCTACGTGGAAGGGGATGTTGATCTTGTCCGTCAGACGTTTGGCGAGCCCGCGCAGCAACGCGCCGCCTCCCGAAAGGTAAATACCCTCGCTGACGATATCGGTATAGAGTTCGGGCGGCGTATTTTCCAGCACGTGCATGATGGAGGTCTCGATCTTGGCGATCGAACGGTCCAGGCAGTGCGCAATTTCCTGGTGCGTGATGGTCGCTTCGACCGGATGCGCCGTCATCAGGTTGGGACCGTTGATGGTATAGGGCTCCGGTTCCTCGTCGAGGTCCGGCAGCACGGCACCCACCGCAATCTTGATCTTCTCCGCGGTGATTTCACCGATGCGGATATTATGCTGCTGGCGCATGTACTGCTGGATGTCGGCGGTAAATTCATCCCCTGCGGTCTTGATGCTTTCCTGCACCACGATGCCGCCCAGGGAGATAACGGCAATCTCCGCCGTACCGCCGCCGATATCGACGACCATGTTGCCCTGCGGGGCTTCGACATTCAATCCGATACCCAGGGCCGAAGCCATCGGTTCGTAGATCATATACACATCCCGGCCGCCCGCATGCTCGGTAGAGTCACGCACGGCTCGGATTTCCACTTCCGTACTGCCGGAGGGGATGCCCACCACGATCTTGAGGTTGGGCGTAAAGAGGCTGCGGTGCTTGCTGTTGACCTGACGGATAAAGCCACGGATCATCATTTCCGCCGCATTGAAGTCCGCGATCACGCCGTCCCGCAAGGGGCGGATGGTGCGGATGCCGGGATATACCTTCTCATGCATCAGTTTCGCCCGCTGGCCGATGGCGATGCATTTGCCGGACGAGTTATCGACGGCCACGATGCTCGGTTCATCCAGCACAATCTGCCCGTTATGGTAGATTACGGTGTTGGCGGTACCCAGGTCGATAGCCAGTTCTTGATGCCAAAATGAAAAAAGAGACATAGTTTCGTATCAAATGGATTTCTCGCAAAAATAATGATTAATTTTGCGAAATGGAAAGAAAAGTTTACGGAATTTTCACCGCAGGCGGCAGCGGTACCCGGATGGGGGCCTCCCTGCCCAAACAATTCCTTAAAATCGGCGGAAAACCCATTCTGCGACTGACGATTGAGCGCTATCTCGAAGCACTTCCCGGCCTGCAGGTAGTGACCGTACTCCCGCCCGACCGCTTCGAATCCTGGAAGGAAATGTGCCGCCGCGGCGCCTTCGATGTGCCGCAACGGCTCGTCGCCGGCGGGCTGACGCGCTTCCATTCCGTCAAAAACGCGCTTTCCGTCATCCCGGACGGCGCTTTTGTCCTGGTACAGGACGGTGTGCGTCCCTTCCTTTCCGTGGGAAAGATCAGGGAAATGATGGCGGCGATGAAGGGCGGCGCCCGGGCGGTAATCCCCGTCTACCCCGTCACCGACACCCTCCACCGCCTGCACCGCCGCGAAGACGGAACGCTCGAAGTCCTTGCGGGGGACGCTCCGGACAGGAGCGAACTTTTCGGCGCACAGACCCCGCAGATTTTCCGTTCCGAGGAATTGCGCAATGCCTATCAGGCCGCCTTCAGCCCGGCATTTACCGACGATGCCGCCGTCGCCCTCGCCGCCGGCATTCCCCTGACCTACGTCGAGGGCGAAAAATACAACATCAAAATCACCACCCCCGAGGACCTGGTCATCGCACGGGCATTGTAGCCGCCATCCCAAGATATGGGGATACCGGTTCATTTCCGGGAGAAAATCGTTACCTTTGCCCAGATTAGTTACAAAACATATGCTTATGAAAAAAGTATTTGCCCTTTTTGCAGCGGCCCTGACGCTGGCCTCCTGCAACAAATCTTATGAAATCAGCGTAGAACCCACCCTCATCAATGCTCCGCAGGCGGGTGGCGTATACGAAATCAGCCTGAACTGCAACGCCGCCTGGACCTCCAAGATTGACGGCAATGTCAATGTCATCGTAGATCCTGACTTCGGCGCAGGCTCCGCAGTGGTCACCCTCACGATCCCCGAGAACCTCCTGGAAGAGCCGCTTGACGGCATCATCAGCTTCACCTGCGGTCCTGACCCGAGCAAAATGGCCACGGTCGTCGTTACCCAGCACAGCCTGACCAGCGTCTCCTGGGGCGGCGTGGACTACCCCGTCAAGAAGATGAAGGACGGCAACTTCTGGTTCACGCAGAACCTGCGCTATGTTCCGGAGGGGAAGGAAGTTTCCAACGACCTTACCAAACTGGACAACGGTGTGTGGTTCCCGATTGACGCCGTAACCAAGCAGCTGACCGACAATGCGGATACCGTAGCCAAGAAGGGCTATCTGTACAGCGCCGAAGCCGCGCTCGGACTCGCCCCCGGGACGGTCAACAATGACAATTTCACCAACTACTCGGGAGCGCGTGGCATCTGCCCCGAAGGCTGGCACATCCCTTCGCTGGACGAAATCGCCTACCTCGTAGGAAGGGTCTCCATTTCACCTTATGACCTCAAGGGCAATCCCGGCCCCGTCACGACTGCACCGTACTGGAACGCAGATGCAGGCACGGCACAGACCGCCCTTGCCAACGCCGACGGCTTTAATATTCACAACACGGTCGGATATATCAACGCCGCTGCCACTGCGACCAAGGGTACGGTGCTGAATATCATGGCCTATATTCTTTCCTCCACCGGCGTCGCCAGCACCAAAGCGGGCCAGGAGGGACAATTCAACAACCAGTTCTACGGAATCATGGTCGCCGCGACCAAGGGCGGATCCTGTGAAGGAGCCTGCTTCAACTATCGTGGCGGCGCTTCCGTCCGCTGCATCAAGGACCACCTTCTGGATAAATAATTGAAACGTCTGGATAAGCAGCCGCTTCTGGCACATTTACCCGGATAGGGTTGCGAAGCAACAAGGGCCAGAAGCGGCTGTTTATTCATAAAATAGGCTGCTTCGGTTTGAAGACCGTCGGCACCCACGCGACGTAAGTGGGAGGGGCCCGTCGCTTGCGATGGGAGGGATAGCCCCGGAGGGGCGTAGTCTGAAAACTGAAGCAGCCTGTTTTTAAACAGCCGACAATGCGGTTTCTGAGAGGAATCATACTGACAGGTTTGTGGCTGGCGGCAGGCGTCATCGCCTTCGCCGCCCCGCCGCCGGGCCTCACCCTCCAGGGCCGCATCATAGAGAAAAACGGCGGAGCACCGGTCCAGATGGCCTACGTACACCTGCTGGAACGGAGCCTGTGGAGTTCCTCGGACAAAGACGGAGCCTTCCTCATCAAGGACATCCCCGCCGGGGACTACACCCTGGAAGTCTCCATCCTGGGCTACGAGACTTTCCGGCAGACGCTTCACCTCACCCGGGACCTGTCCGGCCTGGAAATCCGGCTCTCCGAATCCAGCCTCACCCTTGACGAAGTCGTCGTCACCGCCCGCGAGGGCGGGGAACTCAGTTCCGCCTCCAAGATTTCTTCCCAGGCCATCGAGCACGTACAGCCATCCAGCCTGAAAGACGTGATGCAACTGCTGCCCGGCGGCATGAGCGCCAACCCCTCACTGACGGGCGTCAATACCCTTTCCATCCGCGACATGGGCAACACGGCGGCCAATGTCGCCGGAACGGCGCTCATCCTGGACGGCGCGTCCCTCTCGAATGATGCCAACCTGCAGATGCTTTCGTCCGGGACGGTGATGAACGAGGGGGAAAGCAATGTCGCCGCCACCGCCGGTCTCGGCGTGGACGTGCGCCAGGTCTCCACGGACAACATCGAATCCGTCGAGGTCATCCGCGGCATCCCCTCGGCAGCTTACGGAGACCTGACCTCCGGAGCAGTGGTCGTCAAGACCCGCGCGGGAGCATCGCCGCTGACCATCCGCCTCAAAACCGACCCGCAACTCAAGCAGGTTGCGGCAGGTAAGGGCTTTGCCCTCCCCGGCAAGGCCGGCGCCCTGAACCTCGACCTCGATTACGCCAACGCCGCCAGCGACGTGCGGACGCCCTCTTCCGCCTACCAGCGACTGAACTTCCAGGCGGGCTGGTCCGGGAAATTCGCCGGGAAAGTCAGCCTCAACGCCCGTCTGCGCGTAGGCTTCTCCGATGCACAGGACCGCTCCGACCCCGACCTGCTCCTGGACGAACTCAACGCCTCCCGGGAAACCGGGGTCCGGCTGAACATCAACGGCAAATGGACCTTGGCCAAGCCCTGGATCACCGATATCGAATACCTGCTGGCCGGCGGCATCTCGGCGCAACAGTCCCGGCAGCGCAAATACCAGGGCTCCGCAGGCTACACGCCGGTTACCACCGCCATGGAGAGCGGAGAAGCCGTCGGAGACTTTACGAAGCCCCAGTATTACTCGGACGTCACGGTCAAGGGCCTTCCCGTGGAATCCCAGGCCAAACTGACGGCCCGGCAGATCGGGCATTACGGCGCCTTCACCAACAAAGTGCTCGCCGGCGTGGAATGGATGATGCTGGGCAATCGCGGCAAGGGGAAAATTTTCGACCCCAAGTGCCCTCCCTCACCCGGCTCGGCCGCCGCTTATCGCGAACGCAGTTATGCCGATATCCCCCTGCTCCACCGCGGAACGCTTTTCCTCGAAGACAATCTCCGTTTCAAATTCGGGCATTCGAGCATCGAACTGCAGGCCGGAGCGCGCGTGAGCGGCATCGCGGCAGCGGGCATCGACACCCGCAATTTCCTGGCGGTAGAGCCCCGCACCAACCTCCGGTACAACATCATCGAGAAGAATACCGGCTGGCGTTCCCTGAGCGTGCGCGGCGGCTGGGGCATCTCCTGCAAGATGCCGTCGATGATCTACCTCTACCCCGAACCCGCCTGGAAGGATATGGTCTCCTTCTCCTACAACGATTTCGACGCATCGAACTACGGCCTTTGCGTCCTGACTACCCGGAAGGAGGAAACCGCCAATCCCGCCCTGCAATTGCAGAAGAGCACGAACTGGGAGGCCGGAATCGAATTCGACCAGGGCAGCCTCAGCGGCTCCATCGTCTACTATGACGAAAATATGACAGGCGGTTACGGTTTCTGCACCCAATATGCGCCGATGGTCTATCGCCGCTACGGCTATACCTGGGAGAACGGCGCACCGTCGCAGCAGACCCTGCCTTCCGGCATTCAACCGGACTACAAGGAACTGCCCTGCATCAGCGACACCACCTTCATCGCATACAGCGTTCCCTCCAACAGCGTGGCCATTCACAAGCGGGGCGTGGAACTGACGCTGGAATTCCCCACCATCAAGGCCATCAACACGAGCATCAGCCTCAGCGGGGCCTGGCAATGGATGGATATCCGCAATACGGGGCTGACGGCCCGGCTCTACGGGGGCAGCCAGAACGGACGCAGTTTCCCTTATGTCGGCATCTATGCCGGCAGCAGCACGACTTCCAACGCCAGCATCAAGGAGCGCATCAACGCCAACCTCCGCTTCGTCACGCATATTCCGTCCATCGCGATGGTGGTGACCCTAACCGCCCAGGTGGTCTTTCTGGAAAGGACCACCGCCAGGTCGCTCAACGACGGCTTCTCTCAGGCCTATTACTATAACGAACACGGCAACCGCGTCAGCGGGCCCTCCGCCCTGGAGGATGTCAGCCATACCAAATACGTCAATCCGGTGTACATCATGGACAGGACGGGCAAGACCATCCCCTTCACCCAGAAGATGGAGCGAGACCCGGCCTACCGCAACCTGATCCTGAGCACGAATACGGCGGGCTATTACCTGACGCAGGGCTACCCGCCCTACGGTATGCTCAACCTGCGGCTGACCAAGGAGATGAAATGGGCCACCGTATCGTTCTACGCCAACAACTTCCTGAACCTGAAGGGGCGGGTGAAGAATTCCGTCACGGGTTATCCCGCAGACAAGAACACGCCCATCTACTTCGGTGCGGAAATTAAATTCACGCTGCGATGAAAAGGCTCCTTTCCGCTATCATTGCCTGTATGGCCACCCTGGGAGCCGTATCCTGCCTGCACGATACCCTCTCCGACCCGGCGACGCGCCAGGAAGGGACCGCGCGGCTGGTCGTAGAAGTCAGCGCAAAGGAGGCGTTGGACCTGTCGAAGGTGGATATCAAGGTCAAGAACAAGGAGATGCCCTTCTCCTTCACCGTCCAGCCGGACGCCTCGGGCAGGGCGGAGCTCCAGCTCCAACCCGGAAAATACGACATCAGCGCCAGCGCCTATCTGCGCGAAACCCGCTCTTCCGCCGCCGGCGGTGCGGATGAGTTCCTGCTGACGCGGGACGGCATCATCGCTCCGGACGGCACTGTCCGGGAAGCCAGAATCTCCATTCCGCTGACCGTTTCCGTCCCCGGAGAACTGGTTTTCCGGGAGATTTACTACCACGGCTGTTCCACCCTGGACGGCGCGGCCTACACCAAAGACCGCTACCTGGAGATTTACAACAATACCGGTGCGGACGGGAAGACGCTCTATCTGGATTCGCTCTGCATCGCCGCCCTCTACCCCGCCAACTCCACCACGGGCAGCAACGCCTGGGCGGGCCGGGACACCATTCCCGTCTTCCAGATGTTCTGGATGTTCCCGGGCGACGGACACAGCTATCCGCTCGCTCCGGGCGAAAGCGCGGTCGTCGCGGCGATGGCGGCGGTCGACCATCGCGGGCGCTGCACCTCCGGCCTGCAGCTCGGCAAGGCGCATTTCGGCTGCTACGATGCGCAGTTGCCGATGCACGAAATCGCCGCAGGGGTTACGCCGATGGTGATGTATATGACCGGACAGGGCACCGCCTGGGCCCTTTCCATCCATTCCCCCGCCGTCGTGCTCTTCAAGCCGGCGATGGGCGTCCGGAAGTATATGGACGACGCCCTGACCTGGGAGCGCTATGCCCCCGGCGAGAGTTCCGGCACGCGCTACCGCCACATCGCCAAAACCTGGATCCTGGACGGCGTGGACTGCGCCGACACCCCCTCGCAGTCCATCAAGCGGCTGCCGGTGAGCATCGACGCCTCCTACGTCTATATGCGCTCGGCGCACTATTCCGGAAAATGCATCCGGCGCAGGCTCGAGAGCGAAGAAGGCGGCATCGCCTTCTACCGCGATACCAACCATTCCGCAGAAGATTTCCTTACTGACTGTACCCCTTCACCCCGGCTCAAAGATGATTAATTCCCTTTTGACTGCATTGCTGGTGCTGACCAGCCTGTTCCCGCTCTATCGAGGACGGGAATATGCCACCGTGCGGGCGGAAGGCCGCGTGGAGGGCGGTGCTTTCCGGAACATCTACGATCCGGAACTGGGCGTAAGGGGCCTTGTAGGCGCAGAAGGCGTGATGCTCAGGAAAGGCCTGATGCTGCAGGGACGCTTCGATTACAGTTACGACTACGGCACGCGCTCGCGCTGGCGGGGCTGGATCGATCCCTACGAAAGCCCGTTCATGCTCTGCGACTCCATCCCGGGCAACATCTCCCAGGAAACCTATGATATGGAGGCGTCCCTGGCGATTCCCGCAGGAAAGTGGCGCTTCGGCATCAACGCGGGCTACCGCGCGACGATTTTCGCCAAACACAAGGACCTGCGCAACAAGAATACCCGGATGGATCTGACCGTAGCCCCTTCCGTCGTCTGGTGCGGGGACAAGTTCCGCGCCGGCCTGGCGCTGGGCTACCTGCGCAACACCGAGCAGGTGGAGTATATGCAGGTGGACGGCAGCAGCGAAAAATACCTCTTCCGCCTCTACGGCCTGTGGCTGTATTCCTCTTCGGGCTTTTCCAGCGCGGAGAACCGCCGGTATAAGGAAAACAGCGGGGTCTTCTCCGACCTGCGCCTCGAATACGAGAACGGGACGCTGCGCATCGGCAACGATTTCCACGTCCGCTACAGTTATGGCTCCCAGACCGAGACGGGCTACAACAACCTCCACTACGGCGATACGCAGTGCCTGGATTACCGCGACGACTTCAGCCTGCAGGCCGGGGCACACCGCATCTCCGCCTTCTGGGAAATGGGGCAGACCCTGGGTCTGCGCAGCCTGCAACGGCAGGAACTGGACCCCGATTCCAACATCCGGCGATGGTACAGTTACGGCGGATTGACGGAGTGCTATTCCCGCTCGCGGATGCGGGCCGGAGGGCTGTATCGCTTCGGCAAAGAACGCTGGAGCGTATCAGCCGGGCTCGACTGGATGAGCGAAACCCAATATTACCGCGAATACCCCATCCTCTTCACCCAACGCTTGAGCCTGCTGGAACCGCATCTGGCCGGTTCCGCCCGCTTTGGGCTGGGGAAAAAGGCGGGATGGCTGGAACTGGAAGCATCGGCACGCTACAGCCTGCCCCTGACCGCCGTGCCCGACGACATTACTGTCCTTGGCGGGATGGAGACCGAAGAATCGGAGACCCAGTTGCTGGCTCCGCTGTTCGAGGAATTCCATTATCGCAGCGCTTCCCGTATCGGCGCAGGGCTGAATGTCCGCTGGACCCTGCCCCTTCCCCGCCGCGGCCGCAGCCTGGACTTCGACATCGGCGTACAGCATACTTCCGCCCTCGGCGGCCCGATGAACGGCTTGTCGCGCAGTGCCGGCTCCCTCGCGGTCCATTATCATTTTTAAATCGCCCCCGTTATGCGAAACCGTATTTTTGAAATCATTGAAAAGGGGCAAAGGCCCAATGCGTTCAACACCTCCTACGACATCCTGATGCTGATTGCCATCAATATCAGTATCCTGCCGTTGATGTTTACGCAGAATTATCCGGTCTTCGTCTGGTTTGAAAAAATCACCGTTTCGATCTTTATCCTCGATTATTTCCTGCGCTGGATTACCGCCGACTTCAAGCTCAAGAAAGGTCTCTGGTCCTTTGTGCTCTACCCCTTCACGCCGATGGCCATCATCGACCTGCTGTCCATCCTGCCGGGACTGAGCGTCCTTTCCGAAGGGTTCAAGGTCCTCCGCTTCACCCGGCTCACCAAAATCGTGCGGCTGCTCAAACTCCTGCGCTATTCCAGCAGGCTGGACGTCCTGATCAGCGTGGTGAAGAAGGAAAAGGGCATTCTGCTGATGGTGCTCGGACTGGCCATCTTCTACGTGTTCCTCACGGCCCTCATCATGTTCAACGTGGAGCCGCACGTCAACCCCGAGACCGGGGCCGTCACTTTCAGGAACTTCTTCGACGCCCTGTATTGGGCTACCGTCACCCTGACCACCGTAGGATACGGCGACCTCTGCCCGGTAACGGACATCGGTCGCCTGGTCAGTATGGTTTCCTCGTTGTTCGGAATTGCGATTATCGCCCTGCCTTCCGGCGTCATCACCGCCAGTTACCTGGAGGAACTGCGCTCCCGCAAAAACTAAGGGCTTAGTTCGCGGAGCCGCCGAGGGCGATATAGAGGGCGATGACCGCCTGTGAACCCTTGTACATATTCATCGCCTCATTGAGCTGGGCATTGAGCAGGGTCTCCTGCGCGGTGAGCACCTCGAGGTAACTCGCCTTGCCGCTGTCCATCAACTCGTGCGTGCCGGTATAGGCATCGTGCAGCACCTCCACCTGGCGGTGATAGTAATTGTGCTTCTCGCGGGCCACCTGGCAGTCGGCCAGGGCCTCGTTCACCTGGTTGCCGGCATTGATGACCGTCTGCACATACTTCTGCTGCATATCTTTCTCGTTGAGCTGGGCCACTTTCTTGTTGGCGATCAGTTTGCCCCGCGAGAAAATGGGCTGCATCAGGGAAAGCACGGCATTGAGCAGCAGCGCGCCGGGGTTCACGATGGCCGCCCCGGCACTGTTGGCCCAGCCGACGACCCCGGAAAGGGTGATGCTGGGATAGAATGCCTGACGGGCCGCCTGCGTATTATAGAAGGCCTCCGCCATCGCATAGTCCGCCATCCGGATATCCGGGCGATATTGCAGCAACTCGGCGGGAACGCCCAGTTGGATGCATTCCGGCAGTTCGCTGCTCCCCCAGGCATTGCGGCTCAGCGGCTGGGGAGGAATGGCAAGCAGGGCACAGAGGGAATTCTCCACGCCGCGGATGTTGCGGTGCACGTCCACGATCTGCGTCTTCACGTTAAGGTAGGACGACTCCATCTGGTTGACGGCCGTGGAATAGGTCCGGCCGTTCTCCCAGAGCGCCTTCTGCGTCTCCAGCGAGGTGTTCCAGAGGCTGTCGGTCTGGATCAGGATCTCCAGCTGCCGGTCAAGCACCTGCAGCATGAAATACTTCTGGGCGACGGCGCTGATCAGGTTGGCCCGGACATTCTCTTCGCGGATCTTCGCCTGCATGAGCACGGCCTGGGACTTGCGCTTCTGCGTCGTGATGGAACCGAAGACATCGAAATCCATCGACAGCTGCAAAGGCAGGCTGTAGGTCCACGCGGCGGCGCTGTTGTTGAAACTCGCCACCGTGCCGGAAGGGGCAAACGACAGCGACGGCAGGTAGCCCAGTTTCGATGCCTTCAGCATCGCTTCAGCCTTTTCAATGGCGATGCGGGCGGAATTGAGGTCCGTGTTGCGCGCCAGCGCGGAATCGATCAGTTCCTGCAATTGCGGGTCGGTAAAGAACTCGCGCCAGGACAGACGCGCCATGGAGCCGCTGTCGGCAGCGTTGATGTAGGTGCCGAAGACATCGTCGGGCACCGTAGCCCGGGACTCATATTTTTTATACAGTCCGCAACCCGACAGCATCAGCAGCGCGGCTGCGGCGAGGATTAGATTCTTGTAACTCATAACTCGGTGTTCTCTTTAGCCACGGAGCCTTGGAAGCGCTCGTGCAACTTCTGGAATACGATAAAGAAGACGGGAACGACAAAGAGCAGGGCGATGGTACCGACAAGCATACCGGCCGCAACGCCGAGGGCGAGCACGCGGTTGCCGTTGGCTCCCGCACCGCCGGAGATGATCAGCGGGATCATACCCGCAATCATCGTGATGACCGTCATCAGGATGGGGCGCAGACGCTCTTCGCAGGCGGCGAAGGCGGCCTCGGGGATGCTCATTCCCTGGGCACGGCGCTCGGAAGCGAACTCGGTGATGAGGATGGCCGTCTTGGCCAAAAGTCCGATAAGCATGATCACACCGGTCTGCAGGTAAATGTTGTTCTCCATACCCGGCAGATGCAGCAGCGAGGCCAGCCAGGTGATGCCGAACGAGCCCATGAGGCCGAAAGGCACGGAAAGCAACACGGCCCAAGGGGTGAACCAGGAGTTGTAGAGCGACGCGAGGATCAGGTAGATCAGGATGGCGCAGATGACATAGATGAGGGCGGTGGCGTTGCTGCCGGAGGCCTCCTCCAGTTCCCGCGACATGCCGCCGTATTCATAGCCGTATCCGCGCGGCATCTCGGCCTTGAACACCTCGGCAATGACCTTGTGGGCATCGCCCTCCGTGTATCCGCTGGCCGGCATGACGCCGCAGGTGATGCTCTGGTACAGGTTGAAGTGTTCCTCCGAAGCCGAACCCACCACCTCCTTCAGCGTGACGAACTCCGAAATGGGAGCCATCCTGCCGCCGCGTACCTTGACGAAGATATTGTTCAGGGACGAAGGGTCGAGCCGGTATTCGGGCGCCGCGTTCGCCATGATGCGGTACACCTTGCCGAACTGGTTGAAGTTGCCTACATAGGAACCGCCGCAGTAGGCGCCCAGGGTCTTGAGCACGGCTGCGGGAGAAACGCCGGCGCGGTCGCACTGCGGCGCATCGACA
This sequence comes from Bacteroidales bacterium, assembly GCA_016282145.1. GTDB lineage: Bacteria > Bacteroidota > Bacteroidia > Bacteroidales > UBA932 > Cryptobacteroides. Next base: position 7,102 of record JAEEJZ010000049.1, on the reverse strand, counting down.
CTGACCTGATATTTCGGGAAGCGCTCCGAGTAGGTGCTCATCGCCATCATGATCTCCGGCCGCTCGTTCAGTTTCGCGAGGAAGCGGTTGGCATCGGCATTGAACTCCGACATCGGACGGTCGTTCATATCCTCCAGCACCAGGTTGACGCTGTTGTTGCTGCCGTAGCCGGGAACCTGCGGCATCTGGAACGGAATGACCTTCGCATTCTTGATATCGCTGCAGGAAGCGGCGAAACGGCTGTACACCAGCATGATATTGTGGTTCATGCCGGGACGGTCGTCCCAGTTCTTCAGACGGATGATGAGGGTGGCATAACTGCTGCCGGAGCGGCCGACCATCATACCGTAGCCGCTGACCACCGCATAATTCTCCATCTCCGGGATGAGTTTGACCTTCTCCTCCACGCGACGGACGATTTCCTGCGTCTCGTACAGCGTACTGCCTTCCGGGGCACGCACTTCGGCGAAGAAGACGCCCTGGTCTTCCTGAGGGACGAGGCCGCCGGGGAGCTTGTTCATGAAGAACACCAGCAGGACGGCGGTCACCAGCAACAGGATCCAGGAAACCGCGGGCTTCTTGATGAAGGAAGCGACGCCGGTCTTGTATTTCTTGAGAATGGCGTTGTAACTGACCGTATAGGCCTTCTTGACATAGTAGTTCAGGGTCTTGCGCTCATTCTTGTCCTCGGAGACTTTCAGCATGATGGCACAGAGTGCGGGGCAGAGGGTCAAGGCGGAAACGCAGGACAGACCGACCGAAGAGGCCAGGGTGACACCGAACTGCAGGAAGAAACTGCCGGAGGTTCCCGGCATGAAGGCCACGGGGATGAACACCGCCATGAACACCAGGGTACAGGAGATGACCGCCACCGACACCTCGCTCATCGCTTCGCGGGTGGCCTGACGGGCATCGGACATACCGGCCTCCATCTTCGCCATCACGGCTTCCACCACCACGATGGCGTCGTCCACCACCGTTCCGATGGCCAATACCAAAGCGAACAGGGTCAGGATATTCAGCGAGAATCCCGCCAGCGAGACGATACCGAAGGTACCCAGCAGCGAGACGACGATACTGATGGAAGGGATGACCGTCGCCTTGAAATTCTGCAGGAAGAAATAGACTACGAGGATCACGAGGAGGATGGCGATGATGAGCGTCTCCACCACGTTGTGGATGGCCGCGAACAGGAAGTCGTCGGAGGTCTCCAGGATCTCGAATTCCAGGCCGGCGGGCATCGTAGGCTTCAGTTCCTTGTAGAGTTTCTGAATCCGGGCATTGACTTCGGTGGCGTTGGCGCCGGGAGCCTGGAACACCATGTAGATGGTGCCCGGCTGTCCGTCGATGTTGGAGGTGAAGTTATAACTCACCGCACCGATCTCCACTTCAGCCACGTCGTTCAGGTGCAGCAGGTGGCCGCCTTCGCCCGAACGCAGGACGATGTCGTTGAATTCCTCGATGGTCTTGAGCGTTCCCTTGTATTCCATCGAGTACTGGTAGGCGTTTTCGGACTGCTCGCCCAGCGAACCCGTCGCGGTGACGAAACTCTGTCCGCCGATGGCGGCAAAGACATCGTTCGGCTCGAGCCCGTACTGCGCCATCACGTCCGGCTTCAGCCAGATACGCAGGGCATAGGTGTTGCCCAGGGACATCACGTCGCCCACGCCGGTGATACGCATCAGCCGGGGCTTGATGTTGATGTCGATGTAGTTGGCGATGAAATCGGCGTCATAGGTCCCGTCGCTGCTCTTCAGCGAGCCGATGTGCAGGATGTTGTTCTGCTGCTTCTGGACCTGCACGCCCACCTTCGTCACCTCCGCGGGCAGCAGGGCGGTAACCCGGCTCACGCGGTTCTGAACGTTGACGGAAGCAATGTCGGGATCGATTCCCTGCTCGAAATACACCACGATCGAAACGTCGCCGGCAGAACTGGCGCTGCTCGTGATGTAGGTCATCCCCGGCACGCCGTTGATGTTCTCTTCGAGAGGCTGCACCACGGACTTCATGATGGTATTGGCATCGGCGCCGGTGTAAGTCGTAGAGACGCGTACGGTCGGCGGCGCGATGTTGGGATATTGCTCGATCGGGAGCGTGGACATCGCAATGAATCCGATCAGCGCAATCACAATCGAGATGGCACAGGCCATCACGTATTTCTTGATGAAAATGTTCCCTTTCATAATCAGAAGAGCACGCGTTGACCTTCAATGACGTTGTTGGCACCCACGGTGACGATCTTGTCCCCTACGTTGAGGCCGGAGGTGACGATGATGTCCTGACCGCTGGCGGCGGATTCGGTCGTAATGGTGACGGCGGTAGCCGTGCTGTCCGCCTTCACCTTATACACCAGCGACTTGTCCTGCAGGCGCACCACGGCGTTCTGCGGAATGACCATCACGCCCTTCAGGTTTTCGGGCATGACGACGGTCCCCTGGATACCGCTGTAGAGGATGCCTTCGGGATTGGGGAAGGTCGCCTTGCAGGAGATGGTACCCGTGACGGCGTTCACCACACCCGTGGCGCTGGTGATGCGTCCCTTGTGCGGATACTCCGTACCGTTCTTCATCAGGAAGGTCACATCCGGGAAAAGTTTCAGCGCATCCTTCATCTTGCCCTCGTAGCCACTGGCGAAGGCGCTTTCCAGCACCGACTCCGGCACGGAGAACACGGCATCCATCATCGCATTGCCGCTGACAACGGTCAGGCGCGTACCCGGCTGGACCTGGTCGCCGGCAAAGACGGGGATGTCTCCGATCACACCGGCTACCGGCGAGGTGATGGTGCAGAAGCCCAGATTGACCTTGGCGCGGCTGACCGCCGCACGGGCCTGGCTCACGGCCGCCTGTGCCTGCTTGTAGTTGTTCTCCGCATTATCCAGCATAAAGCGGCTGACGATTTTCTTTTCGAAAAGGTTCTGGTTGGATTCGTATTCCAGTTTCGCGCTGCTGGCCTGAGCTTCCGCCGCCTGCAGGTTCGCCTCGGCCACATCCAGTTCCAGTTGCGCGTTGCGCGAGTCGATGACGAAAAGCACCGTGCCTTTCTTCACCTGCTGGCCTTCATTGACGGCAATCTTCATCAACTGCCCGCTCACTTGCGGAGAGATGGTGACATCGGACTGACCTTTCAGTTTTGCACTGAATTTCACAGGGGTTACGATGTCCCTTTTCTCGATGGTCATCGTTTCGAAAGAGGTCGGCACCACTTTCGGCATATCCATCTTGCAGGAGGCCAACATGACGCTTGCGCCAAGCACCAACACCCATTTCAATGCATTCTTTTTCATATTGTCTAGTGTTACTGATTGATTATCAAGTATATCGCCCCGGCGTAATCACCACGGCTTGTCGCAGGGAAAGTGGGTCCCTCTATTAGAAGAAAATCTTGGAAAAACCGGTGAGTTCGAAGACCTCCTTGACAGTATCCGTAACATTGGTCACCTTGACCGTACCGCCGTGGGAGGTAATCTCCTGGTGGAACATCAAGAACACGCGCAGGCCCTTGGAGGCGATGTAATTGAGTTCGCTCAGGTCCACCTCCACATTCAGCCCTTCGGAGGAACGCTTCATCAAAGGTTCCACGTCTTCCTGAAAGGAAGCAGCCGCCAGCGTATCCAGTTCGCCGCTCACGCTAAGAAGGATGCGGCCGTCTTTTTCAGTAATCTTCGTATCCATACGTCACTTTTTATTACAAAACACAAAAATACTGATTATCGGCGATTATCCAAATTATTGCGTATATTTGTATGATAAGATAACACTGAACGATGATTTCACCCCTTTCTCAATCCCAATTGAGCATTTACCTGGCCAGTCAGGGCCTGGATGAAAATTCCGGAAATTACCAGCAGGCGATGCTGCTCCGTCTCCCCGAGAGTATAGATATCCAACGGCTGAAGCGGGCCCTGGACGCCTTTGTCGCCGCACATCCCTACCTCCTTTCGCGCATTTCAGAAGCGGAAGGCATGCCCTGCCTGGAAGAAAGCGAGGAAAAATGGAGCGCCCGGATTCGGGAAATCGACAGCATCGATGAGGTTCACTCGGACTTTGGAAAAGCAATGGATCTGCACAAAGACCGGCTCTTCCGCCTGGAGCTCTACCGGACGCCGGAGGCGGCCTACCTCTATGTCGATTTCCACCATATCATTGTGGACGGAGCCTGCATCCCCATCTTTATGAGCCAGGTCGGTGCCGCTTACGACGGCCAGGAGATTCCGGCCGAGAAAATAAACGGTGCCGATATCGCCCGCGAAGAGCAGCGACTGCGCGAAAGCGAAGCCTTTGAAGAGGCCAAGCAGTGGTTTGCGCAGGAATTCGGCCCGGCCACAGAACTCGAAAGCCGCATCCTCCCCGATATTTCCGGCGAAAAAAAATCCGCCTACCGGGCACTGGTCATCGACCTGCCGCTAAGCAGCACGGAAATGCGGGAAGTACTCGAGCGCTACCGCTATGCCGACAGCGTCCTCTTCACCGCCATGTTCGGCCTGACGCTGTCCGCCTGGAACGCAGAGAACGGCGCCAGTTTCTCCACCATCTGGAACGGGCGCAAGGGGGCGGCGTCCAAAACCGCCTTCACAATGTGCGTGCACACCCTTCCGGCTTATGTGAACGCCAGTCCGGAAACACCTGTCTCCGAGGTATTTGAGCGGATGAAGGCGCAAGTCCTGGGACTCAGGTCGCGGCATTTCTTCTCTATGAACGACTGCGGCACCTACCTGGGCCTGGCCCCGGGCATCAATTTCGGTTTCCAGGGACAGTTCGTAGAGGCCAGTTCCCACCTGATCCTGGGCGGGGAGGACATTCCCGTCTACGAAGACCTGCGCACCAATCCGCCGGGTCTCAGCCTGTCCGTGGAATGCTTCACTCCGGTGGAGGGCCCCTACAAACTCCGCTTCTGGTATCGTCCCGACGAATATTCGGAGGGTATTCTGCGCAATTTTGCCGAAAGTATGGCTACGGCCGTCCTTTCCCTCAAATCCGCCGATACGGTGGGACAGATCGATTTCGCCAGCCCCGCACAGTTGAAGACCCTGGACGGCTTCAATCCCGGGGAGGCCGGCTTCGATACGGAAAAGACCGTCGTGGAACTCTTCCGGCAGCGGGTAAAGGAGGCCCCGGAGCAAACCGCCCTCGTCTGTGGCGAACGGCCGCTCAGTTATGCCGAAGCGGACAGACTGTCCGACCGTCTGGCCGCATACATCGAAAGGACGGTCAAGCCCGGCAGCGTCGTCTCGATCATCCTGGGACGCAGTGAATATACCCTGATCGCCCCGTTGGGCGTCCTGAAGGCGGGTTGCAGCTACCAGCCGCTGGATCCCTCCTATCCCAAAGACCGTCTGCAGTTTATGGTGAAGGACGCCGCCAGCGCCCTGCTGATCGCCGACGAGGGACTGGCGGAACTGGTGGAAGGCTTCGAAGGACCGATACTGCCCACCGCACAGATCCCCGATCTGCCCGAGGGCCGGCCGACCGCCTCTCCCAAGCCTGACGACCTCTTCGTCCTGCTGTACACCAGCGGTACCACCGGCACGCCCAAGGGTTGTATGCTGAACCATCGCAATATCAGCATATTCGCGCAGAATCACGCCCTGCGTACGGGCATTACGGCCCGGAGTAGGCTGACGGCCTATTCCAGTTTCGGTTTCGACGCCTTCGTGGGTGACCTCTACGCCACGCTGGCCGCCGGGGCCACCCTGTACCTTATTCCCGAGGAAATCCGCTTGGACCTTAACGCCCTGCACGCCTATTTCGAGAAGAACGGCATCACGCACAGTTTTATGACCACGCAGGTAGCCACCCAGTTCGCCATCAACTATCCCGATTGCAAAGGCCTGCAGGTACTTTATACCGGCGGAGAGAAACTGAGTTCGCTGCCCCTGCCCAAATACCGGATTTTCAATTGCTTCGGCCCTACGGAAAGCATCTGCTACACCATCAACAAGGAGGTGGGGAAACAGGAAGAGAACATTCCTATCGGCACCCCGCTCCCCGGCATTCACGCCTATGTCGTGAACAAGGCCGGCAAACGCGTGCCCGTAGGTGCCGTCGGAGAACTGCTGGAGGCCGGCCTGCAGGTGGGCGACGGCTATCTGGGCCTGCCCGAAAAAACCGCCGAAGCCTTCGCGGACAACCCCTATGACGCCGACCCCGCCTTCAAGCGGATGTACCGCACCGGCGATATCGTGCGTTATCGCGCCGACGGTGATATCGAATACATCGGCCGCAAGGATGCTCAGGTCAAGATCCGCGGTTTCCGCATCGAACTCAAGGAAGTGGAGTCCGTCATCCGGGAATTCCCGGGCATCCGGGACGTGACCGTCCAGGCCTTCGACCAGGAAGGCGGCGGCAAGTTCCTGGCGGCCTATGTCGTGAGCGGCCAGACCATTGATACGGCCGCCCTCAATGCCTTCATCCTGGAGCGCAAGCCGCCGTATATGGTACCTGCGGTAACGATGCAGATCGATGCGATTCCGCTCAATATCAACCAGAAAGTGGACAAGAAAGCCCTCCCGAAACCGCAGGTCAGGCGGGCAGAAGGCCAGGCGGCCGCTCCGCTGAACCTCCTGGAGGAGGAACTGTCCGCCCTGCTCAAGGAAACGACCGGTATCGAAGGCGCCAGCCTGACCGAACCGCTTATGCTCTATGGTTTGAGTTCCATCAGCGGACTGCGCCTCGCTACCGAACTCTACAAGCGCTACGGCATCCAGGCGGATATGAACAGTTTCGCCAAGACCGCCACCCTGCAGGGCATTGAAAACGAGATCCTGAAGAAGTGGATGGAAGGCGGCGCAGCCTCCGCACAGGAAGGACAGGACGCCGCACTGACGGCTCAGCCCCTGACCAACCAGCAGGCCGGCGTGTATTTCGACTGTATGAAGGCCCCGCACGAGACCATCTATAATATCCCGATGGTGTGGACCTTCCCGGGCGAGGTCAGCGGCCAGGCCCTGCAGGAAGCAGTCCTCAAGGTCCTCTCCGCCCATCCCGCCCTGCAGTCCCGTTTCGAGCAGCGCGAGGGACAGGTCTATCAGGTGCCTACCGACATTCCCATCCCCGTCTCCCTGAAAGAGGGCAGCCTGGAGGCCGTCCGCGCGGATTTCATC
>JAEEJZ010000048.1 GCA_016282145.1 Bacteroidales bacterium | reverse complement strand
GGTCAAGCTGGTCCTGGGCTGGTATGTCCGGAAGAAGGGGCGGCAGCTCAAGAGCGACGCCCTGGTCGCTTCCGGCTCGGACGCCCTGTTCGACGCCGTCATCACCACCGCCACGCTCGTGTCGGCCGGCGTCATGCTGATCTGGGGATTCTCCCTGGACGGCATCCTGGGCGCCCTGATCTCCATCGTGATCATCAAGGCGGGCTTCGAGATGCTCGCCTCCCCCGTCAACGAGCTGCTGGGAGCCAGGGTGCCGCCGGAACTGGTCAAGGCGATCAAGCAGGACGTCATGCAGTGCGAGGGCGTCCGCGGCGTGTATGACATCATCCTGCACAACTACGGACCGGACGTAATGATCGGCTCGCTGCACGTGAGCGTGGCCGACACGATGTCGGCCCACGAGATCCACGGCCTGTCCCGCCGGATTTCCGGGCTCATGCTCGCGAACCACGGAATCATCATGACCGTCGGCGTCTACGCCATGGCTACCGGCGACGACCGCAATGCCGAGCTGCAGGCGAAGGTGATGCAGGCGCTCGGCACCCACAAGGAAATCGTCCAGATCCACGGCTTCTACTACGCCGAAAAGGAGCGCACGCTGTCCGTGGACGTGGTCCCGGACCTGGCGAGCGACCGCGACGCGACCCTCTGCGGGCGCCTGACGGAAGAGATCCAGGCGCTGGTCCCCGACCTGCAGGTCTCCATCGTCATCGACCACAACTACAGCGAATAATTCTCCCCATAATAGATTTTGCTTATGAACGTCAAGACCCTGTTTACCTTATTCGTCACGTTGATGACCGGCTTCAGTAAGTGCCGACAGTTCTATTTTTTCAATTGAAAAGAATCACCCATGGGTTTTAACCGCATAATCAGTACGATCCTTCTCGTTGCATTGGGGGTTGTTTCGTCGTCGTGTTCGATAATAAGAGGATATCGCGCCGATGGTCTGGATGGCCCGGGCATCTTCAGCTTTGAGCATCACGTCCACGATACCGTTCCCAACGGGGACCAGGTGTTCCAATTCAAAATGGCAGAATCAAGGGCCGATTGGATTGATACGCTTCATTTCTACAATGAACCGCCCCATTGCATAAACCAGACTTTCCCGGAAGCGCTGGCCAATAAAAGCGAGACACAAGGGATCATGATCATCCAGAACGACACCATCGTTTACGAGTTGTACCGGGGCGATTTCACGGGTGACAGCATGGCGACCATCTTCTCCGTATCCAAATCCATAACGTCGCTGCTGTGCGGCATCGCCATCGATGAAGGTTATATAGAAAGCATCCACGATCCGGTCACCAAGTATCTGCCGGAACTGAAAGGGAAAGATCCCCGGTGGGAGAAGCTGACGGTCAATTATCTGTTGAACATGTTCAGCGGCCTGGATTTCAGAGATGAATACGAATTCAACATCAAGGCTTTGAAGACGGTCAATGCCATCGCAAGGCTGAATTATGGGCACAATCTCGTGCGGCAGATCAAGGGCTTGAAATTCCGCTGCGATCCGGGGACTTCCTTCCGATACGAGAGCATGACCACGGCCATCCTCGGGGTGGTCATCGAGCGTGCTACGGGCAGGCACTATGGAGAGTATCTCAGCGAGAAGGTTTGGAAACCGCTGCAGATGGAGTCTGTGGCGCTGATCAATATCGACAGCCCCAAGCATCATGTGGGCCATGCATTCGGCGGCATTACCTGCACCCTGAAAGACCTGGCCAAGATCGGACGCCTCTATCTGAACAACGGCATGTGGGACGGCAAACGCATTGTGAGCGAGGAATGGATACACCAGACTACGGATTTCAGGCCCAAGTCAAGCTACCGCTACAGTTGGTATGACGTTCGGTTCGAAGGCTTCAAGACCGGGCAGTATCCGGGTTTCTACGCAATCGGCATATATAACCAGGTCCTGTATATCAACCCGCACAAAAAACTGATCATGGTCAGGATGGGGGCGGACAACATTGGCTGGGCCACCATTCCGGAAGTGTTTGAGCAGCTAAGCGATCTCTGGCCTTAATTTCAAATTCCGGTCCGTCCCCTCGATGGAATACGAGAAAAGGCAAGCACGTGATGCTTGCCTTTTCTCGTACCCCCGAGGCGAATCGAACGCCTATCGTCGGAACCGGAATCCGAAATTTTATCCATTAAACTACAGGGGCATACCCACGGTAAACCGACGGGAGTGCAAATATAGGGAATTTTTGTAAATTTGCGGCGTTTAACCTAACGATTTTTTAAAACGGAATTGAGTATGAAAAGAGCTTACGTGTTCCCCGGCCAGGGTTCCCAGTTCACGGGAATGGGCAAAGATCTCTATGAGAACAACGCCAAGGCCCGCGAAATGATGGAAAAAGCCAACGAGATCCTTGGCTTCCGTCTTACCGATATAATGTTTGAAGGATCGGACGAAGACCTGCGCGCGACGAACGTCACGCAGCCGGCCATCTTCCTGCACTCCGTCGTGACCGCCCTCTGCACCGAAGGCCTCCCCGCCCCCGACATGGTCGGCGGCCACTCCCTCGGCGAGTTCTCCGCCCTCGTGGCGGCGGGCGCCGTCGATTTCGAGGACGCCCTGCGCTTCGTGGCGGTCCGCGCCAACGAGATGCAGAAGTGCTGCGCGCAGGTCCCCGGCGGCATG
>JAEEJZ010000047.1 GCA_016282145.1 Bacteroidales bacterium | reverse complement strand
CTTACCGTCGTACACATACACGCGGATGTCGCGGGCGTAGGAACCGGTGAGCGGGCCTTCGGTCATCTTCTCCTTGATACCCTTGAGGATGGCGGGCATAAAGCCGAGATCGATGGCGCCACCCACGACGCAGTTGTAGAATTCCAGTTTGCCGCCCCACTCGAGTTCGGTGCTGTCCTGGGTCTTGATGTTGAGCTGGGTGTCCTTGCCGTCGATCTTGAACCTGGTGTTCAGTTCTCCCTCGGCAGGGCAGACGAGCAGATGGACCTCGCCGAACTGGCCGGCGCCGCCCGACTGCTTCTTGTGACGGTACTGGGCGGTAGCCACCTTGGTGATGGTCTCACGGTAAGGCACCTTCGGGGCGAAGAGTTCCACATCGAGTTTGTACTCATTGTTGATGAGCCACTTCACGATGTTGATGTGCTGCTCGCCATTGCCGCTCAGAATGGTCTGGCGCAGTTCCTTGGAGTATTCCACGATGACGGTGGGATCCACGGAAGCGATTTTCTTGAGTGCGTCGCCGAGTTTCTGCTCGTCCTGCTGGACCTTTGCCTTGATGGCGCAGCGGTACTTGGGGGCAGGATAGGAGATGCGGTCGTAGCTGATGCCCGTTCCGGGGAGGGAAAGGGTAGTGCTGGACTTGCTGTTCTTGAGTTTCACGGCGCAGCCGAAATCTCCGGCGTGCAGCACGTTCACGGGCTCTTTCTTCTGGCCGGCCACCACATAGATGGCGGAGAGACGCTCCTTATTGCCGCTCACAGGGTCTTCGAGGTCGAGACCGGAGGTAATGCTTCCGCTCATCACCTTGAAGAAGGAAACCTCACCCAGATGCTGCTCCACATCGTTCTTGTAGATGAAGAGTGAGGCGGGGCCGTCTTCCTTGCACTCCACGGGTGCAGGAGCGGCATCGCCGACAAATTCCATCAGGCGCTTCACGCCGATGTCCTTCTTTGCGGAAACGCAGAAGACGGGATACAGTTCACCGCTGTCGATACCGGCGGCAAGACCCTTGCGGATCTCTTCCTCGGAAAGCGTGCCTTCCTCGAAGAACTTCTCCATCAGGCTGTCGTCGAATTCGGCGACCTTCTCGATGAGGGTATTGCGTGCCTCCTCGGCCTTGTCGGCGAGGTTGGCGGGAATCTCGAGGTCCTCACGAGTGCCGTTGGCATCCTTGAAGTGATAATACTTGTTCATCAGGACATCCACGAAGCCGTCAAAGCCGGCGCCGGTGGCCACGGGGAACTGGAGGTAGGCCAGTTTGCCGCCGAAGGCCTCGTTCAGGGAGTTCTGCACCATATCCCAGTCCGCCTTGTCGGTCTCGAGCTGGTTGACGGCGATCACGATGGGGAGCTTGTGCTCGCCGGCGTGACGCATGATGATCTGCGTGCCGACCTCCACGCCCTGCTGGGCGTTGATGACCAGAATACCGCTCTCGCAGACGCGGAAGGCGGAATAGGCACCACCGATGAAATCATCGGCACCGGGAGCGTCGATGAAATTGATCTTCTTGCCCATGAACTCCGCATACAGCGGGGTGGCATAGATGGAACGCTGGTTGATTTTCTCCAGTTCGTCGTTGTCAGATACCGTGTTCTTGTCCTCCACGGAGCCGCGCCTGTCGATGACCTTTCCTTCGAAAAGCATCGTTTCCGCCAGGGTGGTCTTGCCGGACTTGGTTGCTCCGAGGAGGACCACATTGCGGATGTCTTTGTTGGAATAATCTTTCATTTTATTGTAGTTTTTAGTTGTATTTCCTTGAGGTAGTCTGCAAATTTATAAAAATTTGACGGCAATCGCAACAGTTCTTTCCCCGTCATTCCGAGTTCTTCTTCCAAAATTTCATCCAGGTCTGCAGGAGCAATCCGTAACTGCTTACATATCAGACAGTAATCCATGCTTCTCAACTCTTCTTCGGAGCAGGCGGCCAGATGCGCCAGAAACCTTTCGCTTTTCCTGTATAACATCGCTTCGTTTTTTTCGCAAAACTGCCGCCTTGTCGGCAAAAAAGCAACAGTTAACTCCAAAATTTTAACGTTTTATATACATTTTGTATGTTTTTTAGCGTCATTGTCGCTTTTTAGGCTACAACTTTCTTTCTCCCCTCTGGGTATTTTTGAAAGAAAAAAAACGATGGACGACTTTTCCATAAAGGAAAATCTGTGTAAGGCGAGGGAATCCTGCGGGCTTTCCCAATCAGAAGTATCCGTGCGGCTTGGAATCAACAGAGCCAGTTTCATCAAACTCGAAAAAGGGAGGACGCGGATCCTCAACAAACAAATCCCGGCCCTGGCCCGGATTTACGGCATCTCCGTGGAAGAACTGCTGCTCGGATATGCGCCCCTGCCGGAAGGAGACAGCTTCCTGGAAGACCGGAAGGCGGAGCGGCAGCAGTTGATCAACGAGTACGAGAACCGGCTGGAAAGCAGCCGGAATACCATCCAGTTACAGGAACGCATCATCGAGGAACAGCGCGAACGCATCCGACTGCTCGAAAACATACGGCAGCGGCAGGACAGGGAACTTGAAAAGCTGTCCGAGGCCTGAGGAGCGGCAATAATTGGGAAAGTATTACTATCTTTGCGCCCAAGCGGGGTGTGGCGCAGTTGGCTAGCGCATCTGCTTTGGGAGCAGAGGGTCGTGTGTTCGAGTCACATCACCCCGACGATATGTCCATTATCCAAGCGGAGAACCTCCGCAAATCCTTCGGCCCCCTTGAAGTGCTGGGCGGCGTGTCGCTGAGCGTAGAGCCCGGTGAAATCGTCGCCATTACCGGCGCTTCCGGAGCGGGGAAGACCACCCTCCTGGAAATTCTGGGCACCCTTTCCTCTCCCGATTCGGGGACCTTGCGCATCGGAGGCAAAGACGTCCTGACGATGCCGGAAAAGGAAAAGGCGGCCTTCCGCGGCAAACGCATCGGCTTCGTCTTCCAGGCGCATCACCTGCTGCCGGAATTTACCGCGGAAGAGAATGTCATGATTCCTGCGCTGATTGCGGGGGAAAATGCGTCAAAGGCCAAAGCCCGCGCCCGGGAACTCCTTGCCGCCGTGGGGCTGGAAGGGCGCCGGAGCCACAAGCCGGCCGAACTTTCCGGCGGCGAGAGCCAGCGGGTCGCCATCGCCCGCGCCATCGTCAATGCACCGGAGGTGGTATTTGCCGACGAACCGACGGGAAATCTGGATTCCGTCACCAAAGAGGAAATTCACCGGCTTATTTTCGAACTGAGGGAGCGCACCGGACAGACTTTCGTCATCGTCACGCACGATCCGGCGCTGGCGGCACGCTGCGACCGCAGCATCACCCTCGTGGACGGCACTATTCAATAAAATTTCCTGCAAGCGTTAGGGCACATTTACCCGGATAGGGTTGCGAAGCAACAAGTGCCCGTTGCTTGCAGGAAATTTTTACAGTGCCGAAGCCACCGCGGCGATATTCTCCGCAGTCAGGCCGTAGGCATTCATCAATTCAGCGGGAGAGCCTGAGCGGCCGAAACGGTCGCCGCCGTTGATAAAGCGCATCTTGGCGAAAACTTCCATACAGGCAAGCCCGGCCGCAACTGCCTCCCCGAGGCCTCCTGCGGCATTATGCTCCTCCGCCACCACCAGCTTCCGGGTCTTTGCGGCAGAAGCGGCGATGGTCTTTATATCCAGCGGCTTGACGGTCGCGACATTGAGCACTTCGGCGCTGACGCCTTTCGCTTCCAGCAGTTTCGCAGCTTCCAGGGCCTCCCAGACGGTATGCCCGCAGGCAATCAGGGTCACGTCCGTGCCATCGTTCAGCACATAGGTTTTGCCTATCTCGAAAGGCTCCGACGGATCCGTGAAATTCGGCACCGCCGGACGGCCGAAGCGCAGATAGACCGGACCCTCGAAAGCAGCGGCGGCGAGCGTCGCCTGCACGGTCTGGTTGTAATCGCAGGGCACGAGCACCGTCATCCCCGGAAGAGCGCGCATCAGCGCCAGGTCTTCCATCGTCTGGTGCGTGGCACCGTCCTCACCCAGGGTAATCCCGGCATGCGAGGAAGCCAGTTTCACATTGGTGCCGCTGTAAGCCACCTCCTGCCGGATCTGGTCATAGACGCGACCGGTAATGAATTCGGCGAAGGAACCGCAGAAGGGAATTTTCCCCGTCAGGGCGAGTCCCGCGGCCACGCCCACCATATTCGCTTCCGCGATGCCGCACTCCACGAAGCGCTCGGGAAATTCCGCGGCGAAAGCATTCATTTTGAGCGAGCCCTTGAGGTCCGCCGCCAGGGCGACGACCCGCGGATCGCGGCGGCCCGCTTCCAGCAGACCGGCACCGAAGCCGCTGCGCGTATCCTTCTTTCCAGTATCGATGTATGTTTTCATGCTAATAGTCTCCCAAGCTTTCTTTCAACTGTGCCAGTGCGCGCTCCGCAAGTTCCGCATTCGGTGCCTTGCCGTGCCATTCGTGCGTCCCTTCCATGAAATCCACGCCTTTGCCCATCACGGTCTCGAAAAGGATCATCTTCGGTTTGCCGTCCCGGCGCTGCGCAAGTTGGAAGGCATCGAGGATCGAGGAGAAGTCGTGACCGTCGGCACAGATGACATCCCAGCCGAAGGCAAGCCACTTATCCGAAAGGGCATCCAGACCCGCGACATCCTCCACGCTGCCGTCGATCTGCTGATGGTTGCAGTCCGTCATCGCGACGAGGTTGTCCAGACCGTGGTGGGCGGCGAACATCGCCGTCTCCCAGATCTCCCCTTCCTCGCTTTCACCGTCGCCGCAGAGCGCATAGACGGTATGGACATCGCCGGACATCTTTTTCCCGAGCGCCATCCCGGCTGCCGCAGCGAGCCCCTGCCCGAGCGAACCGGAAGGACGCAACACGCCGGGGAGGCCGTCCACCGTGGAGGGATGCCCCTGCAGGCGGCTGCCGAAGCGCCGCAACGTCGCCAGTTCCGAGGCGGGGAAATAGCCGGCGCGGGCGAGAACCGCATAATACACCGGCGCAAGGTGGCCGGCGGAAAGGAAGAAAGCGTCCTGCCCCTCCGCACTGCGCGTCCAGGAAGCAGGATCATGCTTCATCACCTGGAAGTAGAGGGCCGTGAGAATGTCGGTGCTGCTGAGCGATCCGCCCGGATGCCCGGAGCCTGCCGCCGATACCATTCTTACGATATCCCTGCGCACTTGCGAGGCGATGTCGCTGAGTTTTTGCGTGTTCAAAATGTCTGTGTTGTCCATACTGCGAAGATAGGAAATTTTTCTATTTTTGCATAGGCAAGAAGACGGAATAATGACATTTACCGAGACCATCCTGAAATGGTACGAAGCGTACGGACGGGATCTACCCTGGCGGCGGACCCGGGACCCCTATGCCGTCTGGCTCAGTGAGATCATCTTGCAGCAGACCCGTATCGCGCAGGGAACGGCCTATTGGGAGCGTTTTATGGAACGCTTCCCCGACGTTCAGTCCCTTGCCGCCGCCTCCGAGGATGAAGTGCTGCGGCTCTGGGAGGGTCTGGGCTATTACAGCCGCGCCCGCAACCTGCATGCAGCCGCCCGGCAGATTGTCGCCCTGGGGACTTTCCCCGATACGCTCGAAGGCATTCGCGCGCTAAAAGGCATCGGCGACTATACCGCAGCCGCCATCGGCTCCATCGCCTTCGGACTGAGAGCAGCGGTCGTGGACGGCAACGTCTACCGCGTGCTGAGCCGCCATTTCGGCATCGATACGCCGATAGGGACGACAGCGGCCGCGAAGCAGTTCGGCGCCCTCGCCCAATCGCTGCTGCCGCCGGACCGTGCCGGAGATTTCAATCAGGGGATGATGGACTTCGGCGCCCTGCAGTGCACGCCCCGCTCCCCAGCCTGCCTGACCTGCCCGCTCAGTGCGAGCTGCCGGGCCCTGGAGAGCGGCCGGGTGGAAAGCCTGCCCGTCAAGAAAGCCGGACCTGCAGTCACGGAGCGCTACTTTACCTATATCTACCTGCGTTGCGGCGGGGAAACCGCCATCCGGAAACGGCCGTCCGGCGATATCTGGCAGGGGCTTTGGGAACCGCTGCTGCTCGAACACGACGGAACTGCCCCGGAATGGCCCGCCTGGACCTCGGAAGGCACGCTGACGCCGCTTCGCCTGGGCGTGAAACACGTCCTGACCCACCGCATCCTGCACGCCGATTTCTACCTCTTTGTTACCGGGAAGCGACCGCCGCTGCCCGAAGGATTCCGCTGGATTCCCGAAAGCGGACTGGACAACTACGCCAAACCCCGGCTCTTCGAACTGCTGCTGGACGAATTATTTTGATTATCTTTGTGCCGGCATGAAACACATCCGCAATTTTTGCATCATCGCCCATATCGACCACGGGAAGAGTACGCTGGCAGACCGCCTGCTGGAACTGACGCGCACCCTCTCCGAGCGGGACATGGAGGCGCAGGTGCTGGACGACATGGACCTCGAACGGGAAAAAGGCATCACCATCAAGAGCCACGCCATCCAGATGGAGTATCCCTACAAAGGGGAAACCTACCGGCTGAATCTCATCGACACGCCGGGTCACGTGGATTTTTCCTACGAGGTCTCCCGCTCCATCGCTTCCTGCGAGGGGGCGCTGCTTGTCGTGGACGCCACCCAGGGCGTTCAGGCACAGACCATCTCCAACCTCTACATGGCCATCGACCACGACCTCGAAATCATCCCCATCCTCAATAAGATCGACATGGAATCGGCGCAGGTGGACGTGGTGACGGACGAAATCTGCGACCTGATCGGCTGCGCGCCGGAGGATGTGTTCAAGGTATCGGCCCGCACGGGCGAAGGGGTAGCCCCCATCCTCGACGCCATCGTCGAAAAGATTCCGGCCCCTTCCGGAGATCCCGACGCTCCCCTGCAGGCCCTGGTCTTCGATTCCGTGTTCAATCCTTTCCGCGGGGTCATCGCCTACTTCAAAATCGCCAATGGAAGCATCCGTAAGGGCGATCGCGTGAAGTTCTTCAATACCGGCATGGAATACGAGGCGGACGAGGTCGGGGTGCTGAAGCTGAAATTGCAGCCTACGGCACAGATCGGCTGCGGCGATGTCGGCTACATCATTTCCGGCATCAAGAATGCCGCCGAAGTGAAGGTGGGCGATACCATCACCCACGCCGAAGCGCCCTGCAGCAGCGCCATCGCGGGATTCGAGGAAGTAAAGCCGATGGTATTCGCGGGCATGTACCCCGTGCAGGCGGACAAGTTCGAAGAACTGCGTTCCGTGCTCGAAAAGTTCCAGCTCAACGACGCTTCATTCGTATATGAACCGGAATCGTCGCTGGCGCTCGGTAGCGGCTTCCGCTGCGGCTTCCTCGGACTGCTCCACCTCGAAATCGTGCAGGAACGCCTGTTCCGCGAGTTCGACATGGACGTGATCACCACCGTCCCGAACGTCTCCTATAAGGTCTATACCACGCAGGGCGAATGTCTGGACGTGCATAATCCCTCGGGGCTCCCCGCCCCTACCCTGATCGACCATATCGAGGAACCCTACATCCGCTCACAGATCATCTCCAAGTCGGAATTCTTCGGGCCCATCATGAAACTGTGCCTGGACCGCCGCGGGACCCTCATCGGCCAGCATTACATCACCGCCGACCGCGTGGAACTCACCTACGATATGCCGCTGAGCGAGATCGTCTTCGACTTTTACGACAAGTTGAAGACCATTTCCAAGGGTTACGCCTCCTTCGATTATCACATCACCGGCTTCCGGCCGGCCAAACTGGTCAAACTGGATATCCTGCTGAACGGAGAACCCGCCGATGCGCTTTCCACCCTGATCCACGAGGACAACGCCTATGACTTCGGCCGCCGGATGTGCGTGAAACTCAAGGAACTGATCCCCCGACACCAGTTCGACATCCCGGTGCAGGCGGCCATCGGAGCGAAGATCATCGCCCGCGAGACCGTGAAGCAGGTGCGCAAGGACGTGACCGCCAAATGCTACGGCGGCGATGTGACCCGCAAGCGGAAACTGCTCGAGAAGCAGAAGGAAGGCAAGAAGCGCATGCGCCAGATCGGCACCGTCCAGGTGCCTCAGAGCGCCTTCATGGCCGTCCTGAAACTGGACAGCTGACGCTCTTTATTTCACCCAGACGAGGACGTGACGGTCGAAGGTGATGTACTCGAGTTCGAGTTCCTCTTCGTAACCGTCTTTGTGGATGAAGGTGGCTTCGATTTCCCCTTCACCGCGCAGGCGGAAGGATTCCACCTCGATCTGCTCGGCGAAATCCACCTTGTACTGGGACATTTTCTTATAGACCGCTTCCTTGGCGCACCAATAGATGGCCAGTTGCTCGTTGCGTTTCTCGTCGTCCAGGTCGTCGATTTCCTCCTCGGAAAGGGCTTTCTTTTCTACTGCGGAGAAATCGCGGTCGAGGGATTCGCAGTCGATGCCCACCTCCTCCGACTCGTGGAGGATGATGGCGACGTATTTATCGGTATGGGTGATGCTGATGTTCAGCGCACTGTTCTCAATGTAGGGCTTGCCGTTGTCGTGGTGGCTCAGGTACACCTTCTCCTCGAACATCGCGTCGAGGAGGGCGCGTACCGCCAGTTTCTGCTTGCGCAGGGATTCGCTTTTGATAAAGGAAATCTCCTCCATCTCGTCGGAGGGGATGCTCGTCATCGCGCGTAACTCGGCTTCCGTCTCGGAAACCTGCCACACGCCTATTCGTGTGCCGTCTTCTTCAGATTCTTTTTTAAGAAACAGTGCCATAAAACAGATTTCTCCGGCAGAAAACTACCGGAAGGTAAAACTCAATATAGTGCAGGCTGATAACGGGACGTCCGAAGCGGACTCCTTACCGGGAACTACTATGACAGAACTGGGAGGCTCCATTTAGTAACGTTATCAAATTCGTGGCAAATATAATGAAAATTTGTAAATTTGCAGCGCTTTTTGAAAACCATCAAAAGATTATGAAATACTTAACCAACGAGAAACTGACGATCGTAGGTGCCGCGGGAATGATCGGTTCCAATATGGCACAGTCTGCGCTGATGCTCGGGCTCACCCCCAACATCTGCCTTTACGACGTGTACGAGCCCGGCCTGAAAGGGGTTGTGGCGGAAATGGACCACTGCGCATTCGAAGGTGCCAACATCACTTGGACTACCGATGCCGAGACCGCTTTCAAGGGAGCGAAATACATCATTTCCTCCGGCGGTGCGCCGCGCAAGGAAGGGATGACCCGCGAGGATCTGCTCAAGGGCAACTGCCTCATCGCCGAGGAATTCGGCAAGAACGTGAAGGCCTACTGCCCCGATGTCAAGCACATCGTCGTCATCTTCAACCCCGCTGACCTCACCGGTCTCGTCGTGCTCCTGCACTCCGGTCTCGCCCCCGAGAAGGTCACCACCCTCGCTGCCCTCGACAGCACCCGGCTCCAGGAAGCGCTCGCCGGACATTTCGGCGTTCCCCAGTACAAAGTCACCGATGCCCGCACCTATGGCGGACACGGCGAAGCGATGGCCGTTTTCGCCTCTGCGGCGAAGATTGACGGGAAGCCCCTCTCCGAGCTGAAAATCAGCGATGAAGCCTGGGAAGAAATCAAGCACAATACCGTCCAGGGCGGTTCCAATATCATCAAACTTCGCGGCCGCAGCTCCTTCCAGAGCCCTGCCTACAACGCCGTGAAGATGATTGAGGCTGCGATGGGCGGCGCGCCCTTCACCTGGCCTGCCGGTTGCTATGTCAACTGCGACAAGTGCGGTTACAAGAATGTGATGATGGCTATGCCGAGCGTCATCGACGAACGCGGCGTGCACTACTGCGCTCCCGTGGGCACGGCCCAGGAAATGGCTGACCTGCAGAAGTCCTATGAGCACCTGTGCAAGATGCGGGACGAAATCATCGGCCTCGGCATCATCCCGCCCGTCTCCGACTGGAAGAGCGTCAATCCGAATCTTTAATCAGCGCTCGCGCAACCAGGCTTCGGGATTCTGCGGCGTACGCCCCTCCCAGAGCTGGAAGTGCAATTGATTCTCACCGGCGATCGTATCGACAGTTCCGATAAGGTCGCCGGTTTTGATATTCTGGCCCGCCTTGACGTTCACTGTCCCGAGTTTGCAGTAGAAGGTAAAGTAGTTTCCGTGCTGCACCAGCACGCACTGCTTGTAGCCGGGCATCACGATGACCTGTTTCACCACGCCGTTGAACACGCTCCATACGGGGGCGTTCGGAGAAGTGGACAGGGTGATGCCGTTGCTCATCGGCATTTCGATGGACTTGTACACCGGATGGAAATGCTTGCCGAAGTGTTCGACGACCACGCCGTTCGCCGGCCAGGGCAGGATGCCGCGGTTGGCCGCAAACTCCCCGCTCAACTTGTAGTCCACCGGCTTCTTATCCTTTTTCTTGCCGCCGGCCATCGCCTGCTCGATGATGCGGGCGATTTCGCGGTTCAGCGCTTCCACCTGCTTGCGCTTCGACGCCAGTTCCTTCTGGTATTTTTTCTTATCGCGCTGGAGATTGTCGATAATCCGCTGGGAATGCGCTTCTTCGGCCCGCAACTGACCGAGGGCCGCCTCGTGCTCCTTTTTCAGCTGGACTGATTCTGCACGCATCTCTTTGATCTGCGCCTGCTGCTCTTCCAGCTCCCGCCGCGTATAACTGATTTTCAGCGCCTGCTCGTTCATCCGGTCCGAAAGATTGCGCAGATAGGCGAAACGCCGCACCGTCTGGCTCAAGTTTCCGCCCGTCAGGATATACAGGTACCAGAGCCGGTAGTCCCGGTTGCGGTAGGCGCTTTTGACCAGGCGGGCATAATAGACCGAC
Organism: Bacteroidales bacterium; assembly: GCA_016282145.1. GTDB lineage: Bacteria > Bacteroidota > Bacteroidia > Bacteroidales > UBA932 > Cryptobacteroides. The sequence continues at coordinate 70,360 of JAEEJZ010000047.1, read as the reverse complement.
ATCGTATCCAAACGATCGCTCAAGGCGTTGATTTCCTGCTGTTTGGCACGGATATCCTTATCCAGCCCGCCAATCTGGCGCTCGCTCTCCCCGATGAGTTTCCGTCGTGCGGACACCTTCTTCTGGACCAGGGTGAGGGTGGAGAGTTCCGAAGCCTTCTGCTTGTCATTCTCCTTGATCTGGCTTTCTATCACCGATATCTCCTTCTGCAGTTTGGCTATCTGGTTCTTCTGCGCGGAAGTATCCTGCGCCATCGTCAGGAACGGCGCAAAGAGGCAGAGGCAAAGCGAAAGGAAGAACGGGGAAACTTTCATTGGGCGGAAAGGGATTCATAATACACGGCCAGGTCCGCTTCCCCGAGGGCACGCAGCACGGCCGCATAGTGAGCGAGAATGACTTTTTCCTGCCGGCCGCCAAAGAGCATCGCCTTCTTGAAGACCTCCTTGGCCTGCGCGTGACGGCCCATACGGTGCAGCACCCAGCCATAAGTATCCAGATAGGTTACGTTCTCCGGCTCCGCCGTTATGGCTTTCTCGCTCATTTTCAAGGCCTTGCCAAGATTCTTCCCGGCAAGGCTGAGGGCATAGGCATAATTGTTCAGCGTGGCGATATTGTCGGGATTCTGCTTCAGGACCTTTTCATAGGCGGCGAAGCAGGCTTTGCGGTCCCCCATCTCCATATAGGCATCCCCGATGAGTTGGGTCATCGACTCCCGGGTATCGGCATCATCGCCGGAAAGGGACAGGATCGCTTCCGCTTCGGCAATGACGCTCGCATAGTCCTTCACGACATAGGCAACGCTCTGGCGGAACACGTGCAGGCCGATATGCTCCGGATGCGCCTGGCAGGCTTGCGCGCAAAGCGTCAGCAGGGGCTCCTTCCACGCCGTCCGCGTGGATTCCGGAATCGCGGAAATCATCGAAGAAAGGTACTTGTGCTTCCAGTCGCCATCCAGTTCCGACGTCTGCATCAGACGGCCGGCAAAATCGAAGAAACCTTCATAATCCTCTTCAATGAGCGATAGGCCGGCCCGGTTGTACAGGGCCATCGGCAGGTCGGGCACGATAGCCAGCGCCTTATCCAGATAAAGGATGGCGCGCGCGGACTCGCGTGCCTGTGAGAAAGCGTTCCCCGTCCGGGTATAAAAAAAGGGTTCGGCGAAATGGGCCGGATCCAAGTGAATCAGCCGCTCACAGGTCAGAGCCAGCGAAATCCAGCGCTCTTCCGCCTCATATATGGAAGCCAGGGCGCCCAGATACCAGGTATTCAGGCTGTCGCGGGAAACGGCCTCTTCGAGCATCTGCCGGGCGGTTGCGGTGTTCCCGAGCGCCGCCTCGCCCAGTCCCAGATAATAGCAGACGGCATCTTCACGGGTCCCCGCACGATAAAGCGAATCCAGGACTTTGACCGAAGCCTCCATCTCCCCTTTCCCGTAAAGGGCCACCGCATCCAGGAAACGACCCTGGGATGCCGGACTGATTTCCGCACTACTCCGGGCAGGCAGCAGAAGAAAAAGGAGAAAAAGCAAAGACCATTTTCGCATACTACCTACAAAAATAACTGAAATTTTCACGATTTGCGTAAATCTGTACAAGAAACATTAAAAACTTTCGCTTAAACGCAGGAAACGCCCGGGATTCCGGAGAATCCTGCTTTTCTTTGCGCAAAAACGAGAATGCATAAATCACGCCATATCCTTGTGCTTTGCTGCCTGGCCGTCCTGCTCTCCTGCAGGCCGGAGCCGCTGTCGCTGAACGGACGGCCGCATTTCTGGCATCCCTCCCCGACAGGGGGAAACGCCCTCTGGCCCGGTGGGGATACGGTGGTCTCCGTCTGCACCATCCGCTACCCCGCCGGCTATGACTGGCTTTCGGACAGCAGCGCTTTGCGGGAAGGCTGCCAGGTCCGGGTCTATGCGAACGGGAAGCAGGTACTGTCGCTGGAAACGGGCGCGGCAAGCGGACTGCAGCCGGACGGAGACACGCATCACCTGTCGGGCGGACACCTGCTCAGCGAAGGGTTCCGGAACGGGGAGACCCTGCTGCTTCGTGACGGAGAAGTCCTGCTGCAGTTCGAGGGCTGGGAAAAACTCTGCGGTTACCTGTGCGCGGAGGGCCATCATTACAGTCTCTGGCGGGACCGGGACGGAAACGGCTTCACCCTGCGCAAGGACGGCACCGTAATGCAGCGCCGGGAGAACGGATGGCCGATGGGAGACTTCGGGGATGCGGACCGCAGCGGAGGAGCCCTGTCCTTCACCGGCGGAACCGCCTGCTTTGCCTACTGCCTTCCCGTCGGCGACCAGACCGGCTGCTTTCTCTCCCTCGGCGGAAGCGAGATGCTGCTCTATAAAGGCAGCGGCCTGCAATTCCTGGATGCCCGGCTGCTGGAGGGCAGGACCTGGACGCTCTACCGTGACCGGGACGGTGCAACCTGGCTCACGGACGGGATGGAGAAGCACGACTTCAACTGGTATGGCCTGCTCCGCTGGCAGGAAGCCCGGATTGTAGCCTGGGAGGATGGCCCGGCCCTTCTGGGCAGTGCCCTGATCCGGGGAGAGACGACTCCCCTCCAATTGCTGTCTGCCCTGAACGGCGATTTATTCGGCGCCGGAAAGGGACTCTGCTTTCCGATAGGGAAAAATACGGAATATGTGGTCAGCTATGATGGAGACCACCGCCTGACACTGCGTGGCGGACTGAGCAGGACCGACAGCGCAGGCGGGACTGTCCTGTGGGAAAGCGGGGAAAGCGTCTTTTTCAGTTCCGGCAACTGTGCCTCCGTCCTGGGAGAAAGGGTTTTCCTCGGCATTACGCCCCGCAGCGGAGGAAAATCCTATCTGTGGTCGGGGCGCAAACTGGGAGAATGGACACTGAACGGCTATATCTGTGCGGTGGAAGCGTTCCTCAGTCCTCCCAACGGAGGGTCCTGATACCGTCGGGATCCACCTGAATGCGGATGATCAGCGTCTCCTCGGGGAGCAGGCCGGCGATATTCCCGGGCCATTCCATCAGGCAGAGGCAGCCGCTGTCCACATATTCATAGAAGCCGATATCCAGGGCTTCGGAAGGCTTTTCGATGCGATAGAAATCGAAATGATAGACCGGCTCGCCGTCGCCTGCACGGTATTCGTTCACCAGGGCGAAGGTCGGGGAACTGACGGCATCGGCGTGGACGCCGAGGACCCGGCAGAGCGCAGCGATAAAGGTGGTTTTACCGGCGCCCATCGGCGCTTCGAAAGCCAAGAGGCGGTGATCGCCGATACGGGCGAGGAATTCGCGCGCGGCGGCATCGATCCCGGACAAGGAAGGAATTGACAGTTGGTGCTCCACGGTGGGCAAAGTTAAACATTTTCGACATGATGGTCAATATTGCAGCAGCAAAGTGTATCGGAATCGATGCGGTCCGGGTGACCGTGGAGATTACCATTGACAAGGGAATCGGCATCCATTTGGTGGGGCTGGCGGACACGGCGGTCAAGGAAAGCCTGCTCAGGACGGTGACGGCGCTCCAGTCCTGCGGATTCCATATTCCGGGCAGGAAAATCGTCATCAACCTGGCCCCCGCGGATCTGCAGAAGAACGGCAGCGGCTACGACCTGCCCATCGCCACGGGCATCATCGCCGCCTCGGGACAGCGGGAACTGCCCCTCTGCGGAAGATTCATCGTTATGGGAGAATTGGGCCTGGACGGCAGTCTGCGCGATATTCCGGGTGCACTCCCCTTTGCGATGCTGGCCGCGCAGGAAGGATTCGACGGGGTCATTCTTCCGCCCGGATCCGCGCTGGAGGCGGTGGAACTCGGAGAAACGGCGGTTTACGGCGCAAACAACCTCGGCGAAGCCCTGCGTATCCTCGAAGGCAAGGAGGACTGTTCCGCACTGCTGGCGGAAAATTCGCAACTCTACCACAAACTCCGGCGGGCACGGATGCACGCACCCAAGCGCGAGGAGGGCATGGACTTCGCCGATATCATCGGACAGGAAGGGGCGAAACGGGGAATGGAGATCGCGGCTGCAGGGGGGCACAACATTGCTCTGATCGGCCCTCCGGGCTCGGGAAAAAGTTCCCTGGCCAAGGCACTCGCGGGTATTCTGCCGCCGATGACGCGGGAAGAAGCGCTGGTGACGAGCAAAATCTACTCCATCGCCGGGAAAGGAGACCTGCGGCTCGGACTGATCCGCCGGCGACCCATCCGCGCCCCGCACTACAGCGCCTCCGTTCCGGCCATCGTCGGCGGAGGCGGCGGAGAGAACATCTTCCCCGGAGAAATCAGCCTCGCCCACAACGGCGTGCTTTTTCTCGATGAATTCGGGCAGATGCCCAAAGGGGTTATCGAAGCGCTCCGGGGGCCGATGGAGGACCGCTATGTAACGGTGTCGCGACTGCGGGCGAAAGTGCGCTACCCGGCTTCCTTTATGCTGGTGGCGGCCTCCAACCCCTGCCCCTGCGGCTATTGGGGCGAAGGGGACCGCTGCACCTGTACCCCGTCGCAGCGGCTCGCTTACCTTTCAAAACTATCGGGGCCGATCCTGGACCGCATCGACCTGCAGATACATATGCACGAAGTCGCTTCCGGGAAAATCATGGGCTCGCAGAAGGGAGAACCGGGACGCGAAGTGGCACAGCGGGTGCTGCATGCCCGCAAGGTCCAGCAACTGCGCTTCGAAAAGGAAGGAATCTCCACCAATGCCGAGATGAACAACCGCCTGATTGAAAAATACTGCCCGCTCAGCGAGGAATGCCGGGCGACGATGGAAACCATTATGAGCGGGACCGGGCTCTCGCTGCGGGCTTATTTCCGCATCATCAAACTGGCCCGCACCATCGCCGACCTCGCCGGAGCCCCGGACATTCTCCCCGTCCACCTGAGCGAAGCCGCTTCCTACCGCTTTCTGGACCGGAAAATGATTATGGAACTATAAATATCACAAAATTGTGCTATATTTGCATGAAATGGAAAGACATCTCGGTCAGGAAGTCAGGCCAAGGTTATTACATAAATTGCTAATAGTAATTAATTGACGGATTATGGGGAAAATACTTGTTATCATTGAGAAGGATAAAAATGGATTTGGAGCTTTCTCCGACAACATTCAATCTACGATCATCGGGGAAGGGAAGACTGCTTCCGAAGCCAAGGCAGACTTTTTTCGTTCTTTTCAAGAAGTCGTAGAATCCTACGCATCGTCCGATGATATTCCGGCGGAACTCAAAAACCCTGAATTTGAATTCAGATATGATATTTCCGCATTTTTCAATCTTTTCGAATTTTTGAATATCTCAAAATTTGCCAAAAGAAGCGGCATTAATCCATCCTTGATGCGACATTATAAATTAGGGGATACTTATATTTCAGATACCCAAGCCCATAAAATCGAGTCCTGCATCCACGAGATCGGCCAAGAGTTTCTCAGTATTTCGCTTTAAGAGCAGTGTCAGAAATATTTTGTAAATTTGCGAGTTATGAAATCGATTCTGGGAATAGGCAATGCATTGACGGATATTCTGGCAATTCTGCCGGACGACAGCCTGCTGGACCGGCTGCACCTCCCGCTCGGGAGCATGCAGCACGTGGATAAGGAGACGGGAGACCGCATCTGGAACTCCCTGAGGCCGCTCGGGGTACATTATGTAGCCGGAGGCTCGGCCGCCAATACGATTACCTGCACCTCCACCTTCGGGATGCCTTCCGCCTTTATCGGGAAGATCGGGGACGACGAACTGGGACATCTTTTCAAGAGCGACCAGGCCCAGCACGGGGTCAAAAGCACCCTGCTGACCGGAAAAAGCCCTTCGGGGAGGTCCGTGGTCTTTGTCACCGGCGAGAATGCGGAACGCACCTTCGCAGTTTATCTGGGCGCCGCGCTGGAACTGGTACCCGAGGACTTGAAGCCGGAGTATTTCCAGGGATACGACTATTTCCACATCGAGGGTTATCTGGTCCAGAACCAGGCCCTGATCCGCCGCGCCGTGGAGATGGCGCACGAGGCGGGCTGCCTCATTTCAATCGACATGGCCTCCTATAACGTCGTGGAATCCAACAACGCTTTCCTCCACGACATCATCGACCGCTATGTGGACATCGTCTTCTCCAACGAAACCGAATCGAAGGCCTTCACCAAGATTGCCGACCCGCGCGAAGCGCTCGACGAGATCGCCCGCCACTGCACCATCGCCGTGGTGAAAGTGGGCAAGGACGGCAGTTATGTCAAGTCCGGGGACGAAGTGCATTACATCCCCGCCTGGCCCGCAACCCCCATCGACGCGACGGGCGCCGGCGACACCTATGCCGCAGGCTTCCTCTATGCCCATTCCCTGGGTATGCCGCTGAAGGTTTGCGGTGAGGTGGGCTCGATCATCGCCGCGAAGGTGGTGGAAGTCATCGGCACTAAGATTGACATTCCCCGCTGGAAGGACGCCAAGGCGGAAATCCGCAGCTTACTCGAACAGTCAGGCCGATGAAAAAGTACCTGATCGTTTTCCTGATTTCGATGGTGCCGCTGATTGAATTGCGCGGCGCCGTTCCCTATGCCGTCGGGGTCGGGCTGCCGGTGGCGCCGTCGTGCCTGGTGGCCGTCATCGGCAATATGATTCCCGTACCCTTCATTTTCCTTTTCGCGCAGAGAGTGCTGGAATGGGGGCAGGATAAGAAGTTGATCGGCGGATTCTGCCGCTTCTGCCTGCAGAAAGGAAGGAAAGGCGGCGCGAAGCTGCAGGAGAAGGCGGGGCGCGGGCTCTATGTCGCGCTGCTGCTGTTCGTGGGCATTCCCCTGCCGGGTACCGGAGCCTGGACCGGGACGCTGGCCGCGAGCCTGCTGAACATGGATTTCAAAAAGAGCATGACCGCCGTACTGTGCGGCGTGCTGCTTGCCGGCACTATCATGCTGGCCGCTTCCCTGGGCGTTTTCGGGGCTGTATCGCTGATTAAGTAGAAAGTTATGAGAGTACTGAGACTGACCAATACACTGAGCCGGAACAAAGAAGTATTCAAGCCGGTGCATGAGGGCCGCGTGGGCATGTACGTCTGCGGTCCGACCGTCTATGGGGACGCTCACCTGGGCCATGCGCGCCCGGGCGTGACCTACGACGTGCTGTTCAAGTTCCTGACGCACCTCGGATACAAAGTGCGCTATGTGCGCAACATTACCGACGTGGGCCATCTGGAGCAGGATGCCGACGAAGGCGAAGATAAAATCGCAAAGAAGGCACGCCTGGAGCAGCTGGAGCCGATGGAGGTGGTGCAGGCCTACACCCTGCGCTACCACGAGGCGATGCGCGCCCTGAACGTCGCGCCGCCGTCCATCGAACCGCGGGCGAGCGGCCATATCATCGAGCAGATTGAATCGATCAAGAAGATCCTTGCGGCGGGATACGCCTACGAAAGCAACGGCAGCATCTATTTCGACGTACAGAAATACAATCATGACCATCATTACGGAGTTCTTTCCGGCCGCAACCTGGACGATACGCTCGAGGGCACCCGCGCCCTGGACGGACAAAGCGACAAGCGCGCGCCCTTCGACTTTGCGCTGTGGAAAAAGGCGGAGCCGGAGCACATCATGCGCTGGCCTTCGCCCTGGAGCGACGGCTTCCCCGGCTGGCACCTGGAATGCTCCGTGATGGGCGAAAAATACCTCGGAACGGAGTTCGACATCCACGGTGGCGGAATGGACCTGATGTTCCCCCACCACGAATGCGAGATCGCCCAGAACGTGGCCAGCCGCGGAACGCAGGGCGTCCACTACTGGGTGCACAACAATATGATTACCATCGGCGGACAGAAGATGGGCAAGTCGCTGGGCAACTTCATCACCCTGCCCCAGCTTTTCAGCGGGGACCATCCCAAACTGGACCAGGCCTATGACCCGATGACGGTGCGCTTCTTCATCCTGCAGGCGCACTACCGCGGCACGCTCGATTTCTCCAACGATGCACTTCAAGCGGCAGAAAAGGGGCTCAGGCGCCTGCATCAGGCGGCCAAGGACCTCTACGCGATGGCCGGACGCAAGGCGCCGGTCTGCGTGTACGGCGAGCTGCCTTCCGTCACCGCCCCCGACAAATGCCCGGAGGGGACTTCCGCGGAAGTCAAAGCCATTTTCGAAGGCATTTACGACGCCCTTTGCGACGATCTCAATACGCCGGTCGCCCTGGCGCAGCTGTCAGAGGCCGTACGCCTCATCAATTCCGCCAAGGCGGGCAGCGTCAAACTGGCTCCGGCGGACCTCGATGCGCTCTGCTTCCTTTTCGACAACATCGTTTTCGGCGTACTCGGCCTGAGGGAAGACGAAGGCGGTTCGGACGGAGCGCGCAAGGTCATCGACGGCTTGATGGAAATGGTACTCGAGCAGCGTGCGGCGGCAAAAGCGGCCAAGGACTGGGGCGTTTCCGACCATATCCGCGACAGCCTCAAAGCCCTCGGAATCACCGTCAAGGACACCAAGGACGGTGCCGAATGGACCCTGGAATAAGTTTCACTAAATCATAACCAATCGAGATGAAGAACTACAAAATCGCAGTCGCCATCATGATGGTGCTCTCCGCTGGGCCTGCCGCCCACGCGCAATTCAACCTCAAGAGCCTGGCCGGCAAAGCCGCAAGCGCCATCAAACCCGGCGCCAGTAATGCCAGTGCGGGCAGCAACGCTACAAGCAGCGCTGCGAGCAGCGCCTCCGTTCCGGCAGCCAAGGGCAAAACTTTCTACGTAAGCATCACGACGGGATCGGCCCGTGCCGACGGCCTGTCGGCGACTTCCGCCATGAAAGACCTGCAGAAAGCCATTGACACGGCGGAAGAAAACGATGTCATCCTCGTGGCCGAAGGCAACTACCTCGGCAATCTGGACCGCGGCTATGTGGAAAGCGGAAAGTTCGGCAACGCCCAGAACGACCGCGGCAAATACATCAGCATCTACGGCGGTTATGCTACTGACTTCAGCGAGCGCGACGTCATCAAGCACGTCACCAAGATCCAGCCCACCAGCCAGAAATTCACCGCTCCGCTGATGAACATCAATGCCCGTCGTCCTTATGGCTATACCGGTCCCGTGGGGACGGTCGTCATCGACGGCTTCACCTTCGACCTGGGCGAAAACAACCGCTATTGCGTGGCCAACGTGGATCTGGAGATTACCGGTACGCCTAACACGGGCGTCCTCACCGGCCGCTTCCTGGAGCCCGACGCCTCTCCCCAGTGCCCTACCGAAGGTTACTCCAGCGGGGACGAATATGCCCTGCACATGGATGTAGAAGGCAATATCCGCGTTTCCAACTGCGTTTTCGTCAATTGCCGCGACTATGGTATCTCCGCCATGATGGGAATGGGACACATGGAAATCTGCAACAATATCTTCGTTGCCTGCCGTTACGCCGCCTGCCAGGTCCGTGGCAGCACCCGCGACGCCGACATCGAAAAGGTTTCCCTGGAATTCCACCACAATACCGTGCTCTTCACCTGGACCCGCACCAAGACCTTCGAAGATATGGGACAGGGCTTCCGTTTCATGAACGGCATCCGCACCATCGACGTCCATAACAACATCTTCGGATGCAACAGCAACTGTGCCGTCGAGCGGGTGTACTACGAATCCAACAAAGAGATGGAAAAACTCAAGGTGAGCAACCTGTACGACAATTATTATTTCGCCAACCGTCGGGATCTTGAAATCGCCGCCATGGGCGCTCCCTCCATCTCCGTCCCCGCCGCCCGCATCGAGGAAGCCGAACAGATCGGACCCAAATACGAGGGCAACGTGGAAATGCCGGAAGGGAACGACGCGTTCCTTAACGCCATCGACAAACCCTATCTGGAAGGCTTCCTGAGCCTGACGATCATGTCTTCCCAGAGTTACAACCCCAACTCCGCCGCCAATCAGATCAACCGTGCCTTCGGTTTGAACCAGCAGGGCAGCGAGATTGTCCGTCCCAGCATGTACTGCAACAAGTATCCTTGGGAGAAGGCAGCGGATCTTTTCGGGAAAGTGGCCAATTACGGCGCTCAGATGCCGCGTTAAGCCCCTTGAAGCAAGTCCGCATCACCGCCGTACGCCAAACGGAGTATCCGGACCTGATGGCCCGGTATGAGAACCCCATCGAACATAGCTGCGATGTGCGCATCGGTCAGCAGTGGGTCTCCGTGGACGGAAAATGTCCGGAGGGCTTCTGTCCCTCCGCCTGGGATTCGGTGCGTCCGTTCGCCGAAGCGCTCGCCCGCGGCGAGGGCAACTTCTTTGACGGATGGATGCGCAATCCCCTCAGCGCGATGATCAGTTGCAACGACGGCTTCCGCCCGGTAAGTTTCTACCTGGAAGTGCTGGGATAATACCGGTAACGGTCCAGCGCTTCCAGGAAATAATAGTCCGCATAGGTCAGGGGTACATCCACCTCACTGCCATGCCTGTAAAAGCCGGTGCTATGCTTCAGCAGGAAGCCGCCCAACTCTCCGGGCGATGCCAGATAACGGGGCGATGCGAGCGCAAGCAGCATCGCCTCTGCCTGTTCGAGGTATTGCGCTGAACGGCCTTTGTCCTTCGTCAGGGTACTCAGTTCTACAAAGGCGGAGGCCATTACCGCCGCGGCGGAAGCGTCATCCTGCCCGCTGAACGGCGACGGAGCGGAAAAATCCCAGGCCGGCACGGGCCGGTCCGCCAAGAGGGGAAGCAGATAGGCGGCAATCTTCTCGGCCTGCTGCAGATAGCGTTTCTCTCCGGTCTCACGGTACATCATAGTGTATCCGTACAGGCCCCAGGACTGCCCCCGGGACCAGGAAGAATCGTCACTGTAGCCCTGTACCGTTTTCCGGACCAGGACCTCGCCCGTCGCCAGGTCATATTCCAGCAGATGATAGGAAGAACCGTCTTCCCGGAAATGGTTGACCATGGTCTTGTCGGCATGGGATTTTGCCATCGCCTCCCACTCGGGAACGCCGAACTGGCGGGAAGCAAAGGTCAGGAGTTCCAGGTTCATCATATTGTCGATGATGACCTTGCATACCGGCCGGCTGCTGTCCCAACTCTTGATGGTGCCGGTAAGCGGCGAAAAACGCGACGCGAGCAGTTCTGCCCCCCTGCGGATGGCAGGCAGGTAAGTTTCATCCCCGGTCGTCCTGTACGCCAGGCCCGCTGAGCACATGATCTGGAAACCGATATCGTGGTCCCGGAAATACGCATCCACGTCCAGCATCGGAGCCGTGAACGACTCAGCCAGGGCCTTGACCGCCTCCTGTCCGCTGAGCCGGTAGGCATACCAGCAGGTCCCCGGGAAGAAGCCGCTGGTCCAGCGCACCCTGTCCGAGAACACCAGATGCCCGTTTTCAAAGGTCTGCGGCAAAGAATCCCCGGGCGTCGATTTCCCCAGGAGCAGGCACTGGCTTGCACTCAGGGGGCTCACCTCCTCCGTCATCAGGTCCATTGCACTGCGGGAAAAGTCTCCCAGCTGCTGCACCTCCACGTCCGGGGCAGCCGGAAGCGACGGCGCCAATATTTCAATCATTTTCTCTTCTCCCGGCATCAGGGCGAAATAATTGTCCGAAAAACTGCACGGCAGAATCTCCGTTCCTTTCCTGTCCTTCAGGACGAGCCGCACGAGAAGGGCGGGCAGCGTATCTTCGTTACGCAGGGTCACCGTAATCCCCGCATCGGAAACGCTGACCGTCTTCTGCAGTTTCGCCGCCGGCAAGGGACGAAGGGATTTAAGAGAGCAGCCCTGGACGCTGTCTTCCGGAACCATATAGAAGTTTTCAGAGAGTGACGCGCCTTCATCTGAGAGCAACCGCAAGCGCAGAAGACAGGCAGACTCCCCGACGGGCAGGTCCGCGGCAAAACAGGAAACGGTAGCATCGTCCGGCACATTCACGCGGGCTTCCCGCTTACCCAGCAGCAAACCCCTGCCGTCATAGATATCCAACTGCGCGGTCAATCCTTCCCGGTCGCCGCAACAGAGATTCACCACCTCCACCTCGCGGGTCTGCGGATTATACTGGATATGCAGCGGTTCGCAGCCTTTCTTGCAACCGAAGAAAGCCCCGGTCTGTTCAAAATAATAATCATAGGTACAGAACACCATCGACGGCCAGCTGGGATGCGTCATCCAAAGGAGCATCCCCATCCTGCCGGCAGCATTCGACGACTCGAAAATGGCGCGGCAGCCTTCGTAGTTGAGCCATTGGGACAGGAAACTGAATTCCCAGGCCGAAACGGGTTTTCCCCAGGTATTCTCGATCAGGCGGGTATAGGTTTTGACGCTCTGGGCACCGTCCCGCGTGAAATCGTGCTTTCCCCACATCTCCCCGACAGGCCAGAAATCCTCCGGCGGGACCATCCGCTGCAGGCTCTCCCAGGTGGGGGCGTTGGGAAGGCCCCGCTCCGAATGGAGTTTCCCGCTCTGCTGGCCGTAATACTCCGCAACAGGCTGGGCATTATACGGTCCGTGCCCGCTCACGATGCCGTCGGCGGAATTCGAGATATAAAGCATGCCCGGATGCAGGCGGGCGACAATATCTTCCTTCAAAGCCTTGTCCAGCGATGCAGGAGGATCACCCTCGTTGCGTCCGCAATAAAGGGCCAGACAGGGATGGCGGCGAATCCGGCGCACCCAGTCGTCTGCATTCGCAAGGAACAGGCATTCGTCGTCCGGATCCGGGCCGTCGCCGGGATTGGCCAGCCAGAAATCCTGCCACACCATTACGCCGTAGCGGTCGCAGGCATCGTAGAATTCCTCATCGGCCACCTGACCCACCCAGTTACGGATCATATTCATATGCATCTGGCGATGGTAGTTGAGGGCGAGATCGTACTTTTCGGCAGGGAACACCAGATTATGCTCCGAGAAGCCCCAGTTTCCCCCTTGCGGGATAAACCTCCGGCCATTGATGAACAGTTTCAGGATGCCGTCGGCACTGTCCCAACGCATTTCCCGGATTCCGGCCTTGAAATGCAGGGAATCCGATATTTCCCCGTCCACGCGCACGATAAACCCGGCATCGTGCAGCAGCGGATCCCCATAGCCCACGGGCCACCAGAGCCCCAGACGACAATCATTCAATTGGGGGAAATCGGCCGGCGTGAAGGAAAGCTCGCCGTCTGCACCGACTTCCCTGGAGAAGCGGATATCTCCTATCCAGCCTTCCAGCGTTACACGGCCGGGGGCGGAGTCCGCGCCCTTTACCCTTACGGAAGCCGTGATGCTGGCCGTCCCGTCAGGATTCACCTTCGAGACCACCAGCGGATCGGCAACTTCCACCGCTCCCTTTTCCGTCAGGCGCACATCGTTCCAGATACCGCAGTTCCGGCCCCGGACCGTCGTCATCCAGTCCCAGCCGATACTGGCGAGGAAGGTGGGGCTGTCAGCCCCGAGGACGCCGCCGTTGTAGCCCGTCCATTTCGCCGTCTTTTCCTTGACTGCACCGGGATGTGCGTTGCACAGCGTCTTGACCGCCAGCACATTCAGGCCGTCCCTGAGAAGCGAATCCACCTCGAAATGCCCGCGCATGAACGCGCCCTTGATCCTTCCGGCCTGAACGCCGTTCAGCCAGACTTCCGCTTTCCAGTTGATGCCATCGAAATCCAGGAACGGGCGCTTGCTCCCACGCTGATATTCAAATTCCCTGCGATACCAGAAATCGCCGTTGAAATAGGCATCGGAAATCTGGCTCCAGTTATCACCGAAGCCCGGATCCGGGACTGCGCCTGCGGCGATATAATTGGCCAGCACCGTCGCCGGAACGCTCGCGGGAAGCCAGCCCCGGGTATCGAATCCCGGAGAAGAGACCTCCGCTCCCCCGGCCTCCACGCAGGAGGCGCGCTGAATCTTCCAGCCGCCGGCAGCTTCTTTCTGCCTGTCCGGCCCCAGCACCTCGATTTCCGTCAGGCTGAAACGCTCTCCGGAATCCCCGTGCAACTGCAACTTCACATAACGCCAGCGACCGGGGCGGAAAGCCTTCCAGGAAACGCCGTCTTTGGAAACCACTACATCATAACGGTCCGGGGTATAAATCCAGTGCGGCCGCACCGAGCTAATCTTACGGACCTGGCCCAGGTCGATGCTGACCCATTCGTCCGCACAGCCCTCGCTCATCCAGGCGCTGGTAAAGTGCGCCGAGGGGAGCAGGTTCCCGAGAGGCTTACCCTCTTTGTAAAAATCGACACTTTTGACCCGCCAGCGAGCTTCGTACGGGAAAGTAAGCGCAAGGCGGAGCACGTTTTCCTGTTCCTCGGCAATGGGAACGCCAACACGGTGGAGCGGACCTCCGCGACCTCCTTTCAGCGCTTCCTGATAGAGCACTTCCGCCTGGTCCGCCGAAACGGGATAACCGTGGAAACGCCACTTCAGCCAACCTTCCTTTCCGGTAAGGATGTTCCGGGAATTCACATCCCCGTCCAAGGCGTTCTCCCTTTCCACCCGGTCCACCGGGCCTTCTGAAGAGTCCAACTCCAGAAAGGCGGGAGACCCCTGCAGAATAATCCCGTCCGTCAGTAACTGGGCGGTAAGGTTGGCATCATAATTCGACGAAGCCGTAGCCGTGCGGTGCAGGGCTACATTCACTTGCTGCGCGCGGCAGCCGGAAATCAGAAAAATGAGAAAAAATAGCGGAAGAAGGCGTTTCATATGATAAAGATACACTTTCCTTCGGAAACTTCCCTGATTTCATAAGGTAATCCGCCCAGTTTCGGGTATTATTTGTAATGAGAGTCTCTTTCCTTTTTTCTCTTCTTGCGCTTCTTCCGCTTCAGTTGAATGCGGTCGAGGTCGTCGGCCTGCGCACCGAGCATCTGGTGAACCCCCTGGGGGTCGATAATGCGCACCCTCGCCTTTCCTGGCAGCTGGTGGACGAAATGAGCGACGTACGGCAAGCCGCCTGCAGGGTGCTGGTCTCGTCCGACTCCCTGGCTTTCGATACCCATCAAGTGTGGGATTCCGGCCGCATCGCCGCCGGTATCGTCCTTGCTTCCTATGACGGGCAACCCCTGGAGGCGTTTACCCGCTACTGGTGGAAAGTCCGCTATGAAGACGGGGAGACCGTCCCGGTGGAATCCGCCCTACAGAGTTTCGAAACAGGGATGATGACGGAATCCGCCTGGCGCGGGCACTGGATTTCCGACGCAAAGGACAGGGATTTCCGACCCGCCCCCAGGTTCAGGAAAGAACTCACGCTCCGCGGGAAAGTCGTGCGGGCACGGGCTTATATCGCCGCCGCCGGACTCTATACCCTGGAAGTCAATGGCCGCAAAGCGGGCAACCGTGTCCTCGACCCGGCGTTTACGCGTTACGACCGCCGCATCCTATATTCCACCCTCGACATCACTCCCCTCCTTCAGGCGGGCGGCAACGCCCTGGGTGTGGAACTGGGCAACGGCTGGTACAATCATCAGCCCTCGACGACCTGGCGCTTCAACAAGGCCCCCTGGAGGGACCGCCCGGCCTTCTGCATGGATGTGCGCATCCTCTACGAGGACGGCTCCTGTGAAACCGTTTCCACCGATCTTTCCTGGAAAACCTCATCGGACGGGCCGCTGCTCTACAACAACCTTTACACCGGAGAGCACTACGATGCCCGGAGGCTCCAGCAGGGCTGGTCTGAAGCCGGCTACGACGATTCCGACTGGGACAAGGTCATTTTCAGGAGCTGCCCGGCAGAAAAGATCGTTTCGCAACTGATGTACCCGATTCGGGAAAGCGCGGAGGAAGAGGCGGTGGAGATCGTCCGCCTGCGTCCTACCCGCTGGGTCTATGACTTCGGCACCAACCGGGCGGGGAACGTCCATCTGCGCCTGAAGGGCGAAAAAGGGACCGTCCTCCAACTTCTCTATGCAGAAAAACTCGGCCCGGACGGCCGGGCCGACCTGAACCAGCTGGATGCCTATTATTTCGGAGACCGGAAGACGGAGCCTTTCCAGACCGATATCGTCACCCTGAGCGGAGAAGAGGATTTCTTCTCCCCTGCGTATAGTTATAAAGGATTCCGCTACGTGGAGGTCAATGCCAGCCGGCCCGTGGAGATGAGCAAAGAGAACCTGACGGCGGTCCGCGTCGGAAGCGACGTCCCGGAAGCGGGGCAGATTTCTTCCTCCGTTCCGATTCTGGAAGCCATTCACCAGGCTGCCCGCCGGGCCTATCTGTCCAACCTGATGGGCTTCCCCACCGACTGCCCCCAGCGGGAAAAGAACGGATGGACGGGAGATGCGCATATCGCCATCGAGACCGGGCTGTACAACTTCGATGCTTTTACCGTCTATGAAAAATGGATGGCGGACCACCGGGACGAACAGCAGCCCAATGGCGTCCTTCCCGACATCATCCCTACCGGAGGATGGGGCTACCAGCCCACTTCCGCCAACGGCAACGGGCTGGACTGGACCAGCACCATCGCCCTCATTCCCTGGAACCTCTATCTCTTTTACGGGGACAGCAAGCCCCTTCGGGACTGCTATGACAACCTCCGCCGCTATGTGGATTATGCCCTCAGCCTTACGGTGGACGGACTGTGCCCCTGGGGACGCGGCGACTGGGTCGCCGTGACCAAGCGGGCCAACAAGACACTGATTACCAGTTGCTTCCTTTATAAGGACCTCGACATTCTTGTCCGCGCCGCCCGCCTGTTCGGGAAGACGGAGGATGAAAAGAAATATGAAGCCGTCGCGGCCCAGGTAAAGGCGGCCGTCAATGCCCGGTACCTGGATGCCGCCAGCGGCATCTATGCGGAGGGGATGCAGACGGAGCAAAGTCTCCCGCTGCTCTTCGGCCTCGTCCCGGAAGAACTCCGGGGCAAGGTGGCCGCCGCACTGGAGGAACGGGTAAAGGCCGACGGCTATCACATCAACGCCGGGGTCCACGGGGCCAAGGCGGTGCTCACGGCCCTGTGCGACAACGGCTATGCCGAATCCGCCTTCCGGATCGCTACCGCCGAGGATGCACCCTCATGGGGCTGGTGGGTACGGAACGGGCATAGCACCCTCGTCGAGAACTGGAACCTCGACGCAGTCCGCGACAATTCGTTCAACCACATCATGTTCGGGGACATTTCCGCCTGGCAATACCGCTGCCTGGGCGGCATTCGTCCCGATCCGGAGGAACCCGGCTTCCGGCACATCGTCCTCAAGCCGGTCTTTCCCAAGGGGATGAAGCACTTCGAATGTACGTACGAAAGTCCCTACGGAGCGATTTCCGTCCATTGGGAGCGCAAGGGCCGGAAGGTGATTTATTCCGCCTCCCTACCTGACGGAACCCGGGCCAGTTTTGTGCGTCCGGACGGAGAAACGGAAAATTTTTCGGGAACACGGTCATTTTACGTGTATTAGTATTTCGTAAGACATACCTAACCATTTTTGAAAATGAAAATTGAATACACCAAACCTACTGCAGACACAGTCCAGCTTGTGACGGTAAGATTCATCGCAACCAGTACCGAATGGATCAACGCACCCTCGATCAGCGAGGATGATGATACCGATTTCGCTTCTTTTTAACCCGATTAATGCGCATTACCATGAAGAATATGAAGAAGATTTTAACTTTTGCTGCGCTTCTTTCCTTTTTCTGCGCCTGCAATAAGGAAGTTGCCCCTGAAGATAACACCCCGTCCGGTGAGAAGCAGATTATCACCGCCATTGTGAACTGCCCTTCCAAACTCAGCTACTCCGAGAATACGCCCGGCGGCGGCGCCGGCATCAGCTCCGTATGGTCCGACGGCGATACCTTCTACGCCATTCAAGACGGCAGTACTGTCGTTACCTTCTCCCTTATCTCCGGAGCAGGCTCCACTTCCGCTATCTTTGAAGCGGAGGCCGAAGGTGTTACCGCTGCTACGGAATGGGTAGCCGTCCTCG
Source organism: Bacteroidales bacterium (assembly GCA_016282145.1). Classification (GTDB taxonomy): domain Bacteria; phylum Bacteroidota; class Bacteroidia; order Bacteroidales; family UBA932; genus Cryptobacteroides. The sequence goes on along the minus strand of JAEEJZ010000047.1, from coordinate 52,540 downwards.
GAAAGAATGCGTCCGTGCACGGAACCGAAATCCATTGCGGGTATACGGGTCAGAACGGAAAAGCCAGCGGCCTGGACAAAGTCAACTATGTTAAGGCCACCGGCACCGGCATCACGCCTGCGTTTGATTTTGCCAACGGAGAGAAATTATCCTACATTGTGCGGCTCAAACTGCCTGCCGGCATCAAATGCATTGAATACACCTCGCCTGCGACAGGCAAGGTTACGTCCAGCGGCGCATCCTATTTCTATGCAAAGGGAGAGAATGATCCATACTCCAACATCCCCACTTCTACCATTACGCTCTCATCCGTATCGTCTGCTGGCGACATTGCATACATTGCCGTGCCGGCAGTCAATCACAACAGCAAGCTAACGACTTATAACAACAACAAGCAGTATGGGAATATGAAGACTGGTGTCATTGTCACCCTGCTGAATAATACCTCGGCGGAAGCGACCCTGTCCAACGGTAGTGTGATTGACAGTGATTTATCCAGCAAGGGCGGCCAGGTGGGCACCTGGGATATGACCGGTATGACCCTGATTGCACGGCCGAGGCCTGCAGATGCCATCGAGGTCGTAACGACTGATGCCGTCACCGAAGATGGTGCCTCAAATTATATTTTTGATCTAACCGGCACAGATACTTTCTGGGCTCCTTTCAACGTAGGAGCATCCACACCGGAAGGAAAGGGCACCTACTACGGTTGGGGAGAAATCAGCACTCCGGAAGAAAGGGGAAGAAGCGGTTATGATTTCCCGGGCTACTCTTTGAGAGGTCAGCCGAGCGGTGCCAGCACCAATTATTACAATTACATCTCCGTCTATGCCGCTGTAGAAACGCCATCACTTGCCAGCCGTTACAATACCATTCGCGGAGGACGTTACGATGTGGCCCGTGTCAAGTGGGGAAGCGCCTGGAGGATGCCCGGCTACATCGAGGCCTATGCCACTTGGAAAAAAGCTTCCTGGACAACGGTCAACGGACAGGGAGGTCTCTCATATGGCGGCGTTTTCCTTCCGGGGTACAATGCCAGGAAGGGTACGGACGAATACCAGCCTAAGGGTTGGGATCAGGCCTGCATCTGGTCGGCAGACCAGTTCCAGAGAAATCAGGGAGGAGTCGATTATGACAGCGCATATATAGTAGGTAGCACAGACGGTCACGGGTCCGCCGACTGGTGGCGTAAGGGTATGAAGCGTGAATGGGGCTTACAGATTCGCCCGATTCTTGCCTCATCTACAATCAGCGTATCCTACCGGGCTAAATAATTCCCGTTGATACTCAAGTTTACCGCCCCGCGACCTCACCGGTCCCGGGGCATTTTAATGAATTACAGAAGCGTATTCTTCCATCTGCTTACGTAATTATACAATTTTTGTGTATATTTGCGAGTGAATGGAATAATTTACGTGGTATATGAGTGTTGCTGACTGGATAGAAAAACAAGCGCCAAGCGGTCGATACACGTTCTCGAAAGAGACCGTGAGAAAGGAGTTTGCCGATATGACGCCGCACGCCATCGACACGGCTGTTCAACGTGCTGTGACCAAAGGGCGCATCTTCTCTCCCTGTCGTGGCTTCTATGTCATAGTTCCGGAAGAGTACCGCCTATGGAAGGCTGTCCCCCAGGAAGTGTATCTGGACCGGATGATGCAGCATTTGCGACGAACCTATTATGTGGCGCTGTTGAGTGCCGCAGAGCGGCACGGAGCCGCGCACCAGGCCCCTATGGAATTTCAGGTGATGGTTGAGCCGCCGATGATGCGCGACAAAGAGCGTGACGGCTATGCCATCCGCTATGCCGAACGCCGTCAGATTCCTATGGATTATGTCGAACGTAAGGAAGTCCCGGCTGGCTGGCTGAATGTTTCCTCTCCGGAACTCACCGCCGTTGATCTGATTGTCTATCAGGACCACGTCGGCGGGCTTACCCGCGCTGCAACGGTGCTGGAAGAATTGGCCCTGAAACTGGACTTTTCCCGTCTTGACGCATCTTTTCTGCAGGTGGCTCCTGCCCCGGTCTTCCAACGGCTCGGCTATCTGCTCGACCGCGTTCTGGAGGAAGAAAGCCTTGCAGATGACCTTCTCCGCCTGATGAAATCGGGAGGCCTGAAAATGAAAGCCGTACCCCTTCAGCTTGGTGTTCTTACGGAAGATGCCGAAGTAGACAGAAAATGGAAAGTGTTGGTAAACCAAGAAATAGAGATTGACGAACTATGATACAGAGAGCATTCATAACACAGTGGGGTACGGTCGTTCCTTGGACCTCCCCGCGCCTTGTCGAGCAGGACCTGATTATCTGCCGGGCATTGGTTTCCATATACAACGATCCGTTCCTATCGGAGCACCTGGCTTTCCGAGGCGGCACGGCGCTGCATAAGCTGTATCTCCATCCGCAGCCTCGCTATTCGGAGGATATTGACCTGGTTCAAGTCAATGCCGAGCCCATCAAGGAAACCATCGATCACCTTCGTGACACCCTTGCCTGGCTCGGTGAACCGGTAGTCAAACAGAAGAAGCACAACAATACGCTCCTGTTCAAAGTACAGCCTACGGACGTGGGTGCCGGTGAAATTCACCTGAAGGTAGAAATCAACTGCAAGGAGCATTTCAGCGTCTTTCCGATGGTCCGGGTACCATTCTCGGTGGAGAACGATTGGTTCACCGGCAAGTGCGAAGTGCTGACCTATGAACTCGACGAACTTGTCGGCACAAAAGTCCGTGCCTTGTACCAGAGATTGAAAGGACGAGACCTCTTCGATGTCTATACGGCTCTTGCTTCCGGCGAATTGGATATTGACCGCGTAATGGCTGCATACGACCGTTATTTACGTTTCGTTGCCAGCCATGCCCCCACCTACAAGGAGTACGTGCTCAATATGGACGAGAAGATGAAGAATCCGGATTTTATCGGCGACACTATCGGCCTCCTCAAGCCACTGCTGGAATATGACCCGCAAAGCGCCTGGGAACGAGTCCGTGACGAATTCATCGCAAAACTACTTCCGGACAAAAGAGTAAATCCCCCAGTGGATTTCTGAGTTTAAAAATGGGATAGGATTCGGGAGGCTGTCACCTCGATATCCGCAGATAACGGCTTCCCTGGATGTTATGGCAAATTGTGCACGGAACCGAAATCCATTGCGGGTACACTGGGCAGAACGGAAAAGCCAGCGGCCTGGACAAAGTCAACTATGTTAAGGCCACCGGCACCGGCATCACGCCTGCGTTTGATTTTGCCAACGGAGAAAAATTATCCTACATTGTGCGGCTCAAACTGCCTGCCGGCATCAAATGCATTGAATACACCTCGCCGGCTTATTTCAAAGTTCAGAGTTCCGGCGTAGGGACGGTTTATGCAAAGGGAGAGAATGATCCGTACAAGAACATTCCAACAACAACGGTTACCCTTGCGTCCGCCTCGACAGCTGGACAATTGGCTTATATCGCTGTTCCCGCAATTAATCACTCCCACTCGGCTTGGACTTATAACTCCGGCAAGCAATACGGCAATCTTAGAACTGGTGTCATTGTAACTATCCTTAATGATACTTCTGCAGAGGCTACAGCTTCCACTGGTTCTGTAATAGGCTCTGACCTCAGTAGCAAGGGTGGGCAAATCGGCACGTGGGACTGGACAGGTGCCACCCTTCTTAAAAGGCCTAAAGTCTCTGATGCAATAACTATCAGTTCAAGCAAAGTCGGCATAAGTTGGAGTGGAACAATTCAAACGGCTGAGACCATGGAAACAGGATGGGCTCCTTATAACATCGGGGCAGAACAGCCCTATGAAATAGGCAACTATTACGCCTATGGTGAGTCTCAACCTAAATCAGAGTATAGCAACGGCACCTACTCCCTTAGGGCCGGAGCTAGCATGTCAGGACGTCCTGATTATCTGGGTGTCAAGATTCAATCCCCTTCTCCGAATAACTATTATACCATAGATGGCGGAAGGTATGACACCGCGCGCGTTTTGTGGGGTAGTGCATGGAGGATGCCAAATATGTGCGAATTCCGCGCTCTTGACCTCACAAAGGGAGGACATAACGTATCCGTTACTACTATAAGCGGACAGAAATGCTATGTATGTGAAGGGCTTACCCTTCCTATCAGCGGATGTATGGACGGCTCAACCTTATCGCACTATGGAGACGGGACAACATATGATTGGGTTGCCTGGTCAACTACCATTATGCAACAGGCTGCAAGTAATCCCGGTTGGAATATGGCATTTGCCTTTTGTCCAAACATGCAGACTCAGAGCCAGGATTATGACAGACGTGAGAAATACTGTGGAATGCCCGTCAGGGCCGTCTTAGCCTCTTCCGTCTTTACGCTGGCCAACCAATCCTACTGATTTTATTTAGATTAGTCCTTTACCGCCCCGCGACCTCACCGGTCCCGGGGCGGTTTTCGTCATTGGATAATTTGCGGGAAGTGATATACCGGAAGTGTATATTTTTTATATTTGTACTATGCTGAACAAAATAGCCTCTGTAGCCCTATTTGCTACCATTTTCATTTCCTGCTCGCAGACGCAGATTCCCACGGATACCGCTATTGTCGGACGCAGCCCGAACGGCGCATTGGAATTGGCATTTTCCCTTTCGGCCAGGGGAGAGCCGGTGTATACCCTATCGTACCGGGGTAAAGACATCGTCCTTCCATCAAAAATGGGTTTCACGCTGATGGACGGAGACAATCTCCAAAAGGGCTTCACCATAAGCGGCACGGAGACCGGAACGATTGACGAAACCTGGGCTCCCGTCCTGGGCGAGGAAGACAGTATCCGAAACCATTGCAACGAGTTGCTGGTGCATCTTTTCCGGGCTGACAGCACCACGATGGACATCCGTTTCCGCCTCTTCGACGACGGACTGGGCTTTCGCTATGAATTTCCCCAGAAAAACCGCCTGACTTACTTCCAGATAAAGGAAGAGGAAACGGAATTCGCCCTGGCCGGGGATCACACCGCCTGGTGGATCAGCGGAGATTATGATTCGCAGGAATACAATTACACGCGAAGCCGCCTGAGCGAAATCGCTTTGCATTACGAGCAGAGCCGCCTGCATCACAGCGCCGGCCAGACGGCCGTAGGGCCTACCGGCGTCCAAACAGCCCTGCAGATGAAGACGGACGAGGGATTATACATCAATCTGCACGAGGCGGCCGTCGTGAATTACCCGACCATGAATATTGTCCTGGTGCCGCGGACGAATACTTTCCGGACACATCTGACCCCGGATGCCCAAGGGGTGAAAGGCCGGCTGCAGGCGCCCTGCAATACCCCCTGGCGGACAGTCCAGGTCTGTGAGAAGGCCACGGATGTCCTCGCTTCCAGACTCATCCTCAACCTCAACGAACCCTGCGCCCTGGAGGATGTGTCCTGGATTCATCCGGTGAAATATATCGGTGTCTGGTGGGAGATGATTACCGGGAAAAGCAAGTGGTCCTATACCGATGAACTCCCTTCGGTCCAACTCGGCATCACGGATTATAAGGCGGTCAAGCCTCACGGCAAACACGGGGCCAACAACGAAAATGTCCGCCGTTACATCGACTTTGCGGCAGACAACGGTTTTGATGCCGTTTTGGTCGAGGGTTGGAATGAAGGCTGGGAAGACTGGTACAACAAGCAGAAATATGATGTGTTCGACTTCGTGACGCCCTATCCGGATTTCGACCTGCCCGCCCTGAACGCTTATGCCCATTCCCGGGGCATCAAACTGATCATGCACCACGAGACCTCATCTTCCACAGTCAATTATGAACGGCATCTGGACGAAGCCTACCAGTTGATGAACCGCTATGGCTATGACGCGGTAAAGAGCGGCTATGTGGGGCGCATCATCCCCTACGGAGAACATCATTACAGCCAGAGCATCGTCAACCACTATCTCTATTGCCTCAAAAAGGCGGCCGATTACCATATTATGGTCAATGCCCACGAGGCGGTCCGCCCCACGGGCCTCTGCAGGACCTGGCCCAACCTGATCGGCAACGAGAGCGCGATGGGCAACGAGTACAAAGCCAAGATAAACCCCGGGCACACGACAATCCTTCCGTTCACCCGCGGCCAGGGCGGCCCTATGGACTATACGCCCGGCATATTCGAGCAGGATATGTCGAAGATAGCACCCGGCAAAACCGGAAAGATGCGCCATACCATTGCCAACCAGCTGGGATTGTACGTAACCTTCTATTCTCCCTTGCAGATGGCGGCCGACCTCCCGGAAAATTATGAGCGCTTTATGGATGCCTTCCAGTTCATCAAGGACGTGGCCGTAGACTGGGACAAGAGCCTGTATCTGGAAGCGGAGCCGGGAGAATACATCATCACGGCCCGTCATCCCAAAAAGCTTAAGGCCGGGGACGAATGGTATGTGGGCGGCATCAGCGGTGAAAACGCTTATGAAACCACGCTGAAACTGGATTTCCTGAAGTCCGGAGTCACTTACAAGGCTATTCTGTACGCCGACGGTCCCGATGCCGACTATGAAACGAATCCGCAATCCTATGCCATCACGAGCTTTGAGGCGACATCGGACACCGTGCTTCCTGTAAAGATGGCCCGGAGCGGCGGTTTCGCCCTTTCGCTCAAAGCATTGTAAAACAACCCGCAAAATGAAAAAAGCCTTTCTTCTTATTCTTGCTTTAGGCATGGCCTGCATTGGCGTCAACGCCCAGGACCAGGAATTTAAGTTTGTCCCTGCGACGGAACTGACCCTTGTCGGCAAACTGTTCCCGGATACGCCCAACCCCTATCACAGGGTGGATACCGTAAGGTTCAAGGGCTTTACGCCTGGTGAGAACAATCAGGTAAGGCAATGTTCCGGTCTGGCAGTGGCTTTCCGAACCGACAGTCCGGTCATCCGCCTGAAGGCCACCACCGGCAGGATGGAGCACCCTTCAAACACCATGTCAAATGCTGCCAGAGGCTTTGATCTCTATATCCGGAAGGACGGCAAGTGGCTTTGGGCTGCCGCAGGGGGCGCCATGTCGGAGAAGAAACAGGATAATCCCTACACCATCATCAGCAACATGGACGGGTCTATGCACGAGTGCCTGCTCTACCTGCCGCTGATGAGCGAGTTATACACCCTGGATATCGGTGTTGCAGCAGAGGCTACCATCGAAGCCATACCCAACCCTTTCCGCCACCGGGTAGCCATCTTCGGCTCCAGTTTTACCCATGGCGTCAGTTGTTCCCGCAGCGGAATGACCTATCCCGCACAGTTTTCCCGCAGCACGGGAATCCAGCTTCTGAACCTGGGCTGCGGCGGCAATTGCAAACTGCAGGATTATTTCGGGCGCGTCCTGGCGGCGGTTGATGCGGAAGCCTTTCTTTTGGATGCTTTCTCCAACCCATCACGCATACAGCTGAGGGCGCGCCTGTTCCCTTTCATTGAACAGCTGCAGGCTGCCCATCCCGGCAAACCGCTTATCTTCCAGCGGACCATCTACCGGGAAAAAAGGAATTTCAACACCTACGAGGACGAACGGGAAGCCGACCGTCTGCGCATCGCTGACAGCCTGATGAACATAGCCTGTCGGCGTTACAAGGATGTCTATTACATCAAGACCACCACAGCCACTTCGAAATCCCACGAGGCCACCGTGGACGGCGTCCATCCGGACAACTACGGATACAGCCTCTGGGCCGGGTCCATTGAAAAACCGGTGCTCCGCATCCTCCGCAAATACGGGATTCGCTGAGGGAGAAATATTCTCTATCCGCTCCCCGGATTATTCTGTAATCGAGTCTATCAGTGGTTTAATCTCCCTTTCCATAAGGGTATATGCATCCGGGTTGGGATGGAGGTCGTCATATAGACGGTAGCGCCCCTGAAGCGAGACGCCGTCAGTGTCTACAAGGAGAGAGTGGAAATCGCAATATATGATGCCTTTGCTCTCAGCGTACTCCCTGATCATCCGGTTGAGTTCATTGATATGGGCACCCTTGGTCTGAGGATTGCTCAGGGCCGAATGGTTGTGGTTGCAGGGAGTAACCGAGCACAGGATTACCTTTATACCGAGGGCTTCGGCCTGTTCGGTCATATTCCGGATATTATCGAAAATAAGCGCCTCCGGCTGACCGTTGCTGAGGTCATTGGTACCGCCCATTATCACAATGCACTGGGGGTCCGGGGTCAGAGCCTCACTACGGTAGCGGGCCAGCATCTGGGTCGTGTTGTTGCCGCTGATACCGGCGCTGAGATAATTATTGTCGGAGAAAAACTCCGGATGCCAGAAAACCGTAACAAAGTCACCGTCGTCCCTCATCCATGAGGGTAAAGGATCCATCGGTATCACAATCGCGGATTTTTCGATTTCACGCGGCGACTCGCTTCCCCAATGCCGGATGATGCTGTCGCCCATAAACAGGGCCCTGGGGCCCAGATGAGATGTCGAAAAAGCAACCTCCAGCTGCGTGGCGGCTTTATTCATAGGGAGAGTGAATGAGGCCATACGGTCAGTCTCGCTTGTGGGGAACATCCAGCAGGCAAAGTTGTCCTTGATATCCAGGGCATCGTATTCATCCTGCCCGAGAGAACGGACTTTAAGATAATCGTCCGAATAGGATGATGGCTGCAATCCCGCATCGTTCCAGGCAGGACACAAGTATCTGAGCTCCCCCGGAGTGTCCGTCTCCAGCAGGAAACGATAGCGCATATGGTCGGTGGCGACGAGGAGCCTTGTCACGCCCCAGACGCCACCACCACGATAAACCGCCTCGATGGGAGGTTTGGAACCGACCCTCGGTTTGTCAACCCCGCCTTCGGTCACAACCAGGGAAATTTTATCAATCCGGACGAGGCTGTAAGTCCTGTCGGACTTGACACGAAGCCTGCACAGCCCCTCTTTCTGAGCAGGGACCTGAAAAGAAACAAACTCCCTGCCTCCCGCATCGGACACGGTTACCTGTCCGCTTTTAAACCTGCCGTATACCTCCCAGACGCCATCTGCGACGGGAACCATAGCGCCGGTATAATCGACGGAACCTTTAATCTCCAAGCCTGACGAGATAACGGGATCGTCTTTCTCCTTGCAGGCAACAAGGATTGTCGCGGCAGTGAAAAGAAGAAACAGAATCTTTCTCATATTTCGCATTTTTTGGGGGATAATCGGTTTTAACGGGTAATTTTCAGGACGAATTCGCCTTTTTGCGGCAGGGAACGGGCCGTCAGGCTGAGGCGCCATAGCGCATCGCCGCCATAGCCGCTTACGCCGGTCCCCTCAAGCGGAATCCGTTCGGCAGAGACGCTGAAAGTCCCGGCATTGTAATAAAGCTTCAGCCCGGCATTCAGCCCGGCACAGCCTGCAGTGGCCAGATCAGGCTCGGCAGGGAGGAGGAAATGCAACTCCGCAGGGACTTCCCCTGTGCGCATCTCGAAGCGCTCCCGGATTTCCAACGCTCCGTCTTTCAGCAAGCGGTAGTTCAGCACCCAGGATTTCACGCCGGCGGAATCGGGATAAGCCTCCGCAATATCTGCACTGAAACTCTTCGTGCGGCTGTCGGACCGGCAGTCCGTCGCCTTGAAGCTCCGTCCGTACTCCTGCGCACAGGTATTGATTTGCGGAACATTGTGATAATTGCTGGACATGTTCCAGATCTGATAGCGGTAGCGCTTGTCGAAAGTCTTGCTGTTGTAAGTGCCCTTGCCCGCATCCACCAGCACCGGCTGCCCGTCGTAATAATAGATGCAGCTGCCCACATCGTTGTGGTTGTGCCGTTCGCGGTTGTTGCCGCCCTTCACCGCCAGATAGCCCTTGCCCGAGCGCATAAAGCACAGCTCTGTCTCCGGGTACCAGGTAAAAGGCGAGGGTTTGAAGGCGCGCCTGCCCGCCGCCTCCAGTTCCGCGCAGGTACGCAGGTTCTCCATCGCGCGATAGAAGCAGCTCCAGTCGGCATCCACCGGGTCGTAACCCTTCTGCGCGTAGGTGTGCACCGCGAAATCCTGCATCAGCGTACTTCCGACGGCTTTCCCGAAACGCAGGATAAGGGACGTATTGATGCCCGTTGCAGGCCTTGCATCGGCAAAATTGGCCTGATGCACGCCGTCCACCTGGGCGTGTACGATATATTCCCCGAAATTCCGGAGCAGCGGCGCATCGAAAATGTCGATCCGCCCTCCGGTAATCAGGCGCAGGCATTGCAGGTAGTTCAGCAGATACCCTCCTGAAGTGTACCAGTACACCGGCCCCTCGTCGCAGGCGCCGTCGGTCTTGAGGCTTTCGAGATAGCGGTCCACGGAGATGACGGATTTCTCTACGGCAGCCTTCAGCCGAATCGGGTCATTTTCCATCAGCATGAAGCAGAGGATGGCGTTGGAATTGCACCAGGGATTCCAGTTGTTGGGCGTGGCCTTGGCACGGAATCCCATCCAGTCGAAGCCGTTCCGCTCCAGGTAGGGATCCAGTTCGCGCTGCTTGATTTCATAGCGCAGTCGCTCGGAGATCATCGGATCCGCCTTGTCAAATTCCGCATGGAAGAAATACCCTATCCAGGAGAGCATCTGTGCGTAATTGCCCTGATAGAGGGCCAGGATATGCTCTTTGTAGTCCGGCAGGGGCGTATGAACCTGCTGAAACTTGTACAGATGGTCTGACACCGCCCAGGAATCGAGACCGCAAAAATAGAAGGTTCCGTTGATGATATCGTCCAGGAACCGGCCGCGGCCCTCCGCCAGTTCGGCCATCATCAGGGAACTCAGGGCCTCTGCATTTTCGGCAAGCCTGTCTTCCTGTGCATAACGGTCACCTGTGCGGGTGTATTCCAGATAATCGGTAGCGCGGAGCAGCAGATAGTCGAAGCCCAGAAACTGCTCGCCCCGGGCGATGAAATCTTCCTTGTACCTGCCCAGCAGGGCTTCCCATCCGGCACGGTCGGCATAGGCCGGATAGGGCACCCAGGCCTGGTCCGTCACCAGGGATTCCCCGATATCCACCTTCCGCGCTGCATCCAGGAGGATATGCCTGTCATAGTTGCGCAGATGGTGCGTACCCGTTTCGAAGCCGCGGAAGTCGCGCATCAGGATACTGGATCGATAGCTTTCCACGCGGCCGGAAGGCATGCGGTGCCTCGCCACGATTTCCCAGTCCGTTTCCGCCGCAGGGTCGCCGGAGGGGGCTTCCAATATCCAGAACGTATCCACCTTGGGTTTATAGACCCGGCTGCCGCCGAAAGGCGCACCGAACACATCCACCATGAATGCGGCCGATGCCGCATCAAAATACTTCTCCTGAATCTGCCGCATGGGCGTCTCCACGCCGTTCTGCACGAAACTTACCTCCCAGTCCGGCGTCGCATCCCAGATGCGGGCCACGAAACAGCCTTTCCAGGCTTCCGGCCAGCCATAGACTTCCGTCCGTTTGGGAGCGGCTTTCAGGCCCGTGAACAGGCAGTTCCCGTCGTAAGCATCGTTGCCGTCATAGACGCGCAGCTGAAAATCACTGTCCTCGGTGGTCGTTTTGTTATACTCCTCCCACAACACGGGGCCGTTGAAGGTGAACACGCCATAGCCGATGGGGCAGCCGCTCGGAGAGAGGTTGCTATACCACCAGGCGCCGCCGATGGACTGGAGATTGTGCTCCCAGATCGACGCGGCGTGGCGGATATTGTTGATGTTGTGCTCGTGACCCGACAGCACGTGCGCTTCCCGGAATTCTCCGAGCAGGGCCTTCACCTCGTCTTTATACGAGAACCGGCCGTACAGCCCCGCGTGAATGCAGAAGACCACGGCCTTGTTCCCACGGTCCCTGACCAGGGAAATATCCTGTCGCAGCCACTCCAGTTGGGCATCGGTCAATCCGCAGGTATAGGAAATCTTCTTTCCGTCGCGCTGAGTGCCGGTATACTGGATATCGTCCATCACCACGAAGTGGACCTTGCCGATGTCGAAAGAGTAGTCGGTAGGGGCGAAATGGCGCACGAAATGTTCCGTAACGGCATATTCGCTCTTCCCGCCGGTGTTGTCATGATCATGGTTGCCGATGCAGTAGAAGAAAGGCATGGTCTTTCCGGCGCAGGCGAGCCCGTTGTACAACGGCTTTACGGCAGCGGCGTCCTCCATCCTGTCCGAGAGCTGGTCGCCCAGCGCGATGCCGATGACAGGCCCGGAAGAACAGTGCCGCTCGATGGTTTTCTGAATATCCGGAATACTTTCGCCACTGAAACGTTCGATGCTGTTCACATGCCCGAAGTGCGCGTCCGTCACCGCGATGAGCGTAAAACGCTCCGACACTTTCTTCCGGGGCGAAAGCACGAAATCACGCTCTCCGCTGTCGATATACTTGAAGAAGGCTGGAGCGCCGTCCGCTGCCAGGGGGATTTCGTACGCGGCCGGGACGGTAATGCTGATGGTCCTTGCCAGGGAATCCGCATCCAGGAAATACCGGCCTGCGGCATCGGTTGCAGTGCAGTGATATCCGTCAGACACCACCACCCCTTCGATTCCCCTGCCGTTCAGGGAACTGACAACGGTCCCGGAGACCGGGACCGTCAGCATTAATAAGAGGGAAAACAACATCTTCCGTTTTCGTTTTTAGTCATCGTACCTTACACCATAGCCGAAGCCCTTGTATGTAGACCCATTTACAAAATGCTTGCCGGTATAGGTGGCCGTCCAGCCACTCTTCATCGTATGGACGGCGGTAATGGTGTACCCGCTGCTGGCATAGCTGGCGGAAGAATACCAGAACTGGTCCGTGTCCTCCCCCGCTCCGCCGTGCTCGTTGTCGAAGTATTTGGCGAGATAGCAGTGGGCGGCACGGTCGTTAATGGCAGTGGATACCCGCGTCAGTTCGGTGGTGGTGCCGCCTTTCGTCACATAAACCTGCCAGTAGTCCAGACCGTCGTCAGCGTCTCCTGCATCGAAGAGACGGACGACATATTTGCCGCTTACGGGGCTGTCCCAACTGTAGGATTTCCCGCTGCGGGTATAGGTTTCACCGCCGTTGTAAGTGCGGAATTGAACGCCGGGATCCTCCTTGGTGATCTTGTTGTATTCAGCATAGAGATCGTCATGGCCGAAAGTGAATACGCCATAACCGGCCGGGCTGCCGATGCCATAGGCGATATCAGCCTCCCAGAAATAACCGGACAGGGTCTGCAGGTTGTGCTCGTAAATCTGCCGTCCGCTCTTGGCCGCCCAGCCTGAGTAGAGGTTGTTGTTGATGTGGTGCGTGTGGCCGGAGAAAACGTGTACGTTGTAGAAGTTGTTCTTCAAGGCGCCCATGACGGCATTCTGCGTACCGCTGTCGCCGGCGGAAGCGCTGTTGAGCGGAGCGTGGACACAGAATACCACGACTTTGGTCTTGGAACCGAGGACTTTGGAAATGTCATCCTGAAGCCAGGCCACCTGTTCCTCCGTGAAGCCCGCGCCATAGTTGATGCTGTAATATCCGTCGCCCCTGTCAGTGTTGCCGCTCCGGCGCACGATGTCGTCCATTACAATGACGTGGGCATTCGCGATGTCAAAGGAATAGTTGGTGGGGCCGAAGGCATTCACGAAGGCCGTCTCGGAATCGTAATCACTCTCCTTGGAAGAATCGTAGTCGTGATTGCCGATCGTATAGAATACGGGAATGCTCAGGGTGGAGAATTTATCGATGACGGAGGAGGCCATGGACAGTTTGTCGGAAAGCTGGTCACCCAACGCGACGGCAATCACTTCGCCGGCTTCTCCGCCGTCTCCCACGGGAATGCCCGTAGTCTTCAGTGTAGTCGCCGTCTCCTCGATATCATCGATGGCGGTCTGGAACCTGCTGAGTTGCGTACTGGTCTGCACGTGGGCATCGGCAATGGCCAGCAGGGTGAAGCGCTCGGGGACGCTGGCCCTGCGCGTAAGGGTGAAATCCCGCTGGATGTTTCCCGTGGAAGGAATTGTCACATACTGGAAGAAGGCCGGACGGCCGTTGGCATCGAGCGGAATCTCATATTCGGCCGGGATGGTCACGTTCACGGTACGGGCTTTCGCATTGGCCGCCATCTGGTAGGTTCCGTTGATGTCGGTCCTTACGCAGGAATAACCGTCGGAGACGACGACTCCCGGAATGGGATTGTCGTTTTCGTCCCTGATGACACCCCAGAGGTTGGAAGTGGGCAGAATGGTGCTCTCGCCGCAATCCTCCCAGATGGAAGGGGCGGAAGCGGAACCGTTCATATCCACGATGTTCCGGACCGGACGGATGGCGAGACCGTAATACATCTCCGTCGAGGGGCTGCTGTTGCGGCCGTAATTGAGCGAGCTGCCCGTCATCTCAAAACGAAGTGTCGCATTGGTAAGATTCGGGTTGGAGGGTGTGGCACGGATACGGCTGTCGCTCCAGTAGAAACCGCGGGCGCCGTAATAGGCGTGACCGGTACCGTACCAGCCACCGAAGGGGAGGAATACCGTGTTGTCCCCGTTCTTGAACCAGCGGCCCTTGACGGTCCGACCTACATTGTAGAAGTCGATGGTCTCAATCTTTGTTGTAAGACCGGAAGAGGTTGTAGTCTGGCTATCCGAAATGTCAATGCTGATATTGTCGCCAATCAGGCCGACGAGTTCCTCGATGGTGGGCATTCTCCAGTCGTGGCCCCAGCGTACGCGGGCCGCATCGTACTTGGTACCGTTAATCCGCTGGAACTTCAAGGTTCCGTCGGAAGAGCCGTCGGAAACCGCAACGGATTCGTAATAGCCGAGCTGGATGGAAGGGAAGTTCTCCAAATCCCCCACCGTATGGGTTCCGTTATAGGTCCAATTACTGGAAGAGAAAGAGGTGCGCGGGGCCGTTTCTCCCCACATAAAACTGTCGCCGTAAAGATCTTGAGCCGTAGGCGAAGCCGCGGTAACCCTCGCGCCGAGGTTATAGGGCGCCCAAATGGGAGCGACTGCGGTGCGGTATTGATAATCTTCAAGGTTATTGTACTTATTGCAGAAGTCACTGTCGGGATCCTTGCGGATCAGTACGGACAGCCCTCCGAGCGAAACGCCCTCAGACGGAAGGGGACGGTCGATGAGTTCCATGCCGCTGAGGTCAAAGGTACCGATCTGTCCCGCCTTGCTGCTGACATTGGCGTTGAGTACCCGGCCGTTGGACTTGTTCATATCGGCATTGAAGAAGGTGATGATTACGCCCCTCGGGCTATCGGTGATGTAGTTCCCGTACTGGATTGCCGGGATGGACAGGTAGCAAACCTCTCCCTCGGAAGACGTGTGGCCGAGATCGGTAAGCGAAACATTATCGTAATTCCCGTCGGAAAGGACAGAATGCGTGGACGGGGAAACTTTCCAGGACGCCGTGGTACAATATTCCAGAAAGCGTACGCCCGCGGGAAGTTTGATGCGCAGGAAATAGGACAGGCGGGTACCGCCGGAGAAATTGAAATTGGGGCCGGTGCCCGTCGCTTCCGAGATGATATAATCATAGTCCCCCAGGGCATCCAGCGTTCCCTCCTGGCCACTGTACGGGCATTGGATCAGGTTGGCGGAAAGTTGCTCCGCACTGGCTCCCAAGACGGCTTTCCAGGTAGTGGACGCCCCTACGCCGCTTGTCGTAGCCTTGAAAACGCCAGTCTTGCTCCCGGCGCCGGACTGAAGCTCGAAGCGGACACAGCCGCCGGCAGAAGAGAAGGCATAAAAGAAATCCCCTTCTTCCCATACCGACTTCAAGCCGCTATGCTTCCCGGACGGATCGGTTTCCGAATAAATGACTTTGGTGCCGTCGCTTTCGGGGAGAGAGGCGGTGGCGATAATTTCCGTAATTCCTTCTTGCGGAACGATTTCCTTCGTACAAGAAGCGGTCAGGACAGCTCCCGTCAGAGCTGCAACAAAAGAAAACTTGTGAAAGAGATTCATTGGTACGTTAGTGCTTTATCGGTAATAATACACGAATCGGGGCCTTCCCCCCTTATTTAAAAATGCGTATATTGTCAGGGGAAAGAGGCACGAAAAGTGTAGTGTAAGTATGCGTATGTTGGAGAAAATACTCACCAGGCTCCTATGCCCGGTCTTCTTATTGTCTACGGGTATTTCCTGTACGACGGAACCGGCGGAGCAACCCGTCAATACTGAGGAAGTTATCATTACTGCTACGGCAACGCTGCCGGACGACCGTTCCAAGATGATTTACGAGGATCATTACCCCGGAACCGACGGTATCAAGACCGGCTGGGTGACCGGAGATACCTTCCTCGCCCTGGAAATCAACGGCAGCACCATTACGCCCGTCACCTTTACGGCCACCGCTCCTGCGGACCAAAAGACGAGTTTCACCTCCAGCGGTGCCGTCGCGGCGGATGCGCAGACCCGCTGGGTAGCCGTTCTGGGAAAAAGCGCCGCCTTCGACAACGGGACCATCCACTGCAACTACAGCGGGCAGGACGGCAGCCTGAAGGGGCTGGAGCATTTCGATTATATGCTCGCCCGCGCCCAAGGAGAGACGCCGGACTTCGATTACGGCGAGGGCAGGCACCTCAGTTACCTGCTCCGGCTCAAACTGCCGGAAGGCGTAGGGAAACTGGAATTCAACACCTGGGCCTCCGGGGACGAATGGATTATCGACGAGGAAGGGAACACGGCCGCCTGCACGCCGGATTACCACCCCAAGGCAACCCGGCTCCTTGAAATGGCTCAAGAAAGCAGCGCGGGTCAAATCGCTTATCTGGCCGTTCCGGCCGTCGATTATTCCAGTGCCGGGCTCATCGTCACCGCTATGAGCAAGGCTGAAACCCGCTCCCAGGGCAAGGTGCTCAGTGCCGACCTCTCCGCGAAAGGCGGGCACGTCGCAACCCTTGAGATGGATAGCCTCATTGACAGGCCCCTCCCCACCGAAGCCATCAATTTCCTGTCACAACTCTCCTGTACCCTTCAGTACATCAACAACAGTTCCTGGGACGGGATAAATGATATTTACGACCTTTCCTGTTCCCCGCTCTGGGCACCGTTCAACCTGGGAGCGAAGGCCTCCCCTACGACTGCGGAAGAGACCTACGGCGGCTATTTCGCCTGGGGCGAGACGGAGCAGCGCAGTTCGTACAGCGCCGCCTCCTACCGTCATATGGGAAAGGATGAGTCGCTGGGCACTGTCCGCGCCTACACTGGACGCGCCGACATCACCCTGAACCTCAAGCATATCTCCGGCACCAAATACGACGTAGCGCGCGTGAAGTGGGGCCGCGCCTGGCGCATGCCTTTCCTCGAGGAGATGATGAGTTTCAACGGTAACAACGAGGTATTCACCTGCAACGCAGGGCGTTCCGCCAAGACGGACAACATCTTCACTACCATCGATGTTTCCGAATACAAGGGCGTGGCTGTGAGCGGGCGCACCTTCAGCAAGAACGGAGTCACCATCTTCTTCCCCTTCGCCGGAAGGTATTACTATACCGCCGGAGCGGAGACTGGAACGGCATCGATGGTGGGCAAGGCAGGCTATTACTTCGGCGGAGCGCACAATAATGTCTCCGGGCGCGCAGAAGCCTATCGTCTGTACGTCAGGAACAGTCAGGTGGACCTCATGTCGCAGGAATGCGGTTATGCCTTCTCCGTGCGGCCCGTGCTCGCGCAGGACAGCGACATTCCCGCTGAGCTGACGGCAAGCGGCCATATCACCGATGCAGTCACGGGCAAGGGCATCGCCGGCGTCACCGTATCTGACGGTTATACCTGCTGCAAGACCGATGCGGAGGGCGCCTACCGTATGGAAGCCAATCCTGCGGCCCGTTCCATCAATGTCACCATCCCCTCAGGCTATGAAATCCCGCTGGGAGAGGACGGACGTCCCGCTTTCTACCAGCTCATCCCTGCCAAGCACGGCGCCACCGTGGTCGCAGACTTCTCCCTCACCCCGCGCAAGCAGGCCGTATCACGCTTTACGCTCATTACCGTGGCGGATGCCCATGTACAGAATGAAGAGCATCTTGCCCGCTTCCGGGAAGAGGCGTTTGCCGATATCCAGAGGACGGTCAGGCAGCTCAATGCTGAAGGCGGCGAGGTAATCGGCATGGCCCTGGGCGACCAGTTGACGGACAATTTCGACATGGTCCCCGGCATCCGGGAGGTGTATACCGGCGTACAAAGTGCGGGCGGCACCATGCCCTTCTTCTATACCATCGGCAACCACGACCACCAGAGCATCGCCGGTGGCACCGACGACGAGAGTACCGCCAATTTCCTGAAGAATTTCGGTCCCACGGACTATTCCTTCGATATCGGGAATGCGCACGTGGTGGTGATGGACGATATCGATTTCAATGGCAGCATCGAGGGCGGCAGCGGCGGCTACAACCATATCAAGTACAGCGAGCGCATCACGGGCGAGAAGCTGCACTGGCTCAAGCAGGACATCGCCGCCGTCAGCGACAAATCCGACAAGCTGGCCATCTTCTGCACCCACGCGGCGGTGTATAACCCCGTCGGGAACGTGGACGAGGTCAAGAAACTGTTGCGCTCCTTCAAGGAGGCGCACATCTTCACCGGTCACCTGCACAACCTGACCAATTATACCCACCGGAGTTTCCGCTCCGCGAGCGGTGCTCCCATCATCGAGCATAACATGCAGTCCCTGAGCGGCCAGATCTGGCTTGCCGACGTCTCCGCCAACGGAAGCCCCGCCGGCTATGGGGTCTTCACCTTCGAGGGATCTTCACTCAATTGGGAATACAACAAGACCTGGAAGGAAAGCGAAGAATTCCAGATCCGCGTGTACAGCGGCAACGACAATTATTCCGGATATCAGTGGGACGCTGCCTACAAGGGGAAATTCCTGGCCCGCGTATGGGACGGGGATGACCCGGCCCTCTCTGCAGAAGAGGAAACCTGGAGTCTCAATTTCACCCACAACGGAGTAACCGTCCCCATGACGCGCCTCTCCAGCGCCATCATCGACCAGTGCGCGGATTCTTATTACGTAGAGGTGATTCATTCCAAGTTCGGCAACTGGGGGAAGACCTCCTACACCTGGTGGGTGATCGATGCGCCCGGCGGAGATCCTGCCGCGTTGACGGACTGGAAGATCACGGCCCGTCACGCCATTCCTGGCGGACGGGAGAAGACCTACAGCGCCAATGTACTCTCCCGGGATTATACCGGCTATCCCATAGGAAGCCATTATGTCTGGTCCACCGACCCTCCTGCACCCGGCCCCGGACAGAATGCCCAGGCCGGCGGCGAAGCCCCTTCACTGGAAGAAGATAACGAAAACTGACCCATTAACACCCAAATCATAGTATTATGAGAAAAAAACTTCTGCTTATTCTGGCTGCAGCGCTGACCCTCACGGTCCTGAGCGCCTGCGAAGACAAACCCACCCCGACCCCTCCGGGTCCGGGCCCCGAACCGACTACGGAGATTACATCCAACAATGTAGCCCCTGCCGGATTCGTTGATGACGGACCTGCAAGTTGGGACGAATAAAAAAGGAGGTCAGCCATGAAATTTTACAGACTTACCCTATTGTTCGGCGCCTTCGCGCTGATGGCAGCCTGCACCAAGGAAAACCTTGAGACCCCTGCAAACAGCGAAGACGGCGTAGTGATTACGGCAACGGCGACCGCCCCCGGCGCCTTTGGCGAATCCAAGGTCAATTATGTCGACAACTACTCCGAAGTGGAGGAGATTGCCGATATCGTAGCAGGTGCCTGGGAAAGCGGAGACAGCTTTACCGCCCTGGAAATCAACGGCGACGTAGTGACTAAGGTCACTTTCACCACCACCGGCAGCGGCGCTTCCGCGGAATTCAAGTCCACCGGCGCCGTAGCGGCCGATGAGAACACCACCTGGGTTGCCGTCAGCGGCAAGGCCGATGTCCAGAACGGGACGCTGGTCTGCAGCTATGACGGCCAGGACGGCACGCTGGGCAAGATCGGCAACTACGATTATGCCGTAGCCCAGTCCACCGGCACAAGCCCCGCCTTTGACTTTGCCACAGGGAAGCGGCTCAGCTATGTGCTGCGCATCCTGCTGCCCGCAGGCATCCAGTACATCGAGTTCAACACCGGCAAAACCCATAACGGCGGCTGGGATGTCACTTCTGCAGGAAAGGCTCAGGCGACGGTCTCCAGCACCGAGAAAGAGGCGGTCCATATGCTGACCCTGCCGGCCGTTTCCGCGGCCAAGCAGGTGGCTTATCTCGCCGTTCCCGCCATCGACCTGATGCACTCTTCGGAGAACCGTCTCGCGGGTCTGATCGTGACCATCATGAGCGCTGACAAGCGCCTTTCCCAGGGCAAGGCCATCTCGACCAACCTGTCCGCCAAGGCAGGACGTACGGGAACCTACAATATGAGCAACCTGGACCTGATGGCCCGTCCCCTTGCTTCCGACGCCATCCGGATGGGCAGCATCAGTTATGACGGCAAGAGCTATCCGCTGGGCAGCTGGGCACCGTTCAACGTGGGCGGAAGCACGCCGACCTCGGATGATGCCATCAACGGATATCTCTACGCCTGGGGCGAGACTGAAGCGAAAACAAAATTCAGCAGGGACAACTATCGTTGGAACTCCGGCGGAACCTATAACACGCAGCGCGGCTATAAATTCATCTGCCCGGCTGAGGGTGTCAGTCCTTTCATCGAGGTCAACTACGCCGGCGGCGGCGGTCTGCAATCGGGCCCCGGAACCTTCTATGATATCGGCGGGACCAAGTATGATGCCGCACGTGTCAAATGGGGCAGCGAGTGGCGGATGCCTTCCAACGAAGTCTGCTGCAACCTTCTCAAGGACGGAAAATATCGTCTGACGGAAGAGATTGACGTGGATGACAAACTCAGTTACACCGAGTACGAGAAGGACACCTACACCAACGCCTACGGCTATAAATCCTCTGCGATGGGCGCCATCGTCTATCAGGCCAACGGCGCTGAACTGGTCTTCTACCGCTGTTCCTACACGGACAACGGCGCCATCAATACCGACGGTGCCCAGGGCCGCTACTGGATGTCCTGCACCGACTACGGTACCGGAGGATCCAATAATTACTGGAACCGGGCTTGCCAGATGCGTCTGATCTACGGCGAGAACTACGCCAACAACAAGAGTTGGGTCTGGGATGGTCTGCGTATCCGTGCCGTCTTGAACGAGTAAGACTCAGACCTCTTCCAACATTGTTGAAATAAACCAGTCAAGATCGTCAGCAGAAATGCTGACGGTCTTTTTTGGTGCATAGGGATAGCCGTTCAGGAAGAAGTTATAGACCCTTTGCTGGAGCGTGCTGCCTTCAAAGACCGAAGACCGCAGGCCTTCCACCATCTGCCGGTAGCGGTAAACGCTGAGTTCGTTTCTGGGACCGCGGCGGCGGGGGGCAGATTCCAGACCATAGGAAAAAGAGGTGAGTTCGTAGTCGATGGCCAGGTGGTTTTCATTTACCCCCAGGAGGGCTTCCATCAGGAAAGCCATCGTGCCGGTACGGTCCGCCCCGTAAATGCAGTGGAAGAAAACAGGCTTCCCTTTGCGCAATTCATCAATGGTCCATTGCAGGGCCCGGATGTAATCGTCGGCGAGCCAGAATTTGTCGTAATAATAATTATTGGCCGTCTCGAAACGGATATAATCGATCTCCGGCCCCAGCGGGGATTCGGTAATCTCCAGGGCCTCCGAAGCCGTGCGCATATCCAAATCCGCCCGTATGCCCAAGCGCAACATTTCCGATTTCCCGTTATCGCCCAGACGGGTATACCTTCCTTCGTAATCTTGATGATATCCGTTCATCTCGCCACCCCGGAACAACAGTCCGAATTTGATGCGCCGGCTTCCGTCGGCCGTGGGAATGCCGCCCAGGTCACGCAGGTTGCAGATGTTGTCGATATTGAGGAAACGCCGACGGCCTTCCGTACGGAACGTACCTTCCCCGACAACATTCGAACTGGCTGAAGATACGACCTTCCACCAGTACTGACGTCCCGGAATCAGGTTATAGATTTCATAACTTTCCGTCAGGGCGCCTACGGGATAACTCAGGGGTTCTGTAAAATCGGGATTATCCGCAATGTAGAGGCGCTGCGTGCCGCTTTCCCTTTGCCAACTGACACGGGCGGGAAGCGGACGGTCCTTGCGGTAAATGGTAGTCAGAAGATAGTAATCGTCAATGTAGGAGTAACTATAATCCGAATCCTTGTACGGGAGTTGCTCCAGGAAATCCAGATAGGAGCGTACGACGGCGTTCTCCAGCTGGAAGACACTCGGGACCTCCGGGCCCGGGGGCAGGGGCTCCGGCCCGTCTTTCTGGCAGGCGGCAGCAAAAAAGGCCGCCGCGGCAAGCAGCCATAGGGCGACCTTTTTCATATCAGCCTAATAGGTCCAGCACCAGGGCCGCTTCTTGAGATTGGAATTCATCACGATCTCGTTCAGCGGTGCGCTGAGCGGCCACATATGCTCTACGTAATAATAACCGGTCTTCCAGCCTCCGGAATTCCAGCAGGAACGGGGATCCCAGAAATCCTTACCCTGGAATTTCTTCTCCTTGAAGGTGTTCCAGCGAATTTCGTTAAAGAAGTCTTTTCCTTCCAGGCAAAGTTCCACACGGCTTTCGTAGCGGATTTCGTTCAAGAGGCTGACAGGATCCTGGCTCGGGAACGGCGGCATACCCGCCCGGGTACGGACTTCGTTCAGCAGGTTCAGCGCATCTCCGGGATTATCGGAGCCCAGAAGCGCTTCCGCCCACATCAGCTGGATTTCGGTAAAGCGGATCAGCGGCCAGTCGGTACCGTCATAATTGCGATCCAGCGTGGAACCATCATTGACAATCCCCTTGTTCCAGAGATAGACCATATTGGAAGCGAATTCAGGGAACAGGTCGGAATCCTCCACACCGTCCTGACGCTTGAAACGGGGCCAGCGGAGCTGGAAATCAATCGGGGTAAGGCTGGTCTCGTTGATGAACTGATACTTCTTGTAGGGCGTAACCACGACTTTATCCAGCCGGGGGTCGCGCCCGTCGAAACCGGTACGCAGCCGGGCTTCATTTCCCAAATCGAGATAATAGGCATCGAAAGTCTCCTGACCGATGCGGCTGACGACCTTCTCCAGCTGACCGCTGAGGGTGATGTATTTTTCCACATCGGTGCCTTCCTCCACATACTTGCTGAAGGTCTTGAGGCTGTCCCTCAGGAAGAATACCTCTCGCTCGATTTCCGTGAGCTTACTCCAGCCGGGGAGCACGTCAGCCCAATTGAAAGCACGGCCGTCACTCCACTCAAAGTCGTCCACGAATGCGGTGGAAGGAACGAGACGTGTCCAGGAATTCAGGTGCGACCGGGCTCCGATCACCCATTGCCAGATAGAGGAGAATCCATCCGTAAAGGTAAATTCCAAGGGGAAAATCATTTCCTGGTTATGCTCATTGGTATAGGAGAACAGATCTTCCCACTTGCCCTGCCAAAGGCCGAAGCCGCAGGCCTTCACCTGTGCGAAATCGGCGGCAGCAAGGCGATAATACTCCTTGATGCGTGCTGCGCCGATGCTGGTACCATCGGGATAGATTTCTGGATTCTTGTCCGCCGCCAGCCACATATAGGCGTTCCCCCGCAGGGCATAGGCCATTCCTTTGGAGGGCTTGTACAGTCTGTCGCCGGCAAAGTTGTTGGCCTGGAAGCCGGCATTGTCGATGCATTCCGTACATTCCTTGATAATCATCGCCCAGCAATCGTCCCAGACTGTCTGTGATTTGGTGCAATCGACATCCTGGACCTCTTCCAGGTAGACGGGAACTTCGCCGAACAGCATCACCAGACGGGTGTAGCAGAATGCGCGGATCATACGGGCCTCGCAGATATACTGCTCGTAGAGTTTGTCACCCACCACCTTTCTGTCCAGGTGCGCGATGGCCCTGTTACAGGCGTGGATAGTGTTATACATACTCCTCCACTCCGAAGAGTTTTCCAGACCTGAAGCTTTCTTGGTAGCGTTTTTCAGGAAATGGTTGGAGTCGTCCAGGATGCTGGTGTAGCCCATCCCTTCGAGACCGATACGGTTGAATCCTCCGCTACCGTCGCTGGGAACGATGGTGCTTAATCCGTCTATGTGCCGGTACAAGGTGTACATCAACCCGTCCACGCCGGCCTTGGAGAGGCTGGGGGTCGTCCACATGTTATTGTCGGAAATCTGACTCCTGGGCGCCGTGTCCAGAATCCCCGTACAGGAAGTGAGGAGAATCAGACCGAGGGAAACCAATATGCTGTGCTTTTTCATATCCGCTGCAAAATTAGAAATTCACTTGAAGACCACCGCTGAAACTCCTCATCAGAGGATATCCGATGGAGGTACCGATTTCGGGATCCAATCCGGGATAGGAAGTGATGGTAAAGAGGTTTTCGCCGTTCAGATAGAAACGTATGCCCTCGATACGGATCTTGTCCATCCATTTTTTGGGCAGGGAGTAGCCCAACTGAAGGCTCTTCACTTTCACATAATCGCCACGGTAATGATAGAATTCGGAAAGCTCGTTGTTGAGCGTCTTGTTGTAGGTGAGACGGGGATAGGTTGCATTGGGCGTCGCGGCCGAATAGTGGTCGTCGGCAATCCTGCGCATGATGGCCTGAGCCTGGTTGACCAGCGTCGTGTTGTACACACTGGTGTTCCAGTTCAGGTAGAAATCGAAGGCGCCGGTCAGCAACGCATAGAAATCGAGGTTCTTCCAGCGGAGGTTCAGGTTCAGGCCGCAGGTCCACTTGGGCGTATAACTGTGGCCGGTAAAGTGCTGGTCGTTGTTGTCGCCATAGTCTCCGTCCCCATTAAGGTCCGCATAGATAAAATCTCCGTAATAGAGCGTATTCTTGGAGATGCTCTGGCCGCCCTGGAATTTGTAACCGGCGGAGACCATTGCAATCAGCCATTTCATATCGGCCTCCGTGCGGATCATACCGTCCACAGGACCGGCCTTGATGTCCACGGGACCCTCGCCGGAGTAGCCGGCGCCGGTTCCCTTGTAAAGGCTGCGCATATATTGGTCGCCAAGGATATGGTCTTCCACGATATAGCCGCCGAAACCGCTCTGGGCCACATCGCCGATGTTGTTCACATAGCTGCGGTTACCCTCTTCGTCTTCTACCCATTGCTGGACCAGCTTTCCCTTATACTTTTTTACCGTGGTGAGGTTGTAGGAAAGGTTGAGGCCGACGGAGTAGCTGAAGTCCTTGCCGACGCCGTCCCGCCACTTGATGCCGAGTTCCACACCCTTGTTCTGTACCGCTGCCAGGTTCTCGTAAGGAGCGGTGACGGTTCCCATCGTCATATGGATGGTCGGCCGGAAAAGGATGCCGCTCGTGTTGCGGATATAACCGTCGATCTCACCGGTGAGCCGGTTGCCGAAGAAGCCGAAGTCCACGCCGATATCTCCCGTCCGGGTCGTTTCCCATTCCAGGGCCCTGTTGCCCAGGGCGGTCACGACGAGACCGGTGGTTTCCGAATTGCCGGACACCACGTTCACGGAAGAATAGGTACTCTGCCAGGCATAGTTCCCGGAGTTGTTGTTACCGGTCACACCCCAGGAAGCGCGGAGTTTGAGGTTATCGAGCCAGGAGGACGCACCCTTCATCCATTTCTCCTGGCTGATGCGCCAGCCTGCGGAAAAGGAGGGAAACAGACCCCAGCGGGATTCGGGGGCAAAACGGGAGGAACCGTCGTAACGGAGGTTGGCTTCAAAGAGATACTTTCCGTCATAGGCATAGTTCACGCGACCGAACCCGGACATCAGTCCCCACTCGGAATTGCCACTGTCCGAATAAAGCAGCGTCGTATAAGCCGACATTTCCGTGATGCTCCAGTCGCTCTTTCCCTGCTTTTCCACGGAATGGTAGGGAGCGATATGATAGTTGATGGAATAACCCGCAAGGGCGCCGACTTCGTGTTTCCCGAAGGTTCCGTTGTAACGCAGAAGCGCTTCCCCGTTCGTCCGGAAACTGTCGGAGATGCTGATGGTATTGGACGCCGTGCTGAGAGAGGACTCACTCTGGACAGTATCCGTAACATAATTCCAGACCCTCGTCGAAGCCGTGTACCTGTGCTCGTAACCGTGGGTGAAGTTATGGTTAACGTTCACCTCGAGCGACAGACCCTTGTAGAGTTGCGCTTTCAGGTATGCCGTAGCGGAGCCCCGGTAGGTATATTTCTCCCCTTCGCGGCCGGCCATATTCTTGAAAATGTTGTTGGCATTGGCATTCTCTTCGTCCGTTGCGATATATCCCCATTTGTCCGGTTCTCCGGGATACATTCCCGGGATGGTCATTTTCAAATACTGAAACCCGGACGACAGGTTCATCATCCCGTAGTTCTGGCGCTCTCCGAAAAGTTTTACACCGGCGGAGAGCCAGTCGTTGAACTTCACGTCCACATTGGTACGGACGTCAAATTTCGTCGTTCCGCTGCTCATTCCATGATGGCTCATCACGCCCTGGTTGTCCAGAAACCCCAGGGAGGCATAGGCCTTGACTTTCTCCGTGCCGCCGGATAAGGAGATATTGTGCGACTGCATGAAACCATTGTGAAAGGTTTCCTTGAACCAGTCCGTATTGGGATACGCGATCGCATTCTTAACGCCGTAGGCATTCAGTTCATCCGGATAGAGTTTGGCATTCTCCCAGAGGGCGATGGTCTGGTCCGAGTATACGTGAGCGATGCCGATGTTGTCCGTTCCCTCGTTCACGAGCCGCATGGACTCTGCGTAGTCCGTCACGTATTGCAGCCCGCCCAGATAAGGCATCTGGAGGGTCAGGTTATTTCCGTAGGTAATGTGGACCTTGCCGGCCTGTCCCCCTTTGGTGGTGATGAGGATGACGCCGTTCGCCGCCCGGCTTCCGTAGATGGCCGTGGAGGAGGCGTCCTTCAGGACGGTGATGGACTCGATATCCTGCGGATTGATGTTATCCATGGAATACTCGATGCCGTCCACCAGCACCAACGGGCTGTTGGAGTTGAGAGTGGTGTTACCGCGGATACGGAGGGTTGCCCCGTCCTCGCCCGGCTGTCCGGAAGTCTGCGTGACGGCAAGACCCGGGGCGAGACCGCCCAGCGCGGATGAAGTGGAGGTAATGGGCCGGGACTCCAGCCCTTCGCTGAAATTGATCGTAGAAACGGCACCGGTGAGGTTGGCCCGTTTCTGGACACCGTAACCGACAATCACTACCTCGTCCAGGTAGTTGATATCCGAGGAGAGTTGCACATCCAACTTGCCACCGGCGCGAGGGACCGTATACTCGGCATCTTTAAACCCCATCGAGCTGAAGACAACGACGGCTCCCGGCGACACGCTGAGGGAATATTTTCCCGCAGCATCCGACGAAGTGGCATTTTTACTGCCCTTCTCCAGTACAAAGACCCCGGGAAGGGCGGCGCCGGTATCATCGCTGACCACCCCGGAAAGGGTGACCTTGGCCGGCACTTCCTTTTTTCTCGCAGGCGTCAAGGTAATCTGCCGGTCAATGATTTCGTAATTCACCGGGAGGTCCGCCAGGACGGCATCCAGAACATCGCGCAGCGTCCCGCTGGCCTTGGCCGTCACGGGAGCATCCACGTTCACGAGGGAATTGTTGTACACAAAATGATAGCCCGTCTGCCGCTGGATGTCAGAAATGGCATAACTCAACTTGACGGCATTATAATCGACGGAAACCGTCTGTGCCGGGGCCAGGAATGAGCTCAAGGTCAGCAACAAGGCGACACAGAGCACTTTTTGAATGAATGACATAAAGGGTCTTTGTAATACTTTTCACATTTATATACACGATTTTGGGAAGAATCCCCGATTTATGCGGAGATTTCAGGGCTTTTCTCCCCTCAAGTGTATTATAAGGTATGAAGATAAGAACGCTGCTTTTTTTCCTATGTTTGTCCCTTGGGTATTGTTTCCCGTCGGGAGCGCAGTCCATCGTAGGGAAAATGACCCTGGAAGAGAAGGCCAGATGCGTCGTAGGTATCAAAAGAAGCGACTTCCCCCCTACCAACAAGGGCATCTGCGCCCGGACGGCTCCCTTCCCTTCTTACGGGATACCCACCCTTGCACTGGCTGACGGCTCTTCCGGAGTGCACCTCAGCCGCAGGGAGAAGGACCGGGCGACGGCTTTCCCTTCCAGCATGGCCCTGGCTTCGTCCTGGGATACCGCGCTGGCCAAGGAGGTGGGCACGGTTGCCGGATACGAGGCGCTGCGCTATAATATTAATGTATTGCTGGCGCCGGGAATCAACATCATCCGCAATCCGCTCTGCGGCCGCAATTTTGAATATTATTCGGAAGATCCCGTCATTGCGGGCAACATCGGCGCCGCTTACGTGAACGGAGTTCAGGGCAACGGTATCGGCACTTCCGTCAAGCATTTCATTTGCAACAATCAGGAAACGAACCGTGGACACAACAATGCTCTGGTGAGCATGCGGGCCCTCCGGGAAATCTATCTGAAAGGCTTCGAAATCTGCGTCAAGGAGGCCTCTCCCTGGACCATTATGACCGCCTATAACAGCCTGAACGGCCTCCCCGTACAGGAAAACCCCTGGCTGATTTCGGCTGTCCTGCGCGGAGAATGGGGGTATGACGGACTGGTGATGACGGACTGGAGCATAGTGCCGCACAATACGGCAGCGCAGCTGCACGCAGGCAACGACCTCTTCATGCCCGGCAGCGACAATCAGGTGCAGGATATCGTCGAAGGCGTCCGGAACGGCCGCATTGACATTGCCGATCTGGACAGGGCCTGCTCCAAGGTCATCCAACTCGGCCAAAGGACCTGGCATGGCAGCAAGAACAAGGCGCCTGACCTGAAGCGCGGAGCCTCCCTTTCGAAGCGGGTGGCCTGCGAAAGTGCCGTACTCCTGAAGAACGAGGGGATGCTTCCCCTGGCGGCGAAAGGCACGGCGGCGCTCTTCGGCGTCCGCTCCTACGATTTGGTGGCGGTGGGCTCCGGCTCGGCCTTCGTGGTCTGTCCCCACGTCATTCAGCTCATCGACGCATTCCGGGAAGCCGGCATCGCCGCGGATGCGGAACTGGAAGACCTGTACCGCAAGTATGTGGCTTTTGCTTCCGCCGATATCGCCTATAACGAGAAAATAAAGGTCCATATCGGCCTGCCGCTGCTGCCGGAGTTGGAATTGCGGCGCAGTCTTATCGATAAGGCGGCGGAACGGAATGATTATGCCGTCATTACCATCGGCCGCACGGCAGAGGAAGGGAAAGACCGGAACCTTCAGGACGATTATTACCTCAGCGATACGGAAAAGGAACTTATCTCGATGGTCTGCGAAGCCTTCCACGCGAAAGGCAAGCAGGTAGCCCTCGTGCTGAACCTTGCGGGGATCATCGAAACCGAAACCTGGAAGGACCAGCCGGACGCCATCCTCAATGTCTGGCTCCCCGGCCAGGAAGGCGGCACGGCCGTCTGCGACCTGCTGACCGGGAAAGCCAATCCTTCCGGAAGGCTGGCCGTCAGTTTCCCCGTGGATTATTTCGACTGTCCTTCAGCCTACAACTTCCCCTTCGAGCATCCGGAGGAGGGAAAGAATTACGATTTTACGGACTACGCGGAGGACATCTACGTTGGCTATCGATACTATTGTACAAAGGGCGTGAAGGTATCATATCCCTTCGGCTACGGACTCAGTTATACCACTTTCGAGTACGCGATGCCCAAGGTCAAGGCCGGCAAGAAAAGCGTCAGCGTTTCCTTTACGGTCCGGAATACCGGCGCCGTGCCCGGGAAAGAGGCTTACGGGATTTACCTCACCGCGCCCTCCGGAGGGTTGGACAAGCCCGCCTTGGAACTCAAGGCCTTCGGAAAGACCCGGATGCTTTCTCCGGGAGAAAGCGAGATCGTGCGCGTGGAACTGCCGGCAGAGGCCTTTGCTTCCTTTAACGAAGAGGCCGGGGAATGGCAGATTGCCCGTGGGAAATACACGCTTAGCATCGGTGCAGAGGCAGAAAAGCCCCGCCTTATGATGGAATTCAAGAGAAATTGACGATATTTACAGCATGCAACAAAGAGACGACATACTCGAAAGGATGCGCGAAATCACCCTTGCCATCAAGGCGGGGAGTGAGGACGTGTTCCGTTCGGTATATCGTGCGGAATACAACAACCTGATTTATTTCGTCAACAGTTACACAAAGAACAAACTCGACGCGGAAGATATCGTTCAGGAGACGATGCTCGCCATTTGGGAAAGCCGTGACAGCCTGGACCCGTATCGCAATTTCCGCTCGTATCTCTATACCATAGCCCGGAACAAGTCACTCAACTATCTCAGGGATAACGCGAAACGGCTGAAGGACTGTTCCCTGCAGGAATCGGAGAACCTGATTTCTTCGCTGGCGCTGAGTTCCCCTTCGGTAGAGGAGGAAATCAATGCCCTCGAACTCCGGGAATTCGTAGAGAGAGTATATCTGTCGCTCCCGGAAAAGGTGGTCAACACCTTCCGGATGAGCAGGCAGGAAGGGCTTACCTATGGCAAGATTGCCGCAAAACTCGGCATTACGACCAAGGTTGTGGAGTATCATATCAGCATTACGCTGAAAGCACTCCGGCTCAGGTTAGGACGAAGTGAAAACAATTCATATGCGGGTCATCCCGTAAAGGAATAATAATGGACGATAGACTACTTCGCAGATACGTTATGGATAAGGCCGGCAAGAACGAGCGCCGGCAAGTCGTATCGTGGATTAAAGAAAGCCCGGAGAATCTGGAGAGATTCGCTGCGCTCAGGGCACAGTACGTTTTCTCCGGAATGCCGAACAAGATATTGCCCGACCGGCGACAGATGGTACGCCAGGTCGTCGTGAACTTCGCGCTGGCAGGCATATTGCCACTGCTGATCGTATCCGGCTGGCTGCTGATTTCCAAGAATAAGGCAGAGACCCGCTATGCGGACGCCTCCCATCAGGTGGAGGTGCTCAAACAGCAGGCCTCCTCCAGTGTCACCTATTACGCCAACCCCGGCACCAAGGGCCTGATCATGCTCCCGGACAGTTCCATCGTACGACTGAACGGGGCTTCCTCCCTGACGGTCCCCTCCCGCTTCGAGGCGGATTCCAGGGAATTGTTCCTTTCCGGAGAGGGATACTTCGAGATCCGGCATTTCGAGGACTGGCCCATGAACATCCATACCTCCAAGGGCGTTATCATAAAGGTCCTGGGAACGACCTTCGACCTTTCCGCCTATGACAATGACGGCGAAGTGAAACTTACCCTGATTGAGGGCAAGGTCGTCGTCAAGGAGGAGAAATCGGGCTCTGAACGTGTCATCCGTCCGCTCCAGGAGATAAAGGTCGCCGCCCCGCAGGAAGACAACGAAGCTCCCCTGCTGGCCAAGGCGGAAATCAAGAAGGCCAATGTCCAGCTCAATACCGCCTGGGTGAACGGGGAACTGATCTTCAACAATACTCCCATGCCGGAGATTGTCAAGCAGCTGGAACGCTGGTACGGTGTCCACGTGCATGTTGCGGACCCGGATATTCTGAACTACCGGCTGACCGCTACCTTCACGACCGAGTCCATCACCCGTGTACTCGACCTCATCCGTTTCTCTTCGATGCTGCAGTACGACATCAACGGAACCGAGGTCTTCCTCCGGAAGGATCGCCGATAAAAAATAATCAAGGCGCCTTACAGCGCCTTGATGTATTCGTCGATGGCCTTGGCGGCGGTACGGCCGGCGCCCATGGCGAGGATGACCGTGGCGGCGCCGGTGACGGCGTCACCGCCGGCGAACACGCCCCTGCGGGTCGTGGCGCCGGTCTCGTCTGCGACGAGACAGCCCCGCCGCGTCACGTCCAGCCCGGACGTCGTTTTGGAAATCAGAGGGTTCGGCGAGGTTCCGAGGGCCATGATGACGGTCTCGGTAGGGATCTCGAACTCGGAGCCTTCCACGGGAACCGGACTGCGGCGGCCGCTCTCATCGGGATCGCCGAGCTTCATCCGCACGCACTTGAGGGCGCGCACCCAGCCTTTCTCGTCGCCCAGCACCTCCACCGGGTTGGTGAGCATATCGAAGACGATGCCTTCCTGCTTGGCGTGATGCACTTCCTCCACACGGGCGGGAAGTTCCACCTCGGTACGGCGGTACACGACGTGCACCTCGGCGCCCAGACGCAGGGCGGTACGGGCGGCATCCATCGCCACGTTGCCCCCACCCACGACACAGACCTTCTTGCCGGCGTGGATAGGAGTGAGATAATCCTCGCGGAACGCCTTCATCAGGTTGTTGCGGGTCAGGAACTCGTTGGCGGAGAATACGCCGTTCAAATTCTCGCCGGGAATGCCCATGAACTTGGGAAGACCGGCACCGGAGCCGATAAACACGGCCTCGAAGCCTTCCTTGTCCATCAGCTCGTCAATCGTCACGGTACGCCCGATGATGACGTCCGTCTCGATCTTCACGCCCAGACGCCCCACCTCTTCCAGTTCCTTGGCGAGCACCTTCTCCTTGGGCAGACGGAATTCGGGGATACCGTATTCCAACACGCCGCCGGCCTTGTGCAGGGCCTCGAAAATGGTGACGCTGTAGCCCCACTTCGCCAGGTCGGAGGCGCAGGCCAGACCGGCAGGGCCGGAACCTACCACCGCCACCTTGTGCCCGTTGGGGGCAGGGACGGTCGCACCGGAACCGCCGTTCGCGTGACTCCAGTCCGCAACGAACCTTTCCAGTTTGCCGATGGCCACCGGCTCGCCCTTGATGCCGAGGATGCAACTGCCCTCGCACTGGGACTCCTGCGGGCAGACGCGTCCGCAGACGGCAGGCAGCGAAGAATCTTCGGCGATGATGCCGGCAGCACCGCGGAAATCGCCCGCCAGCACCTTCCCGATGAATTCGGGAATCTGGATATTCACGGGGCAGGCGCCCACGCAGCGCGGATTCTTGCAATGCAGGCAGCGGGAAGCCTCCAACTGCGCTTCTTCGACATTGTATCCGTAACAGACCTCTTCAAAGTTCTTGGCCCGTACCAGCGGGTCCTGTTCCCGGACGGGAACCCTGGGAATCTTGTTTGCCATTATTTGCCCCTCCCTATTTTACAAACGTGTTTTTCATTGGCCTCGGCTTCCTCGGCCCTGTACTGTCCCTGACGGCGCATCGCTTCGTCGAAATCGACCTCGTAACCGTCGAATTCCGGTCCCTCGACGCAGGCGAAGCGGGTTTTTCCGCCTACGCTCACGCGGCAGGCCCCGCACATACCGGTGCCGTCCACCATCAGGGTGTTCAGGCTCACGATGACGGGCAGACCGAGTTTCTTGCAGGTCAGGGTGGTGAATTTCATCATGATCATCGGGCCGATGGCCACCGCCTGGTTGTATTCGTGCCCCTCGGCGACGAGTTTCTCCAGCAGCGCGGTCACCATGCCGTGGAAGCCCTCGGAACCATCATCGGTGCAGATGAAGACATTATCGCTCACCGCTTCCATTTCCTCCTTGTAGATCAGCAGGTCCTTGGTCTTGGCGCCGATAATCACATCCACCTTCGCACCGTGCGCGTGCAGCCATTTCGCCTGCGGATAGACCGGAGCGGTACCCACGCCGCCGGCGATGAAGATGTAGCGCATGGAAGAGAGTTTCTCCGGGGAGAACTCCACAAACTCGGAAGGAAGACCGAGCGGGCCGACCACGTCGGCAAAGCACTCGCCCTCTTCGAAGGCGATGATGTCCGCAGAAGAGGCACCGATCTGCTGGGTCACGATGGTAACGGTTCCCGCCTCGGCATCATAATCACTGATGGTCAGCGGAATACGCTCTCCTTTCTCGTCCGCCCGGACGATGAGGAACTGGCCGGGACGGGCCGCTGCGGCGAGCCTCGGGGCTGAAACCTTCATCCGACAAATCGTCGGAGTCAGCATTTCCTTTTTTACTACTTCAAACATTTTTTATTTTTTAAGAATCTATCGGCAAAAGCAAGATAATGTTCCCAGTCGAAAAGGGTAATCTCGTGTTTCCCTTCCCGAAGGTGATAGGCCATCCGGTCGGAGACAAGGGACTGTCCGGGCGCAGGCATCTTCGCCCCTTTCAGGGCTTTATAGCCATAGAGCCCGTAGGCCTGCGAGGCCGCCACCGCGGAGAGGAATTCCCCCTTGGGATCCGACCAGCGGTCCAGCGAAGCACTGGCGACATAGAGCGGGCGCGGGGCGATGAGTGCGAGGAGTTCGTGCTGGTCGAAGGGCAGCAACTGCTCCTTCCCGGCGTATTTCTTGAAATTTTCGCAGAACCAGTGCGGAAAACTGCGATTGATGATCTCCACCGTCTCGCCATAGGCCCGACGGGAAAGTGCGGCGCCGCCGCAACCGGACTCATTGGAAATCACCAGGGCGAAACGCGGGTCGGAAGCGGCCGCCCAAAGGGCCGCCTTCCCCATCCGGGAATGTCCGAAAACGGCCACGCGGGACGCATCCACGGAAGGTTCTTCCTCCAGGTAATCGAGCGCACGGCTCAGGCCCCAGGCCCAGGCGGCCAGGGTCCCCCATTCGTCGGGCTCGGGATAATGCTGTCCTTTCTTGTAATGCCGGGACTGGATGCCGTTGCGGAAGCCGTCGTCAAAATCCGGGTCGAGATCGCCGTTGTAGAAGGTCACCACGGCATAGCCCGCTTCGAGAATCCGTTCCAGCGGCCAGCGTGAAGCCTGTGCCCCGCGGGCACTGCGGCTTTCCACTTTATTGCGGTCGATGCCGGGATAGGCGCCATAACGCCGCTGCATCGTCTCCGGCTCCAGTCTCCACACCGCCTCGTCGGCGACAATGCTGGAATTACCGAAAAAATTGATACCCAGAAAGGCAGGGACGGGACAAGTTGCCCCGGCAGGCGTGTAAATCAGCAGGTCCATCCACCGGCCCAGGCCCAAATCGAGGCGGACCTGCTTGCGGTTCGCCAGGCCTCCCAGCACCTCGCCGGCACTTTCCTTCATTTTCGTCTTGAGCGTATCCGGGCCGGCCGGGGCCCGGCCGAACATTTCCCGCTCGAAGAGGGCATAGATCTCCGCTCGGCGGCGCGATTCCCAGCCGTCGCGTCCCTTCACCTTCGAGCCGTCGGCATAACGCATCAGTTCGGGCAGCTTGTAGGCAGGGACCGCCGCTTCGTCGTAATTGATGCTGTTCGAGCGCATGCCGAAGTCCGTCACCGTATCGGGATCGGCCACCGCAGCCGCAGCCGATTCCTGCGCCGCCTTTACCTGCCCGGGCGTCAGATGGAGCGGCATATAGGCATTGCCGCGGACATCCCTTCCGCTCAGGACACAGTACCAGGTGGCCGCCGCGATGTAGCGTCCCACCAGGTTCAGATGATAGCCGTCCCGGTTGACATTGTCCCGGTACCAGGTGGCCCGGTAATTCTGCATGGCGGTGCCGCAGGGTACCAGTTCGAGTCCATGCCGCTTCGCCGCATCGGCGGAAGCACGCAGAATGGACAGGTACATGACCTTCTGGTCGCAGCCGTAGTTGGAGAAATTGAGATTCAGTGCATCCCGCGCATAGGCCCAGGTCTGGTGGAAGAGCAGCCGCGGCGTCCTGTCGAGCCGGGCCGTCACATAGCGGATCAGCCGCTCCAGCCAGGGTTCATAACTTGCGGGAATGCCCGATAGCGGGCTGCTCTGCTGGAAGGAAACGACATCCCAGGGCTCGTCCGCAAGGGCCTGGGGCAGCGCGGTCTTTTCCCGCACTTCGCGCCCGCCCTCCGCATCGATCTTGCGATAGGAATAGGCAGGAGCGCCGCTTTCGGCGTTCAGCGCATGCTTTTCCAGGGAACATCCGCCGATATAGAGATTACCGA
Organism: Bacteroidales bacterium; assembly: GCA_016282145.1. Classification (GTDB taxonomy): domain Bacteria; phylum Bacteroidota; class Bacteroidia; order Bacteroidales; family UBA932; genus Cryptobacteroides. The sequence goes on along the minus strand of JAEEJZ010000047.1, from coordinate 16,827 downwards.
TGATATAGACGGCGCCGGCATCGGCAGCGATTTCATGAAGGTTCTGCTCGATGGCATCGACGGAAAAACTGTTCCCGATGGCCAGAATCCGCAGCGTATCGTTCTGCCCGGCCGCACCCGCCAGTGAAGCGAGCAGCAGGACCGTCATCCCGAAAAGTCGTCTGAAATTCATAGCTTGCAAAGATAACGATTTCTTTTGTGTAACATCGTAGCGTTAGCAAAAATGTTTATATTTGCGATATGATTAATCTCATTCTCAAGTTCTTACGTTTATTTGCCATACTTCTGTTTTTAGGAAGGTCCGTTGGAATCAGCGCTCAGGATTTACGTATTGTATCGGACAGCAAAGGGCGAATTGGTTTTTCTGACGCTGACGGAAACATCGTCATAAAATGCATTTATACTGCAGCATTACCCTTTGAGGATGGACTTGCAAGGGTTTGCAAAAAAGATCAATGGGGTATGATTGACAGCCTCGGGAATCCTGTTCTACCGGTGAAATATGATGAGATTTATCCTTTTGAGAGGGGCGTCGCTAAGGTCAGAATCAAAGATAATTACGGTTTGATAGACGGAAAGGGACAGTGGGTTTTACCTCCGGACTATACCCATATATCTCCGTTCAACGCTTATGACCTAGCCTGGGTTGCGACCGGCAAACTCAAATCTGACGGAAAAAAGCTCAAGCTTTTTGGCGGCAAAGTCGGTATCGTTTCCAGAAAGGACGGAGTCAAAGTCGGGACGGGATATGACGGACTGGCAGAGTTTTCTTTACGTCCGAACGACTGGATGGGGTATACGACCGGGGCCAAGATTCTTTCTTACGGACTGCTGGACACCCTGAGAACAGATTGTACCTTCCTGGCCTACGATAAAGATTCCAACGGGACATTGATATCTCCGGGACTGATTGACGGGACGACAGGCCAGGTCATTGTCAAAGCCGGGACCTATCATAAAATTTGTCGACCCGTTGGGGGGATGATGCGTTTTTATGCCCGCCCAGGAAAGAATGGGACCGTTTTTGGGTACTACAATCTGACTTCTGGGAAAGAGATTAGATGTACAGTTCCGGACTACAGCGGGGGAAGGGAAATCACCCACAGTGATTTTGTAGGGGACATCGCCCTTGTCATCAGCGGACAGGAAAAGACTGCAGACGGCAAATGGAGCGCCACAGGCTATAGCGTTATCAACAAGAATGGGGAAACAGTTCGTGATGATATTGTTCAAACACAATTCGGAGCCGGGAAAACGCCGGGGACAGGATACTGGGCTTTTTTTAAAAAGACCGCCAATGGCGCCTTAACCTGCGATTTATGCGATGAAAACGGCCATCCCCTCTTCATAAATTCCGATTTCTCTGACATCATTTTTTCAAATGCTGAAGAAGAGGAAACTTTATTCTGCGTGCAAAAAGACGGGTATTGGGGGGGAATAGCCCAAGACGGGCACATCGTTATCCCATTTGAATGGGATCAACTTCTCAGTCCTCGTCACGGAGTGATTTACGCGCGCAAAGCGACCTCGTGGGGGCTGCTGCTCACCGATGGCAGCGAATGGATTGCTCCGCTATATCACGAAATAGCTCCAGACGCTGACAGAGAGACAGACAATGTTTTCGTGCGGACAGACAGTGAAAGCTGGCAAAACCTGAAAGTGGGCGAGGCAAAACCATTCCCGCGTCGCTATCAGGCCATCGAAAATTTCAAAGATGGTTTTGCCTGGGTACAGCCAGTCAATTTTCCGCCGCAAGATACTTTTTTCAACAAAATCCAAAGGGGGTTGGACAACGATTCTGCAATGGGCTACATCGTCGACACAAACGATGCAATTGTCTCTCCGCTCCCCGTTGCCAGAAAGTATGCAGCCGCCTTCCGCAAAGCGCTCATTGAGGGGAATGGAGTCCTTAGCTTGCAAGAAGCCAGGCGCTTACTTCTCTTCCTGACAATTCCCTACCGCACCGTTAAACTGTCCAATGCAATTACTGAAGATGAATGGGATTACTAGAATAGCCTTGATTATCGGCATACTTTCCCCGCTTGCACTTGGAGGCCAGACACTGGAAAACCATCGCGAACCATACAGGAGAAGTTCACTTTATTCCCTGCTGATCAACCAGCGGGACCGGGCTTTCTCCAGAGACATCCGGGATGCCTATCTGGAAATTCCCGTTCCGGACAAATTCAACGACCACAACCTAAGTGTCCGGGTCCTGACAACCACGGGGAATGATGCAGCCGATATCGAACGTTTCCTGAGCGACAACCAGGTCGCATCCCGCCTTGTTGCCAGATGGTTCAATCGGGATAAATTGACCGGAGAATGCAATATGGACCTCATTGCCGAACGCGGCCTGTACAATGCCAGCGAATTCGACAAGAAGATGGCCAGCCAGACTTTCCGCGGAGAAGCCATGCTGATGGACAGCGGAGAAGACCTGATTGAAAACACCTTTGTGGTGGTCAACGATATCCGCTACGTAGATAGAGAAAAAGCCGGAGCAGCGGCAGCTATCACCATCAGTATCCTGGGAGCCATCGCTTCCATGGTGACAGGGCAGAACTTTGCAGACCTTGCGAATGGACTCGGAAATATTGCCATGTCATACAAGGGCTTCAAAGTGAGCATCACATCGTATCTGTACCGGCTGGAATGGAATGACGAGACAGCCGGGACATTCTACAAAACCCAATATTCCCCGGTCCCGGATGCTGAAAAAGCCGCCGCCTTTGAAGCCGGACGCAGTGCTTATCGTTTAAAATATGTCGGGAAATGCGAAAGTGCGGGCAAAGACATCTCGTTTATGGGAATTAACGAAACCTCCCCAAAAACCATGGTGCTGAAAGCCTGCCGGCGTGGCCTTGACGACAATATTGCGACCCTTCAGAAAAGTTTTCCCGAATTTCGTACCCGTACGCCTTTTGCAGGCCTTTCCCCAATCACTGCCTACTTAGGTCTCAAAGACGGGGTCAATGAAAAATCCCGCTTTGAAGTTTTGGAAGCCTGCGAGGATGCAAACGGGAAAATAAGCTACAAGAGGGTGGGCATCGTCAAACCGGTACCGGGCCTGATTTGGGACAACCGGTATTTGGCTGTCGAAGAAGGCGCCCCCAATGCCTCGTTGGGCTATACAACCTTTACAAAAATCTCAGGTGGCGAATTTATGCAGGGAATGCTACTTCACGAAATTGACTGATTAACCTTTAACAAATAACTCTTATGAAAAAACTATTTATCTTTCTTGCCCTCTTTCTGGTCAGTGCATCCGTATGTTCCGCCCAAAAGTATGTATTGGGGGATTTCCTAGAATTGGATGGCGTCCCCTGTTTTGTCCTTCAGGTTGATGACTCCGGTCAGCACGGACTGATTATGAGTATGCCGGCTCTGGGCAGGGGCAATATGATTATTGACTTTAATGAAAAAGTATGGGTTGGTCAAAATGCCAAAAAGAAAGACATTGCTAATTACCACAGCCAGCATCCAGACTGGATTTGCAAGTCTTTTGACTGGCAATCAAAGAAAGGCTCCACCGCAGAAGAAAAGAAGATATACGCACAGACACTTGCAGATCTGGAAGAATATTTGGGATCGGATGGGGAGAAAAACACACAGATCATAACCAGCTACTGTGAGGAACACGGATATGACATAGCCCGTTTCTTTCCTGAAATTGCCTGGGCAAAAAAACTGGGAGAGGGCTGGTACGTAGCCGGAGACGACGAACTTGACAAATTTGCTACGTTCTACGCGGGTGGCGTTAACCAAAAAATCCTTGGAGCGAGATGGCTTTTTATTGCATCCGATCTCTCTCAAGGTAATTTTCAGATGCGTTATGGACTTCAAGCCTACGCCCAGATCGGCATCCGATCTTCCTCCCTTTGCCGAAACAAAAAGGGTCTACTGATGTTTCAGGAACTGGTTGTCATGCAAACCAAGGCCGGTCCCTGGTGGTTCATCTGGAATAACGGGAAATGGGGCGGAGACAGAAATGTAGCTGCCATACGTAAGTTCTAGGGCTTAGGTTAACGAAACTTTTCTTATTTTTGCAACCGATTTGGGGCGGAGCACCCGCCCCGAAAGAATGGTCCCGTAGCTCAGTTGGATAGAGCAACAGCCTTCTAAGCTGTGGGTCGCGCGTTCGAGTCGCGCCGGGATCACAACTGCCGCAACATCACTTGGTTGCGGCAGTTTTTTTGTGTCCAAAATCGCCCATTTTCCAGCCGGTGAAACTTGCTTTATTTCCTTGTTTTTTACTAATAATTTACTATATTTGCATCGTTCGGAACGATTACCCGTGCACAAATACGTGCACACAATTCGTACCAAGTGTAGTATTGTGAATGATGAGACTGATTGAAGCAAAAATTTATTTCGATACGCGTCGGCTCGACAAAGAGGGGCGCGGGCAGGTACGCATCCGGATTTCCAAGTTTGGGAAGGCGGCAATGTTCGGAACGGGGGTCGCCGTCCTCCCCGGCCAGTGGTATAACAACCAGGTCGTCGAACACCCGCAGGCGCCTATTTTGAATTCCATCATCCAGACCAAACTCGTCAACACCAACCGGCTCATCATTGAGAAGGCGCACGCGGGCGACTTCGCCGGCAAGACCGCCGCGGAAATTGCAGAAATCCTGAAAGTGGAATCGGACCCGGATTACGTCATTCAGAAAGAAAAACGCGCCCGTGAGTGGGCTTTACGAAAGGAGAACTTCTTGGCCTACTATGGTGTGTTTATGAAGAAAAAGACAAATCCCGGGACACATCAACTTTATGACGACACCTTTAGGAAAATCACCTCATTTTGCGACGCGACGGGCGAAGAGACCTCGGCGTTGACATTTGCACACATCACAAAGTCATGGCTCATGGAATTCGAGCAGTTCTGTTTGAAAACCGAACGGCAGAATACTGCGAGCCGCCACCTCCGTGACATCCGGGCGGTGTTCAATGCCGCAATTGACGACGGGCTCACCACCAACTACCCTTTCCGTAAGTTCAAAATCAAAAAGGAAGAGTCGCGGGATAAGTCGTATTCCGCCGAAGAGCTCCGACGACTCTTTGCTTTCAAGAGCAGGATTAAAGGAGAGCAGGAAGCCCTGGATATTTTCAAGTTGCAGTTCCTTCTTATCGGCATCAACAGCGGCGATTTGGCGAACTGCGCCAAACCCGAACGCGGGCGCATCGAATATCGGCGCGCCAAGACCCACAAGCTATATTCCGTCAAGCTCCTGCCCGAGGCTGAGGCCATTGTCAAACGCTACGCGGGGAAGAAGCACCTTCTGAATTTGATTGAGCGTTCCCCCAACTATAAGACCTACTTCCGACGCCTGGCCAAGAATCTCAAATCCATTGGAATGCACCCCACTGGCAAAAGCGCCTCCAAGTGCCGGGCCCTGTTCCCCGGTATCTGCCCCGGTTCGGCGAGGACCTCCTGGGCCACAATTGCTCAAGAGGAGCTCGATATCCCCCGTGACGTCATTGCGGCAGCACTCGGCCATCACACTATCGACGTCACGACCACCTACCTGAGGACGGAATGGCGGAAGAAGATTGACGACGCAAACCGCCGTGTAGCAGATTTGGTGCTTTACAACAAAGTTTAGTAATATAACTGTACCCAGACTCATATTATGTACAACCTCTATTTTGCAAGGAACAATCGCCTGAAAAGATATGGTGGAACCTTGGCTTACTTTCAGAAATACAAGCAAAACGAGAAAAGGAAGATACCCTCTCCAGATACTCAACGAAACTTACAACTCTACTTAGGGAAAATGTCAAAGTGACGGATTACCTCAAAGACGGGAAACACTATCTCCTTTTTGCATCAAATCGAAGAGCTTACAGAGTTGACCCCGACGGCAACACCTGGAGTACCGATGATAAAAGAATTAAAACATTGGCGGATTGTCGAAAATACGCACAGGAAAAAATTTGGCTCAATCACGGTGATATCAATAAGCCGAAAATCAGACACGGCCGCGGTATGTAAGATTAGCAGAAAAAGGCCCTATTTCAGGGCGTTTTTTATTTTCTGCACCGTCTTTGTCAATAGACTGCACTCTCCCGCCACCTGGCGCTCGGTGCTCTGGCGCTCCCCCCCCCATCGACGAGACGCGGGCATATATTACGGCTTTAGGACTATCCATTTAATCTTTGAAAAATCTAACATGCAAATTTTGATTTTTTCGTGGGGTTTTTCGTAAATTTGGGTGATAAGAGAAAAAATGAAAAAGAACAGTTCTTCACTAAATTTTTTTGAATATTCCGAAGCGGCTCATGTTATCGTCTGCGGAGACATCCACGGAAACTTCAATGGGATCGTCAACAAGTTGTGCGTCCAGTATGGTTGCACGAACACGCTGCTCATCGTCGCCGGCGACTGCGGATTCGGTTTCGACAAGCCCGCGTACTACGAGCAGGTCTATAACAAGTTGGCGGGACGCTTGCGGAAAGCCAACAACTGGGTTGTTTTCGTCCGGGGCAATCACGACGACCCGGCGTATTTCAATGAGGAAAGAATCCATTACACACGATGGCGCACTGTCCCGGATTATAGCGTCATCTCCGCCGCCGGTCACAAGATCCTCTGCATCGGCGGGGCAACAAGCATAGACCGCGTCGAGCGGATGAAGCTCAACGCCCGCTACCATGTGAAAGACGTTTCTTATTACTGGCCGGACGAGGCACCCCGCTTCGACGGGGAAGCCATCGCATCTCTTCCTGAAGACATAAAGATTGACACGGCCGTCACCCACACGGCGCCGTCGTTCTGTGAACTGAGTTCCTACATCGGGCTTGAGTCCTGGGCGAAATGGGACGAGGTTCTTTTGGCCGATGTGCGGCTCGAAAGGGAGACGATGGACAGAATCTTCGCCGAACTGAAGGCGAAGGGCTGCCCCGTACGGAAATGGCTCTACGGACATTTTCACCAGTCCTGGAACGGGCTCGCCGACGGCGTGCAGTTCACGATGCTCGATATCGAGGAGTTCAAGGGGCTGGATTGAAGCCGCTTGAGGGAGACACTTGGTCAAGCCCGCAGAATCGCCGTATTCGTGAGACAAATTGCTTATAAATTCTCACAAGTGCCATGAATCAGCATTTTCGGCATATAGATGTGCCGCACGCTTAACGTCGCCGGACGGATAGCACATCCTCGCAGCGCTGCGCTATACGGGACGCGGGACGAATAGCGGACTACCCGAAAACCTGCCGAAATTTGTTACCTTTCTGCCGAAATTTGTTACCTATCCCCCAAAAAAGTGCCGAAATTTGTCACAATTCTTCCGAAATTTGTCACTTTGGCGCTTGTAACCCATTGATACTCAGATACCATTTCGAGGCCTATATTATCTTTGATAGAGAATGCGCACGCTGCGCGCACTCACGTGTGCGCGTGCGCAGAAAGGTCGTCAGGCCAACTGCCCGGAGACGAACTATTAGTGATTACCTCAAGCGTCGCAGACACGGTCTTGACAGGGTAGCTGTCATACCAGTCGATGCCAGCCGGAGGGTCGCAGTGACCGTTGCGGGGCCCGCAGAAAGGCCCGTAACAGTGCCGCCGGACACAGATGCCACCGAGGCGTTGGTGACGCTCCAGATGAACCGAGAATAACTCACGGTCCTATTCGAGCCACCGACGGCGACGCCGTTGACGTAAGTCCGGCGCGTGACCGTGTAGCTGCGGGAGTACCCGGCAATGCGGCGGACCCGCAGAAACGACTCAATACCGAACGATGCGCGTTAACTATATGCCTGCATCCGAAGCATACATACGCATCCGTCCGCATGCGCCCGTATGCGCCCGTATCCGGTCGTATGCACCTGCATCCGGCGGCGACCCCGCGGCAAAGCCGGCGGACACCGCAGGCACGGGTTGCCCGACCGCAAGCGGTCAGCGTACTGCCCCGTACCGCTCATATCCGCCCGTTTCAAACGCAAAAAATTCTCTTGAAGGCGGGAAAACATTCCCCGCCTCAATATGAAAAGTGGAAAAAACTCATAACTTTGTAACTCGTAAGCGACATGAAAACACATATTTACCTGAGATTAATCGCAACAATCGTTGCCATTATCTCCACGTGCACGACGATACCGTCCTGCGTGAAGATCACTGAGGACGAAAGACAGGAAGCTGAAACGGCGAGACAGGAGGCCTCTTACGCGGAGACCGTCCTGAAGGCCGCCGCCGACTGCGGCGCCAAGCTCGCCTCCATCAATAAGACCAAGTCCGGTACCACATTCATCTTCAGCGAGCCCTTCGACTATGTCGGCAAAGTGCTCGACGAAGTGTATCTTCCCGTCGATAACTACTATGATGTGTCGGAAACAAAGTCCTTCTGCCGGATACTGTTCATCGACAGGAGTACGGTCAATATCGACTTCTCGAACGATATCAGGATATCGGTCAACGGAAAGGAGGCATCGTCGATCTCCTACGTAGCGTACGCCGGCGAAGCGGAAACAATCCCGTTCACCGCCTCCTCCGACAGGGGAGAGCTGATGATCAGCGCAAAGTCCGAGGACGGCATGTCAAAGGCGGAAGCGGCGTATGACGCCGAAACCAAGGAAGGATACGTCACCCTCTGGCTTGACAAAGCCGTACAGGTGACTCAGTCCTCCACGGTAAGCGTAACCTTCTTTGACGGCCACAACAAAGAGACGCGTTACATCCTGGCTCATCCTGCATACTGCACGCTGGCCAAGGAAAACGAGAAATACTTCAATGTAACCCTCGCCGGCAACAAGGGCGAGCAAATAAGCATCGAAGACTTCCTGCCGTATATCCATATCCAGACAAACCTTTCCGAGGTACCGCAGCTCCGTTTCCATTCCAACGAAGAATGGATATCGGCGGCCGGCAGCCCCGCCGCCGTTCTCGATGAGAACGCCGGCGAGTACGACCGGACAGGTGAACTCATGATCAACGACGAGGCCGGCCACTTCGAGCCCTGCGTCATCAAGGTGACACAGATGCCGCTTCCCCCTGCGGCCGTCGAAGGCTGCGTAGCCTTCAATGACTGGAACCTCAAGCGCGCAATGCGCTCCATCGCCGATAAGAACGGCGACGGAGAAATCTCGTTCGACGAGGCCCTTGCGGTGGAGGAGATCGATATCTCCGGCAGGGGAGTGCGCGACATCACCGGCATCGGCGCGTTCAAGAACGCCTGGAAGTTCGACGCCCACGACAACGACATCGTCGATGCGACGGAAATCACAGAGATGCGGATGCTACACTGGCTGAACCTTAACGCCAATCCTCGACTAAAGACCTTCGACGCCCGCGGTTGCACGAACATGTTCGACTTCTGCGAATTCGACATGACCTCGATGGAAAGATACTACATTACCAGCGGCCAACCAAGTATGCACTATGTCTCAGATTATATGGGGACTAAATGTATCCGCGTTCCGGATCCGCGCAAGACACAGGACTGGAGCCGTCACAAGAACCTGGTGATGCTCAAGCAACACACCAAAGGGCAAGGTAAACTCTCCCTCGTCCTTGCTTCGCGCGGCTGGATCGACGAGGATATCAAGGATGGCTCTTATAGGAGATGGGTGCAGGATATGTATAATTTCGCGTATGCCTACAGTCAGGCCTTCAGGGAAAACCTCGATTACATCGACGTTTACTGCTTCGAGTTTTGCGCGACGGAAAGAGACCGATGGGGAAATGAAAAGACCGAAGAAGTTCTCAAGGAGAATATACTTGAGTACGAAGACCTGGTCTTTTCGGCATACGAGACCATTTATCCGAATATAGACGGTGACATATACGTCTACACGGATAATATCCAGTTCAATCCTCAATCGATGTGCGGATTTTTCGTCGCAATGGACGAAGGTTTCTGGGTAAGTAAATATACCGACATAACAAGACCGCACCTTTACGACATAGTTAACCGTAGTTGGGGCGGCGACGACTGCTCAAGGGCTTATGCAGTAGCAGACGAACCCATACAGGGATATCAAATTATCCCTAAAAAAAGAACGACCTATACAGAAGAGCAAAAGACATGGATAGCATCCGTCCGTCACCTCCACGACTGGGTGAACAAGAAACTCGAACTGACGAAATAACATATCCTGAACCACACAGGCGGCGGAGTCCCTTCGGGCCCTTTTCTACATCTTTATCTTAATGTCCTGACAAACTGTTCAAGGGCATCCGGAGAGTTGAACGTGTGAATCATTTCTTCCGGGATTTTTCTCAGGACTTTCTTCAGGCCCTGAGTTTTCCGTACCGCTTTAAGTTTCAGGGTGAAATCCTCGTCCATATTGGTCAACGTCACCTTTTCATGGGCTGGCGAATTCTGGTTGACAAGCCGTTTGTACAACTCGTCCATAGCGCTTCTTGAAACGCATGTACCGCTGCAGTCTATGATTATACTTTCATCGCATGATTTCACGAGCGTTTCAATTTCGATGCAGAATGTTCTTGCCTGTTTGCGCAAGTCCATTACTTTGGGAATCTTTATCGTTTTCATGACTCAAGTACGGTTCTCAGTTTTTGGACTGTCTTTGTAGACATCCCAAACTCCTTGGCAACCTCCCGGATAGTCCGGCCTGCCTGAAGCCTCTTGACGGCCTTGGGTTATCTTGCCAGCAGCTTCTCTTTTGAAAGGGTCGCACCTTTCGGCCGCCCCGGACTGAACCTCCCCTGCTCGATGGCCACACGGCGGCCAGACTGCAGGCGATCCACGATGGTGGTGCGCTCCAACTCTGCGAAGGCGCCGAACATTGACACCATTGTCTTCACAGTCGCATCCGGCTTCCCGTCAACAATAGTGTTCAGTCCCTGCGCCTGAAAGAAGATATTGATGCCCCGCGCTGTCAGTTCGTCCACCACCTCCAGCACCTGCCGGAGGCTGCGGCCCAGACGTGATAGTTCCGTCACAAGAAGATGCTGCGCTCCCCCGCTCTCCAGGAACTCCCTGCAGGCGGCCAACTGCTCTCGGTCCGTTCTCGCCCCGCTGGCCTTCTCTTCATACACCGCGACCACATCCAAACCGGTGGCGGAGGCATACCTTCGCAGGTCCGCCACCTGGCGCTCGGTGCTCTGGCGCTCCCCCATCGACGAGACCCGGGCATATATTACAGCTTTAGGACTATCCATTTAATCTTTGCAGAATCGTAGAATATTCTACATTTTTGGACCACCATAACCATTCCCTGTTCCAATGCCGAGCTTCTGGAGCTGCCTGTTCGAAAGGTCGTTCCCATACTGACTAATGTACCTTGTTTTGCCGGTATTGTAGTCCTTTATCTTGAAGTATACACCATTAGCATCTTTCTCCACTTCCGAGAAGGAGGTGAATTTCGCCTTGACAAACCATGCATTCTTCGAATACTTGTGGTCAATCACCGGAGAAGACGTATCCGGTTCCAATTGCTGGAGCTTATATGTTCCGTCGGCTTCTTTCTTGATACGGAATTGCTGGAAATCAGCCGTGAATTTCTTGACGATTTCATAGTTTGGCTTGGGAGTCGGCGGAGCCTGTGGCGTAGGGGCCGCTGCATGAACAGGCTTTTTCTCGTCGGTGGGAGTCGGTTTCTGAACGACTGGTTCTTCCATCTTCGGCACGGAGTGTTCCGTCAGTTTCGGATCACCGAACACGCGTTCCTGGCCGAAGGATATCTTTCCATCCGGATGAATCTGCATGTCGCCGACACGGTAGTTCCCATATTTCTGTTCCTCCAGGAGTGCCTCATAGAAATCATTGGGACCGCGGTCTCCCGCAACGAACATGACCTTATCCTTGAGAGCCCGACGGGCTTCCTCGTAATAGTCGGCCTTGATTTCGTATTTCTTCTCTTTGTCTTGTTCATAGTAACGGCCAGTGGGTACATATCTGTATTTTCCGGGTCCTTCTTCTGCCTTGAATATGGATGCATCGTGCGGTCCATGTATAATGTACTGCACATGACCTTTATCACGGAACGGGAATTCTTCTTTCAGTATGTCAATATGGGTATTATGTACGGTTTGGTCGACGGTTTCCAGACCTTCGTTGTACTCTTTGAGCATCTGCTTGGCCTCCAGGTATTCTTGCAGCCGTTCCTGTTTCTCGATTTTCAGCTGGGCTTTCTGCTCCTGTAGCTGAGATATCTCGCTCCGGATGGATACAACCCTGGCCAGGAGCTGTTTTTTCTGCGCCTTTATCTTGGACTGCCGGATATCGTTGGACACTTTGGCTAGAAACTTTACCGTAAGGCCGATGATGGGGTTCAAGAGCATGATTAATCCACCGAGAGCCTTTGTTTGAGAAGCAGCATCTTTTGTTGTTCGTGCTTCTTGCTCTAGTCTTTTGAATTCCGCCCAGGTGTCTTTGAGTTCCCCGAATTTGGCGGTCGTTTCCTTGCTGACAGCAATACCGGCATCCTTCGCGGCCTTCATCAGATGGTAAGCATTGTTTTTGATAGTAAGCAAAGACACTTCTCCGCGGCACATAGGAGGGATAACGCTGTTATAGCCGGCAATCATATCTCTTACCTTGTCGACCTCCGCTTTACGGCTGGCTTCCTGCTGCTGGCGGGCGAGTTCCTGCTGTATCAGACGGCCGTCGATGACCTTCGCAATATTCCCGGCGGAGAGGCTGCGGTCCAGGTCGCTCCCTTTGAAGGTATGCAGCTGGCCGTCCAGCTCGACGGAGAAGGAAATTCCGACGGGTTTGCCGGCATCGGAATACTTGATTCTGCAGTTGATACCGGAAGAATTCAGGAGCCCCGGAAGATCCTGTATATCCTTCGCCTTGGCCACGGCAGCCTTTACCTTCGGCTCGATGGTATATCTGGCTTTTTCGTGAGGCTTATGGGTCTTCTCGATGGTTTCCTTCTTGGCGGTGTCTCCCCACTGATAGCCGTACTTCTTTGTTATCTCGCGTGCGGCCGCGTGCATCCGGTCGATAAGATCCTTGGTAGATATCCGGTTCCCGTCGTTGTCAACGATGTTCGCGATGGCGTGGGAATGCTCGTTTTCCTTTTCGTGTTCTACAATGATGTACTGCGTATTGTCGAAGCCGATCATCCGCATGAACTCCTCGGTTCTGGCCAACTTCTCGTCGCTGGGGACGTGTTCGCCGACCTTCCAGGAGAGCGCGATATCGTAGACGGGTTTTCTGACTGACGGCATCATCATGGACTGGAACCGGAAGTCCCTGGCCACCTGCCGGGAGTCCAGTACTATATTGCCGTTTTCATTCACGGAGTAGTCGACACCGACGGCGGCAAGGACCTTGACTTTCGCCCGTTCCTCGTCGCTTTCGCCGTTACGGAGAAGGTAACTCGTTGCCCCTCCGAATCCGTTGCCGGTGCTTAACTTCGCTATCATAATTACAATATTGCGTTTCGGATTTCCGTGATTTTTCGCGAAAAATCTTTGCAGACTTGCTGTGCTTTCCGCAAATCAAGATATCCGAATTTAATCTCTTCAGTGTTGGCGCGATGCGCTATGGCGTTCAGGTTCGTACCTATGTTTCGGAGGTTTGCGCTGTATTCTTGCAGCAGCTTGATTGTCTCCGGAGAAGGGACGGATTTTATCTTTGCGCCGAGCGCTGCTTTTCTGATAAAGTCGGAACGCGTGCCGCCGAACTCGGCGAGTTTGGCGGTCAGCTGCTCGTCTTCGTCAGGCGAAAAACGGACTGTCCGGAAGACCGCTTTCACTTGGTCTTCCTTCCGTGGGCGTCCACCCTTGTTGCTCGAATTTTTCTTTTTCATCGTTCGTCCGTTTTTCTGTTAACACCAAAATCCGGTGGGCGGCGAAGCCGTGGGCCCCGGCGGATTTTGACCGCTACCCCTGCGCCCGTCTTGGGCTGCGAGCTTGCGAGCGGCCAGGGCGTCAGGGCAAGTTTAAGGTTAGCCGAGCGAGAGCCGGTAACCGACCTTTTCGTAACACGAAAAGTAAACTTGCTCCTTACCTCCTTCGGAGGCAAAGATACACAAAGGTATCGACATTCCCAAATGTTCTCTGAACATGCAGGAAAAGGCGGTTCCGGCCGGATCAGCAAGTCCCCGGTGGTGACTTGCCCGGCGCGTATCTTGGCCGATGAAGGAGAGAGGTCGGCACGACCTCTGGCGCGTGGGTTCTCCTGTGCCGCCCGTGTCCTGGGACACTCTTCCCGTCCTGCCGTCCGCTGCCGATGGCAGCTCCACGAAGTGGACCGGACGAGACGGGGCGGGAAGACCTGGGCGAGAAATTGGCGGGGTGTGTCGGTGAAGGGAGAGGATGCCGGACGCTGCCGGTGGCAGCTCCAGCTTTGCTGGATTGACCGAGCATCCTGAGCGCTGGCGTGTGGTGGTCAGCTGCAGGACACTCCCCTACCCAGAACAAAGTGAAGGGCGGGGGACGTGGACGGCAGCGGTGCGATATTCTCTTTCAGCGACTCCTCTTCTTTCACCTTTTCTTTCTCTCCGTCTTTGATATTTGTATAATACAAACTATATTTGCCGTGTATAATACAAACGATTATGAGGATACGAAAATTATTTACCAAAGAGAAGGCCAAAAATGGTGAAGGAAGGAGGGCTACCATCAAGCATCTTCTTCTTCCTGAGGAGGTGGTTCAGGAACTCAAACTTTACAAGGATGCCTACTCGGTTTGCCTTTCCCGGGAAAAGGATGAATGGGGAAATCCTGTACCTGTCCGGGTCTCCTGGGAACAGATGTTCCGGAGGTGGATGGATCAGGTCGGACGGTTCGACAAGGACGTGAAGGATTATGTCGATGACGCAAAGAAGAGCCGTGCAGAGAATCCCCCGGCACCCACCTTCCCTGTCGATCCCACGGAAGGTGAAATGTGGGACATATAATATTTCTTCGAAAGAGACGGCGAGGAAATCGAGGCGCACCTGGGCGACAAGGAACCCTTCTACGCGGTAATTAAGGGGAAAATATAGGATTCGAGAAGATGCTGGCAAACGACTGGAAGTTGATTAACGAAGTCGGCGTAGAGATTAATGACATCGCGGTGGCCATGGAGATTAACTGCATCATAAAGGCGCACAGGAAGCACTGATACTACCGGATGCGGGCGCTTAGGTGTAGTTCACACCATACGCCCCGTCGGCTTTGGCCCGGGGATCTATTGAGTAATTTTTAACTGCAATATTTCTGCACGCTTTCGCAGATCCAGGTGTGCTCACCCTTTCAGACAGGCCAGCGGAATAACGTGGACCCCGTCGGGACGGGTATATGCGTATTCGCCGCCGGTGATGACTATCAGGAGGTCTGGTTCTCGGAGGGGAACTTGTTCCTCCTGCTCGTTGTGTTTACGAATGAGGTCCACCAGTTCTTTGAGGTGCTTGGCGCCATCGTCTATCTCTGCGCTGCCCAGTTTGCATTCGATGAGGGCGTAACGGCCGTCTTCCAAGTGCAGGACAATATCGGCTTCCAAGCCATAGCGGTCACGGTAGTGGGAGATTACGCCGTCGAGCGGGGCGGAATAGACTTTGAGGTCCCGGACGCACATGCACTCGAAGATGAAACCGAACGTCTTGAGTTGGGTGAGCAGCCCTCCGGGGCCAATGCCCAGGGAGGCCACGGCGACCGAAGGGTCGCAGAAGCTACGTTTCTCGCCGCTTCGGATCGCGGTCTTGGAACGGATTGAAGGGTTCCAGGTGCCGATGTCCTGAATGACGAAGAGCTTCTCCAATGCCGCTACATATTTGTCGAAGGTGCTGCGGGAGAGGGAGTCGTTGTTGGCGGTGACATCGGCTAAGATGGTGGATTTGTCCACCATGGTAGAGACGTTGCGGGCATAGGAGCGAAGGATGGCCCGGGCAATCTTGGGATCGAGTTTTTCCTTTGCGGCCTTGGAGATGTCTTTGTCGCAGACGGTCTTGACGTAATTTTTGGCTACGAGGAGTTTTCCGCGCTCTGTCTTGGGCTGCAAGGCAGCAGGCCAGCCGCCACGGCATGCCGCGAAGACAAGATCTTCTACGCTCATCTTTGAGCGGGCACCCAGGTCCGTCTTGGGATTATCGAAAAGGGCCTCCAAGGAGATGTCACCGGTGGATTCGCCAGACTCGTACAGGCTCATGGGATACATCGTGAGGTCAGCAATACGGCCGGTGCCAGTGTGGGCGGTCTCGTCCGTGTCGGCCGCAGCTGATCCGGTGAGGATGAACTGCGAGGGTTTCTGCCGGCGGTCGCAGGCTACACGGACGGCATCCCAGATGGTGGGGGCATCCTGCCATTCGTCAATCAGGCGGGGCGTTTCGCCTTCCAGAAGGAGAGACGCTTTGGTGAGGGCGGTGGCCAGGTATTCGTCCCGTTTGTCAGTATCTTGCAATTCAATGATGCTGGCTGCCTTCTGCTTTGCCGTTGTGGTTTTGCCACACCATTTGGGGCCTTCTATATTGACGGCTCCGAAGGCATCCAGGTAGTCTTGCAACTGGTCATCAATGACTCTTTTCAAGTAGTCCATAATCGCGCTGTTTAATTCTGGCGCAATTTAGGTATTTTGCGGCACTCTACCAAATATTTTTGAATAACTCGACGGTAAGATTTGTGGTATTTTGGCGGTAACATTTGTGGTAAAATGGCGGTAAGATTTGCGGTAGTTTTTGCCATCATTTTGACAGGTTTTCGTGATAGGATTTCGGGTGGCGAAAGCCTGTGTGCGTTGCGGATGGGTGGGCAGATATATATTTCTAGTATATATTTCTAGAAAAATATCTAAATACAATAGTTCGTTAGTTTTATAGTTTTTATGCCACGGCGCGAACGCCGTAGAATAAGAGTTCTTTGAAATCAGTGTTATTTAATCGCAAGTTCGCATGTTTCGCGGACATTGCAATAAATCGATCCACCATTGCAGCGTT
>JAEEJZ010000046.1 GCA_016282145.1 Bacteroidales bacterium | reverse complement strand
GAGAGCGTGCCGAGGTATTCGCTCGCGCCCAGGAAGTCCTGCTGCTCGTGCTTGATGCCCAGGTCCAGCGAAAGGTTGCGCCAGCCGCCGCTCAGGAAGGCCTCGTCGGGAATGAAGGTGAATCCGTCCCGCATCTCCTCACGCGCCGCGAGCGAGACACCCCAGCACCACTTCCAGTCCTTACTCTCGTCAAAACGCGTATGTACTCCTGCCTGGACAAGACCTCCACTGTATTCGGGCATCAGCCCGTACATGTTCGCCGTCGCCCAGAAGGGCATATTCCCACCGGTGGAGATAGCCCCGAGCAACATAGCCGTTACTACAAAATCGTTCATATTCTACAAATGTACAAAACTTTTGCTAACTTCGTTCCCGTTTATGAAAATCGCCTGTTTCATTGGATCCCTCACCCTGGGCGGCGCCGAACGCCAGATCATCGGTCTTGCCGCCGCGCTCCAGCGCGAGGGACACGAGGTGGAGATAGTCACCTACCGGCCGGGCCCCTTCTATGAAGAAGAGGTCGGGCGGCTGGGCATCCGGCGGGTGCGGCTGCCCAGGGTGCTGGGCTTGCAGGCGGCTTTCGCGCTCGCCGCATATATGAAACGCAGCGGTTGCCAGGTGCTGATTTCTTTCCTGGTCAGCGCCAACCGCAAGGCCTGCCTGGCGCATCTGATTTACCCGAAATTCCGGCTCATCGTCTCGGAGCGCGATTTCAGCGGCCACGTGCACATCTACGACTGGCTTCACTTCAGCCTTTACCGGCAGGCGGAGCGCATCGTCTGCAACAATTTCTCGCAGGAAGCCTTCATCCGCAGCCACTTCCCGAAACTTTCCGGACGGCTGCTGACCATTCCCAATTTTGTCGATACGGCCTTGTTCCATCCCGGCGATGCTCCCGCTGATTCCTGCCTCCGCGTAGTGACGACGGCCCGCGTCTGCCGGCGGAAGAACACCATCGGGCTGATCGAGGCTGCGGCTCGCCTCAAGGAACAGCCCATCTGCTTCGACTGGTACGGGCTGGTGCGGGAGAACGCTTATTACCGGAAATGCCTGCGGAAGATCGCCCAGTACGGGCTGGAAGAGCACTTCCGCATCCACCCCGCCGTGCACGACATCGACGCCGTTTATCGCGACGCCGACATCTTCTGCCTGCCCAGTTTCCACGAAGGGACTTCCAATGCCCTTGCCGAAGCGCTGTCCAGCGGACTTCCTGCCGCCGTGAGCGC
Organism: Bacteroidales bacterium; assembly: GCA_016282145.1. Classification (GTDB taxonomy): domain Bacteria; phylum Bacteroidota; class Bacteroidia; order Bacteroidales; family UBA932; genus Cryptobacteroides. The sequence continues at coordinate 10,214 of JAEEJZ010000046.1, read as the reverse complement.
CGTCAGCGACAATCCGCGCTATGTACGGGAAGAAGTGAACGGTGCGTTGTTCAATCCGCAACTGAGCGCTTCCATCGCCGATGCCCTGCAACGCATCGCGTCGCTCCCGCAAGCGGAACGCTCCGCTTACGGCCTCCGCGGGCGCGAGATCGTCTGCGCCGCCCTCTCCCCCGCCGCTTTCCAGCGCGGCTGGATTGCCCTTATCGGCCAATCACTGAAGCGCTAAGCGGAGCCGATAACCAGCAGGACGAGCCCCAGCAGCATCAGCGCGAGCACGGCAGCCTTGTCGCGGATGCGATGTTCCTTGAAAAGGAGGGCCCCCAGCACGAAGGTGACGATGACGGAAGCCCGGCGGACCAGGGTAATTACGGAAAGCAGCGCCCCTTCCCCGCTCAGCGAATAGAAATACAAGGCATCGGAAACCGTGATGATGACGGCCGTCAGCGGCATCATCCAGTCGAAGCGGAAGGGTTCCGGCTTTTCCCCGCGGAGCAGCGCCCCGCCGACAATCAGCAGGAGCAGAAGGGCTGCGATATAGACATTCGTCCAGCTCTGGATGAAGAGCGGAGCCATCCCGGAGATGATGTGCTTGTCCCAGAGGGCGCTGGCCGCTCCGCTGAAAATCGACAGCAGCATATAGAACACGCCCTTGTTCCCGGTAAAGGAAATCCCTTCCTTACGGCTGGTCCGTCCCAGCATAAAGATGGCAAAAAACACCAGCAGCACACCGGCCCACTGCAACAGCCCCAGGCGCTCCCCGAAAAGCAAGAGGGAAAACACGACCACCAGCACGGGCCGCGAGGCCTTGAGGGTACTGGCCGTCGTCAGCGGAAGATATTTGATGCCGGCCAGGCCGCTCACCCAGGAGACGGTCACCAGGAAGGCCTTGAAAAGGAGAATCAGATGCTCCCGCCAGGTCCCGGCCCCCAGAAACGGGCAGAGAAACAGCACGGAGCAAAGCGTAATGCCCAGCAGGACATACAATACGCCATTACGACGCAGGCAAAGTTTCTTGCCTACGTCGTAAAAACCAAGCAGGGCCGAAGAGGCTACGGCAAGCCAGACCCACATAAGCCGGGATTAAATAAGCGGTTCCGCGGTCATCGACGCAGGCTGCGGGATGCCCATCAACTTCAGGATGGTCGGCGCCACATTGCAAAGGGCACCGTCCTTCACCTCCTTGACCGAAGGCTCTCCGATTACGATAAACTGCACCAGATTCAGCGAATGCGCCGTATTGGGGCTGCCATCCTCGTTCACCGCATAATCGGCATTGCCGTGGTCTGCGGTCAGCAGCACCACATAACCGTGCGCAAGAGCTGCGGTCACGACCGCCTCGACACAACCGTCGATGCAGCCTACGGCATTGCGGATCGCATCATAGACGCCGGTGTGGCCGACCATGTCGCCGTTGGCGAAATTCAGGATGATCACATCCTCCTGCTCGCTGCGGATGGCGGCGATCAGTTTGTCCGTCACCTCGATGGCGCTCATCTCCGGCTGCAGGTCGTAGGTCGCCACCTTCGGAGAATTCACCAGGATGCGGTCTTCATTCTCGAACGGGGTCTCCCGGCCGCCGTTGAAGAAGAAGGTCACGTGGGCGTACTTTTCCGTCTCGGCGATGCGCAGCTGACGCTTCCCCGCCTTGGAGACGGTCTCTCCGAGGGTATCGCGCACCTCCTCCTTGTCGAAGAGGATGTGCAGGCCCTGGAAGGATGCATCATAGGGCGTCAGGCAGCAGTAGTGCAACGGAAGGGTATGCATCCCCTCCTCAGGCATATCGGTCTGGGTGAGCACGGCGGTCAGTTCGCGGGCGCGGTCGTTGCGGAAATTGTAGAAGATCACGCAGTCGCCCGCTTCCACCTTCGCCAGCGGTTTCCCGTTCTCGCATATCACGATGGGCTTGATGAACTCATCGGTCACATCGGCATCGTAAGAGGCCTGGATACCCTCCAGGGCCGAAGCGAACTGCGCGCCCTTGCCGTCCACGAGCATATCGTAGGCTTCCTTGACGCGGTTCCAGCGCTTGTCGCGGTCCATCGCGTAGAAACGGCCGCAGACGGTCGCCACGCGGCCGGTGGTCTGCGCCATCTTCTCCTCGAGTTCCTTTACGAAGCCGTAGCCGGAACGGGGATCGGTATCGCGTCCGTCCATGAAGCAGTGCACGAAGACATCCTTCAGGCCGGCTTTGTCGGCCTCCGCCAGGAACTCATAGAGATGGTTGAGGGAGGAGTGCACGCCACCGTGGGAGCAGAGTCCGAAGAAATGGAGTTTCTTGCCGCTGGACTTGACATAGTCGTAGGCGGCCTTGATTTCCGCATTCTGCATCAGGGCGTGCTCACGGCAGGCGATGTTGATCTTCACCAGGTCCTGGTAGACCACGCGGCCCGCGCCGAGGTTCATGTGTCCCACTTCGGAATTGCCCATCTGGCCGTCGGGAAGGCCGACGTATTCGCCGCAGGCGTGCAGATGGGAATGCGGATATTTGGCGCGCAGCGAGTCGATGAACGGCGTTCCCTGCGTATAGATGGCATTGGAATGGTCTTTTTTACCCTCGCCCCATCCGTCGAGTATCATCAACAGTACTTTTCTTTCCATAGTTTTATTCTAATCCTCTGGCCTTCAGGAAGGCCGTCTGGTCCGGTTTGCGGCCGGCGAAGCTTTCGTAGAGCACCATCGGCTCCTCGGAGCCACCCTTCTGCAGGAAGGTTTCCTTGAATTTTCGGGCCAGTTCCTTGTTCCAAACATTTCCGGATGCCTCGAATATGCTGAACGCATCCTTGTCCAATACTTCCGCCCACAGGTAGCCGTAGTAGCCGGCATTGTACCCGCTGGAGAAGATATGGTTGAAGTAGGTCGTGCGGTAGCGGGGAGCGATTTCGGGAATCAGGCCCATATTGGCACAGACCTTGGACTCGAACGCATCGATCCACGCAGCGGGGTCTGCGAAGGCCTCGTCGGGAATTTCCGTCAGTTCGTGCCACTTCATATCCAGGATCGATGCGGCGCAGAGTTCCGTCGTCATGAAGCCCTGGTTGAATTTCAGTGCGTTGTTGATCTTGGCCACCAGTTCCTCAGGGATGACCGCGCCAGCCGCATCGCGGGCATAGGCGGCGAGCAACTCGGGCTGGAAAGCCCAGTTCTCATTGAACTGCGACAGCATCTCCACATAGTCGCGCTTGACGGAAGTGCCGCTGACGGAAGGATAGTGGCAGCGGGTAAGCAGGCCGTGCAGGGCGTGACCGAATTCGTGGAAGACGGTCTGGACCTCATCGACGGAAAGGTTCTTGTGCAGGTTCCCCACATTCACGATGATGGGGCGTACTTCCGTCCCGTCCGGAGCGACATACTGCTCGCGGACATTGTTCATCCAGGCGCCGCCGCGCTTGCTGGAACGCGGGAAATAGTCGGTGGTAAAGATACCGGCCAGGCTGCCGTCGTCATCGATGATCTTGTAGGTCGTCACTTCAGGATTGTAGACGGGCACCCCTTCCAGGCGTTCCGCCTTCACCCCGTAAAGTTTCCCGGCGGCAAGGAACAGGCCCTTGACCACACTGTCGATCTGGAAGTAGGGCTTGGTCTGCTCCTCGTCCAGGTCATAGCGCGCCTTACGCACTTTCTCGGCATAGTACCACCAGTCCCAGGGCTGAATCGTGCTGCCCTCGGGCAGAAGGCCGGCACGAATGTCCTCGTTCATGAGAGCCTGCATATCCTTCAGTTCCCGTCCGGCGGCTTTCAGTGCCGCCTGCATGATCGGGGCGAGGAAAGCATCGACGGTCTGGGGCGTACCGGCCATCTTGGTGGCCAGTTCGTAGGCGGCGGGCGTAGAATAGCCCAGCAGTTGCGCGCGGCGGATGCGCAGGCGCATCACCTCGAGGATCAGCGCCGTATTGTCGTTCTCGTTGCCGCGATGCCCGCGCGAGGTGTAGAATTCGTTGTACCGGCGGCGCAGTTCGCGGTCGGCGGTCGTCGTCATCTGATCCGGATAGGCGCTCACGCTGAAGCCGAACGCTTCCTGGAAGGCATTGGACTCGGCGAGGATGTTATTGCCGATCTTCTGCGTTTTCAGCGAAATCTGCGCGTTGATTTCCTTGAGCGTATCCTGCACTTCCTCCGGCAGGTTCACGCCTTCGCGCACGAAGGATTCGCAAAGTTCCTTGAGCACCATCTGCTGCTCGCGGTCCAGCGCATCGTACTCCTGCTCCATCACCGCGGCCACGCGGGCATACAGGCGCTTGTTGAAGGAAATGGCGTCCGAATGGGCACTGAGCAAAGGCAGCGCTTCCTCCACCACCGCGTCGAGCTCATCGCTGCGGTCGGTCTCGCAGACATTGAAAAGCACCCCTTCCACCTGACTGAGCAGGGAGCCGCTGAATTCGAGCGCCGCGACGGTATTGTCGAAAGTCGGGGCGTCGGGATTGGAGACGATGGCCTCCACGGCGGCGCACTGCTGCTTCATGCCCTCGCGAAGGGCGGGCATATAGTCGGAGACTTTGATTTCCTCATACGGCGGGATGCCGTAAGGCGTATCCCAGGTTTTGAAGAACGGGTTGACAGAGGTGCAGGATGCCATAAGGAAAAGGGCAGATGCGAGAACAAAGAACTTTTTCATGGATAAACTTTTTCTCCGGTATCGGCATAGCGCCAATCATCCTGGGAGTTAACAATCAACTGAAGGCTGCCCTGGTAAATCGTAAGGATACCGGTCATGTCCAGGGCACGCCTGCCGGAGAGTACGTCCTCGGGGATTTCGAGGTCTGCGAATTTGCAGAATCCGCTGGTACGCACCTGGATTTCCTGCTGGCCGGCCCTGAAATACTGGCTGATGCTGTAGGCGGCCTTCTCCACGCCGGGATAGCTGCCGTCGCCGCGGAAATCTGCGAGCGTCTGTCCGGTAAAGGTGCTGCCGCTGCCGATTTTGCAGGCATCCCAAAGTCCGGCGCAGAGGTATTCGGTCATCTTGGATTTGGACATGGCCCAGGTGGTGATGCCGTGGGTCTTGTCATCGCCGACGGCGCCGTTGGTGTCGGAAAGGAACACTCGGTTCGTGTAGAGTTTTTTGTCCTTTGTGGAATCCAGGTACAGCAGCGCGAAGTTCTCGCGGGCGTAATACATATTCTTGATGGTCACCAGCTTGCCCAAAATGGATGAAGTCGCCTGGCTGTCGGAGGACGACGGGAACTGGCGGGCAAGGATTATGGGCTCGGGGACCTCGTCTTGCGGGCCGCGGGCAATGCGGGTGTCGACGAGCAGCGGAGACTCGATATAGGAAGTCTCGTACTCGCCCGTCGGATCGGAAAAGCCGATCTGCACCATGCCGGAACCACCGTAGTTGCCGGTCTTGAAACCGTACATCCCGATGGAAAGGTCCCGGCAGTTGACATAGACCCACTGCCCTTGTTTGTAATCGTTATAGAGGCCGTTGCGGCCGATTTTCAATTCGATTCCGGCCGTCGCGTCCTGCAGGTACAGGCTCTTGTAGAAGTTGCCCGGCTGGTCGGTGGAGATGACCTGCCCGCCGATGATCAGGTCCGTATTGACGACGAAAGGCTTGCCTGTCTGGTACATTGCGGCCAGTTCCCTGATGGTATGGGTGGGCTGCAGTGTCTGCGGCTCCGTCTTTTTCCAATTGAGGTCGGACTCGATGTACAGCGGTTCGATATCACAGGCCGGCAGCAGAAGACAGGCCAGGGCCAGGGAATAAACAAACTTTTTCATGGCCTAGAATCGGAAATACAGGTTTAACATATAATTGAACCCGGGCATGTAGAAATACTTGGGATCGAAACGGTAGTAACGGTCCTTGCCCGAAGATGCAATCAGACGGGTCTGCTCATAGCCTCCAGTCTTGACATTCTTGTTGTTTGTCATATTGTTGAGGCTCAGCGAGAATCCCAACTGATTACCCTTGACGAACCAACTCTTGCCCACGCTGGCATTGAGGATGAACGCGGGGGCGAATTCCTCCTGGGCCGTCATCTCTTCGATGATGCCGGGATTGCTGTCCCCACCCTTGCAGGCATAATCCGTGCGGTAGAGCGGGTTCATATCCAGGAAGGAACGGGCGAAGTACTGGCCGTTGATTTCAAAGAACCAGTACTTGATATTGTAGTTGATGGCCAGTTCAGCCGCCAGTTGCGGACTTCCCGGCACATAATGCTTCTTATAGCCGGTGATGATGAAGTTGCCGTCGATATCCTGGTCGTAAATGGGCTTGCCGTCCTGGGAATAACCCGCAATCTTGAAGATGGGCGTACGGTCCCACCAGGTGACATCCTCGTCACGGACGATCTCCGCGCTGTTGTCCACGGTCTGCACCATATGCGGCTTGCTGTTGTAGATATGCTCGCCGAGGCTCAGGACACCGGAAATGCTCAGGCCCGGGAGTGGCAGCGGGACGGTCAAGCCCAGTTCGAGGCCCATATGGCGCTGACTGATGCCCGTCATCGCGAAATTGGTGAACGAGTGCTGGGAATCATCGTAGAAACTCATCACGTCGGACTGATCCCAAATCCGGGTGTAGTACAGGCTCACGCGCGCGTTGTAGCCATTGTGGCTCAACTGGTAGTTGACATCGGCGGAAACCGTCTTCTTGGTGGTGATCCCCTCCATGACGGTGTTGCGCGTACGCGGGGAGATAAAGGCCTCGTTGAAGGTAGGGGCGTCATTGAAGAAACCCGCATCGGCCCAGATCCGGTGGCCTCCGACAAAGGTATAACCGGCGCGGGCCTTGGCCGAATAAGAGAAGAAGCGGCAGACCTCGGACTTGCCCTTGGAGCTCACTACCCTGCCCTTGCTGTCGCGGGTGGTCAGGTTCACGCCGTCGATGATGATGTCCCGGCCATTCTCGTCCGTTCCGGCGAAAAGGCCCTTCCGCAGCAAGCCCTCGCGCCAGAAAGCGTCATATCCTGCGGACAGGCCGACGTAGGCGAAGAAATTTCCTGCGGTAAAGTTTCCGTTGGCCCAGAGGTTGGCGCGGCGGACCTGCGCGATATAATCATAACCGTACTTCCCGCCGGTCTTGATTTTCTCCGCTTCCCCGTGCGCCATCCAATAGTCCAGGTCATTCTGGACCTTCGCCTCGGAGACCGCGAAATCGCGCTCTGCAAAAGAGTCGATATTCAGGAAGTACTTGCCTCCCAGCAGGTCGCACATCTTCTTGTAGTTCTCCGTGCGGTTCCATTTCAACGATACGCCGGCGGTCAGGGTGAAGAGGTCGCTGGCGCGCCACTTGATGTTTTCGGCGAGATTGATGTCGTTCTGGTCCACGTGCCTTTCCTCCTGGGCGTACTTGCTGCGCCCGTCGGGATTGCTGGCGTTCACGTCATAGAGGTGGTCCCAGTCCACGTGGCGGTACTTGTCGAATTCACTGCTCGAAGCCGTCCAGGCATAACGCATCCATTCCGCCTTGTCCGGGTTGCTGCGGTCGATGTCCTCCTCTTCCATATAGGCAAAACTGGGCAGATTCCGGTAATAGTCGGGACGGGGGTCCTGGGCATCATACCAGTCGAGGGCGGTGTAACCGTTCAGGCCGGTGCGCCAGAGCAGGGTCGTCCGGGAACTGAAGCGGTCGGAAGGGGTATATTCGTATTTCAGCACCGTGATGGGCTCGAAGGTCTTGCGCATCCTCGAGTTGCGGCGCTTCCCGTTCTGATATCCCCAGTTGGAGTTGTACATATTGTCTCCCATCAAGTCATACACTTCCTGCGTGGAAGCGTTCTGCGTGCCCCGGATACCCGGCGTCGCAAGAGTGAAGAGGGAGAGGGTATGCGCATCGCCGAAAGTCTTCTCGACACCGGCATAATAGGCCAGGCTGCGGTAGAAGACGCCCTGCACCCAGTCGTTCCCGCCGAAGCGGGCGGAAGCGCTTAAGGCATAACTCCAGCCGTTATCCAGCTTGCCCGACGCGTAGGTCAGCATCAGGCGGAGCCGGTACATCGCGCTGTTGGTCAGCGCGCTGACACGAAGGCCCTTGCGGACACTGGAGGGATTGGCGAAAATGTTCGTCACCCCGTTGTAACCGCCCAGCATGAAGTCGGAGGCCTCCATCGAGTTGGTGGTGACCTTGGAGCGGGTAATCTCGTTCAGACCGGACCAGAGCGACCAGGGAGAGTAACCGGTGATGGCGTCATTGAGTTTCACGCCGCTCAGCAGCACGTCCTGGGTTTCCGAATTGTAACCCCGGTTTTTGAAGCGGACATTCCCGAAATCGAAACCGACGATACTGGAATAGACATCATTGGCAAACAGAACGGTCGGGGCATCGCTGTAGCCGGTATCGGCCAGGTCGAACTCCGTGAAATCAGAACCGTCCGCCGAGGCTTCTGCAGCCTTGGAAGGCGTCAATCCGACAGTGAAAAGGTCGCGGACGCTGCCGGCGATGGTAATGTTCAACTGCGCCGGAAGATAGCCCGGAGCGGTAACCAGGATGGCCCAGTCGCCGTCGTCATACCCTTCCAACAGGAAAAGGCCTTCTTCATTGGCGGCAACGGCGCCGCCGGAACGTCCTTCCTTGAAAATCTCCACCCTTGCCCCGGCTATCGGGCTGCGGTCGCTGCGGTCCAGCACCGTTCCTTTTGCCCCTCCCGGGGGCTGTTGCGCCGCCAGCGGGAACAGGGCGGCCGCAAACGCGATGATGGAAAGGATGATTCTTTTTGCCATATTATTTGCCCACGATTAGATAGGTTGGATAATGATCGGAATAACCGCCGACAAAGTCGCCGCCGGAGAAGGTCCGGAACGGCGTGCCCTTGTACTGTCCTTCCTGCACCGTCATGAACGGCTTCTGAAAGACCCGGCCGTAAAATTCCTTGTTACGTTTCTTGACGATGGGAAGGACGCGCAGCGTCCCTTCCGGCGCATGCACCAGGGCGTAATTGACCAATTCCTGGTCGAAGATGCTCCACACGCCGCGATAGGCGTTGGAACCGTAGCCCGCATCGAGCATCGACCAGTAGGGATTGTAGAAATCCCCCTCCGCCATCTCCGCCACCGTCTTGCGACCGTGCAGGAACATCGCCATGGATTCATTGAAAGGATCGTCGTTCATATCGCCCATCACGACGATCTTGATGCCCGGGAAGCGCTTTTGGAGGCGCATCGCATGTTCGTAGATAATCTCGGCGCCGCGCGCACGCAGGTCTCCGCCCTTGCCGCCAAGCCGCGAGGGCAGGTGCGCCACATAGAAGGCGAACATTTCTCCGGCGATGTTACCGCGCACCATCAGCACGTCGCGGGTACGGAAGTTCTGCCGCTCCTCGGTAGTCATCGGACTCTCCAGGGCAACGCCATAGAAGGTGAACGGGATGGTCAGGCTTTCGATGAGCTGGAATTCCGAGGGACGGTAGAGCAGGGCGCAATCGACGCCGCGGCGGTCCGGGCCGTCATAATGCACGATCTGATAATTCGCGGCGAGGATTTCCGGCTGCGACACCAGGTCCTCCAGCACGTGACGGTTTTCAATTTCACTGACCCCGAGAACCGTATGCCAGTGATGATTCTCCTCCTTCATCGCACGGATGACCGTGGCCATGTTGTGCAGTTTCTTCTTGTACTTGGCCTCCGTCCAGTTGTTCTTCCCGTCGGGCAGGAACTGATAATCGTTCTTCCCTTCGTCATGCACGGTATCGAAGAGGTTCTCCAGATTGTAGAACCCGATCACATAACTCTGGCTGACCTTCTGCGGGAAGGCGGCGACGCTGGAAAGCAGCGCAAGCAGGGCGACGAGCAGGATTTTTCTTTTCATAAGCCTTTAATTTTTCCACCAGGAGTCAAAAGTGGATTCCGCCTTGGCGGCAAACGGGGTCCCGGCCACGGCGGGAAGGTTCACAAAGAAATCCATTCCCAGTTTCTCTTCGATGGCGTCGATGGTCATCGACTGCTGGAAAATGGCATCCTTAGTATTGGGATAACCGGTTTTGTGTTCGAGATAGAAAGCGATGCCGGTATAACCGCCGGTCGTGTTGGTGATACCGATCGTGCTGTTTTTTTTGTAACCGAGCAACACCTTGTAATAACCCGTAGGGACGGTGATTTTCTTGTTGAAATTGTCGTAGGCCACCTCGGTTGCATCGGTGATATCCGCGCCGGTCACTACATAGAGCGTATCGAACTGGGACGACCAGCTGCGGACCATCCCTTCCAGATTGGCCCAGATCTTCTGGTTGAAACTGCTGAGCTGAGGCGTGATGTTGGTCCCGTAGAAAGTAGTCTCG